>JBFMCB010000006.1:0-42689 GCA_040754915.1 Chloroflexota bacterium | reverse complement strand
GAGCCGGTCTTGACCGACGGCGACGTTCAGCCCATAACGTTGGCCCAGGAGGCCGGCCGCCGCATCTATCAGAACTCGCTGATCCTGCTCCTGGTGGCGGCCGTTCAGGAGCTTTTCCCCCAGGCCGGGGTCACCGTAGACCACTCTTTGACCTTCGGCGGCTTCTTCTGCCGGGTCCAGGGCTACCGTCCCTTCACCATACGGGAGCTGAGTGAGATCGAGTTGCGGATGCGGGCCCTGGTGGCTCAAGATCTTCCCATCGGCCTGGAGACGGTGGCGGGCCCGGGGCAAAGCACCGTCACCATCCGCATCCTGGGTCAGGCCCGGGAGCGCTTCCACGGCCCCCTGGTGCCATCCACCGGCTACCTGGCCCACTTTGCCCTACGGCCTTACCCGCCTGGCTTCGTGTTGCAATTCCCCCCGCGAGGCCAGGCGGCAGCCCTGGGTCAGGTGCGGCATTACCCTAAGCTCACCGCCGTCTTCCAGGAGTACGGCCAGTGGCTGAAGTTGCTGGGGGTGCCGGACGTGGAGGCCTTGAACCAGGCCCTGTCCGCCGGCCGAGCCCGGGAGATCATCCTGGTGGCCGAGGCCCTGCACGAACAACGCATGGCCGAGATCGCCGCTGACATCGCCCGGCGCCGGGGGCACACCCGGCTGGTGCTCATGGCCGGCCCATCGTCCTCCGGAAAAACCACCTTTGCCCGGCGGCTCACGGTGCAGCTCCTGGCCCACGGCCTGCGGCCTTTTCCCATCAGCCTGGATGACTACTTCGTTGACCGTCAACGTACCCCCCGCGACGAAAAGGGAGGCTACGACTTCGAGGCCCTGGAGGCCTTGGACCTGGAGTTATTGAACCGCCAATTCGTGGCCCTACTGGCCGGTGAGACGGTGACCATGCCCCGTTACAGCTTCGAGCGGGGCCAGAGGGAAACTGGCCCTGCGGTGCAACTGGCGCCGGATCATATCCTGCTGGTGGAGGGCATCCATGGCCTGAATCCCGCGCTCTTGCCTCTGGTGCCGGCCGAGAGCATCTACCGCATCTACGTCTCCGCCCTGACCCAGCTTAAACTAGATTCGCTCAATCGCATCCCCACCACCGACACCCGCCTGGTGCGCCGTATCGTGCGAGACGCCCGAGACCGGGGTTACGGCGCTCACGACACCATCGCCCGCTGGGACAGCGTGCGCCGGGGCGAGGAGCGGCACATCTTCCCATATCAAGAGCACGCCGACGCCATGTTCAACTCGGCCCTGGCCTACGAGCTGGCCGTGCTCAAGCCCCTGGCCGAGCCTCTCCTGCGCCAGGTGGAGCCTGGCTCTCCAGAGTACGTGGAGGCCCGGCGGCTCTTGGCCTTCCTGGACTGGTTTCTCCCCTGGGAGCCCACCCTGGTGCCCGAGGACTCCATCCTGCGCGAGTTCATCGGCGGCTCGGTAGTGGTGGACTTCCTGCCCACGCTCTAGAGGCACACTAAACCGGCATGGGTTACGCTGGTGAAACCCCCACGACACAAGGCCGCGGGTATCACCACCGCATGCCCCAGATATCGGCTGATGGCTAGTAGCGAATAGTTGGTGGAGGGATATTCGGGGACACCATACTTAATTCTTGACTTATAGCTTCTGAAAGTGTATCGTTTCAGTATGGCAAGGATTGCACGGGTCGTTGCACCAGGTCTACCCCATCATGTTACTCAAGGGTATTTTCGGAGCAAATAAGTATGGTGTCCCCCTTATGTAGGTGCCAGCATGCCCAGTCAAGCTCAAGTCAACTTGTCGGTGCATGTCCGACTAGCGTAAGGGCCAGGCCGCCCCTTCACTGCACTCAGGGCAAGCCTTCGGGCTGAGGCCTTCAAGGCCGAAGGCTCTATGGTGGCCACCTACGCCAGGGGCAATCCGACCACGGGACCAGGGGTGGAAAACCAGCAGCATTCGTTTGCTTTGCTCCAAGGTTATGATACGATAACACCGTGAATGACAGGTAGCCGATCGTGAGAGAGTTGGCTTATGCTAGAAGTGATGGATCTGTGGACCCTGGCCAAAGGCTCCGCCGCCAGGCTGATCGGACTGGCCAGGGGCTTCGTCATGCCCGAGTTGGCTTCGCGGCCCTTCGCCGCGCTACTCTTACTATCGCTCCTCTTGCCCACCCTGGCCTATCAAATCCCGGCCGCGTACCGGGTCAACCTGGGGGCAGAGGACGGTGGCCTCTACCTCTCCGGGTTCTACTATCCCGAATGGACCGTCGACTCCTGGTTTAGCTGGAGCAAGGGTAGGGCGGCGATAACCCTTCCCGGCCCCGGAGGAAACCGGGCCCTCCGGCTCAAGATGCGGCTGGGCGCCCTGCGCCCCGTCTCCCCACCCCAGGTGAGCCTGTGGATCAACCACAACGAAGTGGCCCGATTCGCGCCTGGCGGGCAAATGGCGGTCTACGAGTTCCCCATCGAGCGCACCCAGGCCGGCTGGTACTGGGACACGAGCATTGAACTGCGTTCGGAGACCTTCGTGCCCGGGCCAGACCCACGAGAACTGGGAGTGCAACTGGCGTGGCTCCTCCTGGAGCCGGTGCCCGGAGACCTGGCACCATCCCTCCCCTCCCTCCCCTTGGTGGGGGGCATCGCCCTTACCAGCCTGGCCGCCTTTCTCCTGCTAAGGGCCCAGAGATTTTCCCGGCCCACGGCCCTGATGGGCAGCGCCTTGCTTCCCGTCGTTTCCGGTTGGGCCCTGGCATTCCGCCGCCAGGACTTGGCCTCTCACGCCCCAATGTTCCTGGCCGCCCTGGCGGTCACCATTGCACTTGGCGCTTCTCTCCTGCGGGCCGCCGGGGAGCAACTGCGGCACCGTAAGGCAAATACTTTGGGGCTGGCACTCCTGCTAGCGATGGTAGCCACGGCCTCGGTCCTGGTGTGGCAAAAGGAGTTGCTCTTAAACGGCACCTTCGGCTGGGACGAGGCCGAGCACAGCTACTGGGGGCACAAGATCGCTCAGGACCTCCGGTTGCTAGACCTTCGGGCCCTGTGGGTCGATTCCAACAGCCGGATCCTCTATCCACCGGCGTTCTCCTGGCTGCAAAGCCTGGTCCTGCTGGTATTGGGCGAATCGTTGGCCTCGGCCCGGCTGGTGAGCCTGCTCAGCCTGGCCCTGGCTACCGTCGTGCTCTACTTTCTCTGCCTGGAGCTGTCACCGGACCGCGGTTGGCTGGTGGGCCTGCTGGCGGCGACCATGATCTGGACCGCCGGGGGGATGCTGGTTCTGGCCGGCCTGGCCATGATCGAGCACGTCGTGCTCCTGACCATAACCCTCACGCTCTATGCCTACGCCCGGGCCCTGAGGGCCCCGTCCTGGGCCTGGTACATGGCAGTTGGCCTGGCTTGTGTCCTCACCTTCATGACCAAATACAACTATGGCCTGCTGGTCATTGCTACCATCGCCGTGACCGAGTTATTCGAGCACGGTTGGGGGTTCCGAGGGCTAGATGGAGCCTGGGCCCTGTTTATCAAGCGCCGCACCCTATTCTGCATCTTCGTGCCATTTGTGGCGATCACGGCCCTCTACCTTCTCACGCCGCCGCCTACCAAGTTCGCCGGGTTCCAGTACTTCCTCACCAATCGGCCCGTCGAAAACAATCTGCTCAGCGCCTCCAACCTGCTTTTCTATCCACAGATCTGGCTCTCCCAATTCAGCGGCTCCACCTCCTTGTTTGGCCTTGCCCTGGCCGGGTTTGCCCTGGCCTTGAGGCACTGGCGAAACTCTCAACTGAGGACCCTGATCGTGTTCTTCGCCATCGGCTTCGTTGCCTCTGTGTATCATCCCATTAAGGGCGACCGCTACATCGCGCCCCTGCTTCCGGCCTTCTGGATCGCCGCGAGCTACGCGCTGATAGAGGTGCTCCATATCTTGACCGCCCGGCTAAGGGCACCGGGCCATGGATCAGCTCTCTTTAAAGGCACCTCTTTGCTCATACTGGCCCTGTACCTGGCGCCCGCCGGGGGCCTGTATTGGAACCGGCTGGGGCCCACCCAGTCTGCTGGTGCAATGGGCTCCACCATTGCTGAGACCCTCAGTACAATCAGAGCCGTCCACGATCCCACTAAGCCGATTGCCGTCCTGGGCACCTTCGCCGAGTTCAGCTATGGGCTCATTAACTGGGACTTCGGGACGGACAAGAGCTTCTACCGCGTGGTGCCGCTCTTGCGCTGGCCAGAACTGGAGTTGCCGGTGCGTGGGGTGGACTACGACACAGCCCTGGCTAAGTGGCTTGACCGCAAGGACATTTACTCTATTGTAGCGGTAGGAGTGGGCGAGGGATCGCCATTTTACTCCGGCGACTACCTGGAGTTTAACGCCTGGAAGCTGAATTACGCGATGGCCATGGAGAAAATGCCGAAGTGGAACAAGGTCGCCGAACGCTATTTCCCGGAAACCGACGTCTCGCTGCGTATCTACCGGTCAGCCGTTCCGAAGTAGGTTGTGGGCAAACGTAACCGCTTTATCTTGCCGCCATCTTAGCCTCGGTCCCCGGCCATCCGCACCTCGGCCGGGCGCGCTCGCCGGCGACGCGGACGAAGGCCCAAAGGACTGCCTCGAATTCAGGAGCCTCCCCTGAGCGTTCCGGGTGGCACTGCACGCCCAAGAGAAATCTATAGCCTGGGACCTCCAACCCCTCCACTACGCCGTCGGCGCTGTAAGCCGAGGCCACAAGGTCACGCGCCAGCCTTTCGTCAGTGATCCCCTGATGGTGGCGGCTGTTCACCTGGTATTCGCCAGCGCCGCCGAGGTACTGCGCCAACTGGGAGCCCGAGACCACCTTCACCCAGTGAAAGCGCGAGTTCTCGCCGTCCAGGGCATGGTCAATGGGAGCGCGCGAAAGAGCCTGCACCAGGCTGCCGCCCCGGCCGTCGCCAGTGCGGCAGGCCACGTTGATCACCTGCATGCCCCGGCAGATGCCCAGGATCGGTATCCCGCGTTCCCGGGCTCGGGTGAAAGCGGCAAACTCCTTCCGATCGCGCTCCAGGTCTATTTTCTCGCTCCCTTTATTCTCCTCACCATATCGAGAGGGATGGATGTCACCGCCTCCTGAGAGCAGCAACCCATCCATCTCCTCCAGCCAGCAGTCCCAGGGCTCATCGTGCCACAATGGAACCACGTGCCCACCGGCACCTTCCACGGCGGCCATATAGCGCCGCGAAGTCTCCTCCTCCGCGGGGTTGCCACCTCCCGGCCGATAGAGCCAGGTGATGCCGATCTTTGGTCTCAAAACCCTTCTCCCGAATGGCGGATTGACCGTTCACTGCTCACAGGTGGTGGACTGGAGGAATTCTGTACTGACTCCACTGAAAAAAGGTCGCTCCGGCTGTTTTCTCACCGCAGAGAACGCCGAGAACGCAGAGAAAATCAAGGAAAAACTCAGCGCACTCCGCGCACTCTGCAGTTAAATCTGGGTTCTTTCAGTAGAGCTTGTGCTGGTAAAGAAAGCTGTGCCAGGGGGTGCTTACTTGTCTGCCAGAAATGCCAGTACCCTACGGTTGAATTTGTCTGGTAGGCTGGCGTGAGGCATGTGGCCGGCGCCGTCCACCTTCCACAACTCGGAACCCTTGATGGCCTCCGCCAGCCGCTCGGCGTGGCTCATCTCCGCATACTCGTCTTCAGCACCCTGGACAATGAGCGTGGGACAAACTATTTTGGCAAGTTGATCCATGATGTTCCAGTCTCGAAATGCCGGATCTAGCCAGCGGTCGAAGAATGCCGCTTGGGCCCTGGCCCGGGGAGTACCCCACAAGCCTTTATTCCTGAAACCTTCTTCCCAACGCCGCCTCTCTTCTCGCAGAGCTTTGACTGCCTTCTCTTCCACGTATCCATGGGCGCCTTCGCACACAATCGCCCGGGTCCGCTCTGGAAAGCGTGCGGCGAACAGGAGCGCGATGGTCCCTCCGTCGCTGCAGCCGCACAGGAAGACTCTCTCGGTCAGGCCGAGTTTGTCCAACAGAGCGGCCAGATCCTCGACATCGCGGTCAAAGTAATCCAGGGGGAAGAACTCTCGCGGACTAGACTGTCCATACCCAGGCCGATCGTAGGCGATAACCCGGTACTTCTCAGCGAAAGCGCTCAGGTTGGGCTTCCACTGGGCCGTGCTCCCTCCGCCGGAGTGGAGCAGAATGAGGGGAATGCCTTTCCCTGCCTCCTCATAGTACAGCTCCCCGGTCCCTACAGCCACTTTCGGCATCGCGCTCTCCCTCATCATACAAGTATCAGGTGGCAAATAGCATCTGCCACCTGATACTACCTGCAACCTGCTACCTGTTACCTGATACTTGCTACCTGCTACCTGTTTCAGCTACCGGGTGCATGGTTGTTCTGCTTCTCCGGCCGCACCTCGTCTGCGTCCGGCTTCTCCAGCACCTGGTATGGCACGTCGATGTAACCGACGGGCTCATTGGTCTGGGCCGGGCCCTCGCCCTCCACTACCACGTGGTACTCTCCGGGGTAGGATCTCAGGTCATCTTGGTGCTGGCGCACGATGTCCCTAGGGCAAAGTTCGACAAAGAGCTTCAAGGCCAAAAGGAATATCGCCAGGTCGTCCAGTTGACCCAGGCCCAGGAAGAGGTCGGGTAGGAAGTCGATGGGCGAGAGGACGTACAAGACCGCCCCAGGTATGAGGAGCTTGGGCCAGGGGGAGACCCTGGAGTCCCATAGCAGGCGCCAGATAAGCCGGGCGTTACGTATGATCTCCGCCAGAGCCTGAGCCGCCTGGCCCGGGCTCAGCCTGCTCCTGGTGTTCTTGGCGCTCATGGCCTGCTCCGGAAGCTTCTTACGGCCATCGTCAACCCGGTCCGGCTTGGTGGGCCACCCTCCAATGCCTGATCCAGATGCCCACCAGTATGGCGCGCCAATTATACCACCACGACTCCTGCGCAAGCAACAGCAGCCTGAAGGCTGCACTCCGACTTGATAAAGGACCGGAGTGCAGGCTTCAGCCTGCAACCAACTGGCCCGTCAGATCACTGGAATCACTGATTCATCAGTGTTCCTCAGGGTTATCAGAGATTCGCGATGCTTTCTGTCCACCTTCCTTTCCAGCCTGAAGGCCGCACTCCGACTTGATAAAGGACCGGAGTGCAGGCTTCAGCCTGCCAACTGTTCCCACAATGCCCCAAGGAAAGAACATCACCAGGGCCACGAAGATGAGCCCGAAGACCAGCGGCCAGCGCGGGCCAAACCAGTCGGCCAGATAGTTCCCCAGGACACGGATCACCACCGCCCCCAACACCGGGCCAATGAGAGTCCCCATGCCTCCGATGATGGTCATCAGCAGGGCGTCGATGGTTCGGCCCACCCCCAGCACCTCCGGCGTGGCATTGCGGAAATAAAGGGCGTTTAGCCCCCCGGCCAGGGCTGCGAGGACGCCAGAGATGACGATGATGAGCACTTTGTACCAGAACACGTTATAGCCGATGGTCGCGGCCCGGCTCTCATTCTCGCGGACGGCGATGAGCACCCGTCCTGTGGGCGAGTTGACGATTCGCCGGGCCAGGAAATACATGAGAACCAGAAAAGATAAGGAAATATAGTAGAAGGTCACTCTCTCCGCGGTAGGGCTCATCCAGGCGGGCACCGGGATACCATGGAGCCCCTCATCGCCTCCGGTCCAGGGCCGCAACTGCGAGGAGGCGGAGAGAATATAGATCACCTCGGCGAAAGCCAGGGTGATCATGGCGAAATATACCCCTCGCACTCGCAAGGTGACAATGCCCACCAGAACGCCCATCAGTGCCGCGGCCACGATGATGATAGGCAGGGCGGCGTACAGAGGCCAGGCTGCCCCTTTTAGCAACAACCCCACCACGTAGGCACCGCTCCCGAAAAACATGGCATGCCCAAAGGAGAGGATACCGCTGTAGCCCATCAAGAGGTCATAGCTCAAGGCGAAGACGGCCAGGATGAACACCTGGACCATGAGTCCCAGATAGAACTTGTTAAGAAAGGCGGGCGCCAGGGTCAGACAAGCCAGGACAGCTAGCCAGGGCGATCTCGCCTTAAGCCAGGAGGAGACGGCCATTCGGTGAACGGGTTGCATCAAAGTCCTCCCCCCTTCTTGGCGCCGAAAATCCCCTCCGGCTTGAGCAAGAGGACTACCGCCATCACCGTCACGATAATGGCCTGGGCGACCAGAGGTGAGAGCTGGTAGTCGGCGAAAGCCCGGGCCAGTCCCACCAGAATGCTTGCCGCCGCCGAACCGGCGAAGCTTCCCATGCCGCCGATGACCACCACCACGAAGGCGCTGAGCTGATACTCAAGCCCGATCTCCGGGTAAACGCCCACGAAAGGCGCCGCAGCGGCGCCGCCCAAGGCGGCCAGGGCCGCCCCCAGGGTGAAGACCAGGGTGAAAACCCGACGCACGTTGATGCCCAGGGCCTGAACCATCTCCCCGTTCTCCACCCCGGCCCGGATGATCATTCCCAGCCGGGAGCGTTGCAACAGGACATAGACCACCAAAAGGATGGCCAGGCCCAGGGCGATGATGAAAAGACGGTAGGCGGGGAAAGGCCGCCCCAGGAAGTCCACCGCCCGGGATAGGCTTTCCGGCCTAGCCATGCTGTGGCCCGAGGCCCCCCACAATACTTTTATCACCTCAGTGAAGACGTAGGCCAGCCCCAGGGTCATCAAGATCTGAAAAATCGGTCGCTTGTAGAGAGGGCGGATGAGTCCCCATTCCGTGAGAGCTCCCACCCCGCCTCCGGCCAGGGCTCCCGCGACCAGCCCCACCGCAAAGCGCAGGTCGCTGAAGGGGACAATGGCGGCGGTGCCATCGAAGGTCGCCCAAGCCACATAGGCCCCGATCATGAAGAACGACCCATGAGCGAAGTTCAGGACATCCATCAGCCCGAAGATCAGGGATAATCCCGAGGCAATGAGGAAGAAGAGCATCCCCATGGTGAGCCCTTGCAGGCAAATATTGACTAGGGTTTCCAGCGTCATAACCGCCTCCCGGCCGCGATCCTAGGCGACGGCGCCCAGGTAGCGTTGTACCAAGGACTCGTCCCTCACCAGATCGGCCATGGCTCCGGCGTGCACCGTGCGGCCCACATCGAGGATATAGCACCGGTCACCGATGCCGCTGGCCACGAAGAAATTCTGCTCCACCAAGAGCACCGTAATCGTCTCCTTAAGCTGGTGGATGGTCTCCATGACCTTTTCCACGATGACCGGGGCCAGACCCTTGGTGGGCTCATCGATGAGCAGGAGCCGGTTGTCCGGGACCAGAGCGCGGGCCATGGCCAGCATCTGCTGCTGGCCCCCAGAGAGCTGGCCGCCCTTCAGCCGGTACAGGCGCTTCAGGTCCGGAAAGAGGCCGAAGACCAGGTCCGCCTTGCGGTCCAGGTCTCCTTTGGCCCGCTCCGCGATCTTCAGGTTTTCCTCCACCGTGAGGTCGGTGAAGATGCCGCGGTCCTCGGGTACGTAGCCTATGCCCAGTTGGGCGACGGAATAGGTGGGCAGGCCGCCGACCTCTTTGCCGGCGAACCTGATGCTCCCCGAACGAGGTGGGGTCAGCCCCAGAATTGAGCGCAGGGTGGTGGTCTTGCCGGCGCCATTGCGTCCCAGCATCACCGTCACCTCCCCCTCGTTGGCAGCCAGGGAGACCCCTTCCAGTATGTGAAACTGCCCGATGTAGGTGTGGATATCCTGCACTTCCAACAAAGCGCTCATCGCTATTCCTTCAGGCCACAGCTTAGGGTTGGTGGGCTCTCCATCCCCAGTGGGTATGCGTTCCTCCCAGATATGCCATCTGCACCGCCTCGTCACTGGCGATCTGGGCCGGAGTCCCCTCGGCGATCACACTGCCGAGGTGCATCACCGTGACCACATCGGAGGCCCGCATGATGATCTCCATCTTATGCTCCACCAGCATGATGGTCTTGCCTCCAGAGGCCTTGATCTTGCCGATCACGTCCATGATACCCGGCACCTCTTCCTGGGACATGCCGGCCGTAGGCTCATCCAACAGCAACAGTTCCGGCTCAGTGGCCAGGAGGATGCCGATCTCCAGCTTGCGCTTATCGCCATGTGGAAGGGCATGGGCGACAGTCAGCTCCTTACCCCTCAGGCCCACCAATTCGAGGATCTCCAGAGCCCGCTCCTGATAGCGTCTAAAGGCGCGAAAATCGGAAAGGAGTTTGAAGTTATCACGGCCCCGGGATTGGGCTGCCAGTCGCACGTTCTCCAGCACGGTCAGGTTAGGGAAGATGTTGGTGATCTGGAAAGAGCGACCTATGCCTAGATGGGAACGTTGGTAAGCGGGCAGGGCCGTGATGTCACGCCCCTTGAAGTAGATCGTGCCGCCGGTTGGCTTGAACACCCCACTGAGCAGATTGAAAAAGGTGGTCTTGCCTGCGCCATTGGGTCCGATGATGGAATGAGAGGTGCCCTGACGGACCTTGATGCTCACGTCGGCCACCGCCACCAGGCCCCCGAAATCCTTGCGCAGCCGGTTGGTCTCCAGGATGATAGTGCTATCCATTAACAAGCTCGAACTTCTTCACGAGTAAAGATAGCCAAAGGCACCTGTCCTCGGCCTCATGGTTGGCGTAGAAACCCATCAGGCTTAGGCAGGCTGACCTGCCTAAGCCTGAGCAGGCAAGCGTTTCCTGGGACAGCCTACTTGGGCACCGTGATGGGTGGCGCCGCATCCTCGGCGGAGATCTCCTTCACCAGCTTGGGCTGGGGCTTGCCGTCGGGGCCCTTAACCACCTCGGCCGTGTACATAGACTGGAGGGCGTGGTGGTCTTCCTTGCGGAAGGTGAACTTGCCCTTGGGGGCATCCCAACTCATCCCCTCCATGACCTTGATCAGGGCCTCGGCGTCGGTGGAGCCCTTGGTCTTCTCCAGGGCCAGGACGATGGCCTGGCCAGCGGCGAAGGCCGTGTCGGTGAAGAGGTCGGGCGGCTCGTTAAAGCGTTTCTGGTGCTCGGCCACCAGCCAATCGTTCACCGGGTTCTTGGGGAATGCGTAGTAGTACTTGATCATCCCCTTGAAACCGATCATAGAGTCGCCGGTGGCGGCCAGAGACTTGTTGTCCACGATACCGGTGGTCACCTTCAGCTTAGTGGTCACGCCCAGCTCCTGGGCCTGTTGGAAGAGGCGAACGCCGCCAGCCCCGGCCCAGGCCACGAAGAGCACCTCGGCCTTCGAGTCCAGCACCTTCTGAAGGTAAGGGGTGAAGTCGGTAGTGGCCGCCGGGGCGAAGACCTCGGCTACAAAGGTGCCGCCCTCCGCCTCCACGATCTTCTTCCAGATGGCAATTTGGTCGCGGCCCCAGGAGTAGTCGGGGGCCAGGCCAACGAACTTTTTCCCCAGCTCGCGCACGGCGTACTTGGCCCCGGCCAGGGCGTCGTTGGCAGCGCTCGAACCGGTACGGAAGATGTACTTGTTAAAATTGGCACCAGTGATGGCATCGGCAGCGGCGGGGGTGACCACGAAGATCTTCTTGTACTCCTTGGCCACCTCGGCCACGGCCAGGGCCACGGCGCTGTTGGGTGTCCCCTGCAGGATCTCCACCTCGTCCTTTTCGATGAGCTCACGGGCCCGGGCCACGCCCACGTCGGGCTTGGACTCCGTGTCCTTGACGACGAGCTGTATCTCCCGTCCGGCCACCTTCCTGGTGCCCTTGGTGGCATAGTCGATGCCCAACTCCAGGCCCCGGCGTTGCATCTCACCGTAGGCGGTGAGGCCGGTGCCGATGTCGCTCAGGACCCCGATCTTGAGGGGCTTCGCGGGCGCCGTGGGCCCGCAGGCCGGCAACAGGCTGGCGAGCATCGCCACCAAAATAAACCAAACGAAACCTCTTTTCATTGCACTTCTCCCTTGAAACTTAATCGAAAGCATCTGATGGGCCCGTTTCCACCCTATCCTTATCAATCACCTCCTCTCGAACACTAAGCCATTATAAGCAAGTCAATAAGCCAATGAGCGACCCACTGAACGCGAAGACCGTTAACGCCCTTTGACGCTATCCTACCTCCTCCGTTCCCCGCCGCCTGCTATCAGCATGCCGTTCGTTCCACCATCAATACCGCCTCTCCGGCGATGACCTGCTCACCCCGCTGATTGAAGCAATCGGTTTTCAAGGTGACGATGCGCTTCTCGGGCAGCCAGCCCGCTACCTGGGCCACGGCGGTGATGGTGTCGCCGATGCGCACCGGCCCAGTGAACTTCAACTGCTGGCTCAGGTAGATGGCCCCAGGCCCCGGGAGCCTCATTCCCAGCACCGCCGATATCAGCCCGGTGGTCAGGAGGCCGTGGGCGATGCGGCCGCCGAAGCGGCTGGTTTTAGCGTACTCCTCGTCCACGTGGAGCGGGTTGAAATCCCCTGATAGCCCCGCATACGTAACCACGTCCGACTCGGTGATCGTCTTGCTAAACTCTGCTTTCTCCCCGATCTGGAAGTCACTGCGAGGTGTAATCTTTGGCATCCTGGTTCTCTCCTTGGAAACAGTCCCTTATGTCCAGTGTCAAGTGACAGACGACGAGTACAACCTGCCCGTCACCGCACCCTCGCCGCTCATCACTTCACCACCGCCAAGGTTTCCCCTTGCTCCACCCTATCCCCAGCGGCCACGCGCAGGCCGTGGACCGTGCCTTCCTGGGGAGATCGCAGCTCGTTATCCATCTTCATGGCCTCCAGGATGATGAGCCCCTGGTTGGCCCGGACCACTTGGCCGTTCTCCACCAGGACGCTCACCACCAGCCCCGGCATGGGGGCCTTGATCGCCGCCTCGCCGGCGGGGGCCCCCCTGGGCGCCACGGCCAGGGTTTTCTTTGCTAGTAAAGAGCCCACCCGGGCCACGTGCATCTCGCCTCTCAAGAGGACCTGGAATTCCCCTTCCTTCTCCTCGACGTACAGCTCGTATGACCGATTGTCGATGAGCAACGAAAACAGGTGAGCCCCGTCGATGCTCTGCAAACTCACCTGGTGGCCACGGCCTGCCAGGTTCACCGTGCCATCCTCCGCCACTTCCAACGGGATGTCTTTGCCATCCACATTGACGATGTACCTCACCTGGGCATCACCCCCCAGCGGCCAGCACGCCTCCAGCGAGAAGGCCCTTCACCGGAAACAGCAGGCAGCTTCATGGTGGGTCGCCTTTGGCTTGCCAATAGCGCCGCCGCCACCGCGACGGCGGAGAGGTCATCCTCACGGCTCGCCTTCACCAAATCCATTGCCTCCAGGAAGCTGGTGTCGAAGGTGCCGCCGATGAAGCGGAGGTTATTCAGGACCATCTGATGAAAAGGGATATTTGTCTTGACGCCAACCACCTGATACTCGTTCAAGGCCCGGCGCATGCGCAATATGGCCTCTCCGCGGCTCTCACCCCAGGCCGCCAGCTTGGCGATCAGCGGGTCGTAATAGAGAGAGACCTCAAACCCCTCATAGATGCCCGAGTCCACCCGGACGCCGGGCCCTGTGGGCTCGTACAGGCCAGTGATCCTCCCAATGGAAGGCAGGAAATCGTTGTACGGGTCCTCGGCGGTAATGCGGCACTCGATGGCCCAACCTTTCAGCTTAACATCCTCCTGGCGATAGCGTAGCCTCCGCCCTGAGGCCATGCGCAATTGTTCTTTGACCAGGTCTATCCCACTGACCAGTTCAGTGACCGGGTGCTCCACCTGCAGACGGGTATTCATCTCCAGGAAATAGAAGTTCTTGTTCCTATCCAGCAGAAACTCCACCGTCCCCAGGCTGGAATAGCCAACCGCCCGGGCCGCGCGCACCGCGGCCTGGCCCATGGCTTCCCGTAGCTTCGGGGTCAGGGCCACCGAGGGCGCCTCCTCGATCAGCTTCTGGTGGCGGCGCTGGATGGAGCACTCCCGCTCCCCCAGTTGGATCACATTTCCGTGCTGGTCGGCCATGATCTGGAATTCTATATGCCGGGCACCGGTGACGACGCGCTCGATGTACACTGTGCTATCGCCAAAAGCGGCCTGCGCCTCCCGACGGGCGGCGCCCAGGGCCGAGGGCAATTCCTCGGGGCTACAGGCAATGCGCATGCCCTTGCCTCCACCGCCCGCCGCAGCCTTGATCAAAAGCGAGTAGCCGATCCTCTCCGCCTCCGGTGCCACCTCCTCGTCCAGGAGGGCCCGGTCGGTGCCCGGCACCACCGGTAAGCCCGCCGCCTGCATGGCGCGCCGGGCGGCGATCTTGTCCCCAGCTATCTGGATGACACCGGGGTCCGGCCCCACGAAGATGATGCCTGCCTCCTGGCAGGCCCGGGCGAAGGCAGCGTTCTCGGCCAAAAAGCCGTAGCCCGGGTGGATGGCGTCGGCCTTGGCCCTTCTGGCCACGTCAATGATGCGATCCATACGCAGGTAGCTGTCCGGGGCCGGTGCAGAGCCAATGGGATAGGCCTCATCGGCATAGCGCACGTGCAGGCAACCCCGGTCGATGTCGGAGTACACGGCCACGGTGGCTAGGCCCAGCTCCCGGCAAGCCCGGAGCACCCGGACGGCGATCTCGCCTCGGTTCGCAACGAGGATCTTCTTGAACATTCGATTGTGCCTCACTGGCGCGGCCTGGTGCCGGCGGAAAAATGCCCCTGATTTCTTTACTGGTAAAGAATCCCCAGGCCCAACGGGCGGCGTTGGGAATGGCTCTCTGGGCGCACGCTAGCCATGCCCTTCCAGAAACGCGAAAAAGGCCTTACGGAATTCCTCTGGCTGCTCAATATGGGGCGAATGCCCCGCCCCGGCGACCACCTCGTCGTTCCATTTGCCGCCCTCTCGACGATAGGCCTCCAATAGCGCCCGAGTCTGGCCCACCATGGGCTGCGGCGGGTAGATCTCCATCCCCGGCCAGCCGGGCACCGCCCCGAGTTGGCCGAGGAATCCAAAATCGAACAGGGAGGTGTCCGACACGATCTGGTCGTCGCCACCGCGTATCCACAGCACGTCCGGCTTGGGCTGGATCTTGGCGAAGCCGCTGAGGTTGCAATACCGGGGCGACATGGCGTTGTTGATCCCTTTGCTCCCCGGCGCCACGCCGGGCCAATTCGGCGAGGGCACCATATCGCCGGGATAGAACCCTTCGCCGACCCGAGTGCTGAGCATGGCCGAGACGAAGACCTCCTCGCGCTCTGGCGTGGCCCTGAACGGTGGCTTGAAGTAAAAAGCATTCAACACGCTACGCGGGCAATTGGGGTTATCGCTGCCCCGCTCGCCGGTAGCCAGGAACCTGACGAAATCGGGGTTGGCCGTCCCTCCGCCCGAGCCAGCGAAGTCCGGGTAGCACGGCGTGCCCGCCACATCCTTGGTTCCGCCGAAACCGTAGGGCGAGACCGGATCAATGAAAGTGAGCGAGGCCAGGTCTGTTGGATGGTCAATAGCGTACTGCATGGCCACCCCCGCTCCCATGGACCAGCCAACCAGGTGGTACCTGGCGCCGCCAGCGGTCAAGCCCAGGGCCTGGGACAGCGCCCACAGGTCGTCGGACCAATCTCGTAGCCCCCTGACGGCGTCCAGGGCTATTGCCTCGGTATCTCCGTAGCCCCGCAGGTCCGGGGCGATGGCCCGATAACGCAACGGTATCGCCTGCATGATCTCCTCCCAGAATCGAGCCGAAGACACGTTGCCATGCAGGAACACCACCGGCACGCCGTTTTCTGGCCCGTGGGCAAGGAGATGCGTCCTGAGCCGAGAGGTGGGGACCATCCGAGATTCGATACCCGCTAACAGAGATTCTTTAGCCATGACAACCCCTCCTTGTCTGCTCATGTGTTCTAAGGCAAGCTTTCTTCGCTAGCGATGAAGCTGGTGCCCGGCGCCAGCGTCGGCTTCCAGACACCTATTCCCGAAGCTCGTAGAGGCCTCGCTCTACGATCCAATTCCCCTCCTTAGCCCGGCGCAGGGCCAGGCTAGTAAGGCCCCGGCGATCGCCTGGGCTGTAGCTGATGGGCGGCAAGAGCCCGCCTGTCCAGTCCCGAAGCGATTCCAGGGCGGCGATGAACCCGTCTCGCGTCAGGTCCCGCCCGGCCCGCTCCAGCCCCTCCACCACCAGTTGCGCTGCGGCATAGCCGATGCGACTATGGGTGCCCGGCGGTGCCCCGATGGGATCCCGGGCCAATAACTTTTCAAAAAGGGTGAGGCCTCGATGCCCTCGCGGACCCAGGGGATAAGCCGTGACCACCATTCCTTCCAGGGCTTCGCGGCCAGCCAAAAGGAAGATCTCCGGCCCAGATAGGACGTAGCTCCCCAGCCAGCGGGGCTGGAAACCCCGGCGGCAGGCCAGGGCCAGGAGGTCCGCCGCGGGCTTAACGTAGGTGAAGAGGGCCACCAGGTCGGGCTGGGCCGCGACTAACTCCTCGATCCAGCGCCGTGGGGCCGACTCCCGGGCCGGATGGAAGGCCCGAGCCACCGGCTCCAGCCCCGCCCCCTTTAGCTCGGCGTCAAAGGCGGTGCTGCCCTCCTGGCCGAACAGATCGTCCACGGCATAGAAGGCTGGCCGCCTGGCCCCCAACTCCATCGCGTACTGGGCCAGGAGACGGCCTTCTACCTGATAGTTGGGCTGCAGAGCGAAGTAGGTGCGCTTAGGCGGAAGGGCCCAGATGGACGCTCCGGTGTGAGGCGAGACCACCGGCACCTGGCGGGCCAGCAAGTAGTCCATCACCGCCAGGTTGGTGGGTGTCCCCAGGGGGGAGACGATGGCGAAGACCTGGTCCTCTTCCACCAGCTTGCGCGTTGCGGCTCTGGTGCGCTCGGGGTCAAAGGCATCGTCCTCCACCAGGAGATCGATCTGGCGGCCGTGCACCCCACCGCGGCCATTCACATATCGGTAATACGCCGAGTATCCTCGGAAGGCGGCCATGCCAATGTAGGCGTTAGGCCCCGAAAGGTCGCAGGTGGTCCCCAGGCGGACGCAGTCCGAGCTTACTCCGGGGGCTCCGGGCTTTGCGCTCGCAGGCATAAGGGCCGTCTCCTTTTTCCTACAACCTCTGATTCACGGGACGGTGACCATGACCCGGGGGACAAGCATCAGGCGCTCTGCCTCTTCCTGTAGCTGGTGGCGGAAATCGGGATGGGCGATAGCGATCAGCGCCTCCACCCGGTCCTTGACGCATAGCCCCCGCAGATGGGTCACCCCAAACTCGGTGACCACATAGTCCACATCCTGCCGGGGGACGGTGACGCCGGCCCCCGGCGTGAGCTGGCCGACGATGGTGGAGATGGTCCCGCCCCTGGCCGTGGCACGCAGGGCGATGATACCTTTTCCGCCCGGAGACATCTGGGCCCCCCGGTGGGTGTCGAGCTGCCCGCCGGTGCCGCTGTATTGCAGCGAGCCGATGGACTCCGAGCACACCTGGCCGGTCAGGTCCACCTGCAGGGCGGTGTTGACGCTGACCATCTTGTAGTTCTGCCGGATGACGTGAGGGTCGTTGGTCACCTTGCCCTGCTGGAACTCCACCCCCAGGTTGTTGTCCACGAAGTCGTACAGCTTCTGCGTGCCCAGGGCGAAAGCGCCCACCATCTTGTCTTTCCACAGGGTTTTCTTCTTGTTGGTGATTACCCCCGCCTGGTAGAGGTCCACCATGCCGTCGGTGAACATCTCGGTGTGAACGCCCAGGTCTCGCTTCTCATGTAGGCATTGGGTGATGGCGTTAGGGATGCCGCCAATGCCGAGTTGGATCGTCGCCCCGTCGTCGATCAGGTCGGCGATGTAGCCCCCAATCGCCTCCTCTTCGGCGCTGGGCGAGACGATGGGTAGCTGCACCAGCGGGCAGGTGTTCTCTACCACGTAGTCCACATCGTTCAGGTGGATTTGGGTATCGCCCAGGGTCCAAGGAAGGTTCTCGTTGATCTCCAGCACCACCAGGTCCGCGGCCTCGAGCATCTGCTTCTCGATGACCAGCCCTAAGGACAGGCTCATCCAACCCCTCTTGTCCGGTGGGGTGGCGGTGCCCCAGAAAATGTCTAGCTTCTCGTGGGCCTCCAGCTTGACCCGGGCCGCCTGGTGCAGGTTGTTAGGGACGTAGGATTGCCGCCCCTCCTTGTGCACTCGCCGGTCCGGGGCACCATAGAACCAGTTTTCAACAAAGAAGTGCCCCACCATCTCGGGCTTAATCACGAAGTCGTACTCCCGCATGGGCAGGCACACCCACACCCGGACATTCTCCAGGCGGTCCTTGTGGCGGCCCAGCTCCGCCTCCAGGCCTGGCGGCTCCGAGGCGGCCATGGCGCAGCAGATGGTCTGGTTGGAACGCACGAGCCCCACCGCCTCAGGGATGGAAAGGAGCTTGCGATGGTAAAGCTCCTTGACATCGACCATAGCTATCTCCTCGCTGATGATTCTCACGGCATGCGGAATGCTGCGCCGGCCTGATTGTAGCCCACGCCAGAGCCGACGAACAGCACCAGGTCGCCGCTTTTGACCTTGCCCTTTCTGCGGGCGTCGTCGAAGCACATGGCGAGGCAGCCCGAACCGGTGTAGCCCCAGTCGACCATGATCCAATGGGTCTTGCTGAGCGACAGCCCCAGGTCTTCCATGACCACTTTTATGGACGGCAGGCGCACCTGGGTGAAGAGCACCAGGTCAATGTCTTCGAGGGCAAACCTCCCGCGCTCCGCCATGGTGCGCACGATCTTGGGCCAACCGACATGGTTCACCTCGGGCGGGTACAGCTTGAGGCGCCGCACCTGGTGTCGCCCCTCGTCAATGGCCTTGTGCGTGACCGGCTCCGCTGCCCCGCCGACGAAAATGCCCCAGTAATCGTAATAGGAGCCATCCGAGAGGAAAGCCGATGAGACGAAGCCCGGCTTGTCATCGGCGGCCAAGACGGCGGCGCCGGCCCCATCGCCGTAGATGAAGGCAACGGGGTCCATCGGATCGGCGAACTTGCTCATCATGTAGACGCCGATGACCAGGACGTAGCGGTAGGCCTGGTTGGTGGCAATGTATCCAGCCGCGGCACTCAAGCCGGTCGGAAAAGAGGCACAGGCGCAGCCAATATCGAAGGTACCGGCATTCACCGCACCCAGCTTATGCTGCACCACCACCGAGGTGGCCGGTGTGACGTAGTCGGGCGTATCGGTGCCCAAGAGGATCAGGTCCACGTCTTCCGGCTTGATACCGGCGTCGTCCAGCGCCGCCTGGGCCGCCCGCACCGCTATGTCCGAGGTGGCCCAGTCCCGGGGCGCGTACCAGCGCCGCAGGATGCCGGTGCTCTCCTCCCACTTATCCACCACCCCTGGGAACCTCTCGTCCCAGCGGGCCCGCAACTCGTCGTTGGTGACCTCTTTCCAGTCTGGCAGATAGCGGCCGGTGCCGATGATCGTAGCGTAGCGAGCCATTCGGTTTCCAACCCTTTCACTGGAGTGCGGCCTTACGGCCGCACTCCTTGCTTAGCCAAAAACCCCAAAACGATGGTGTTGAATTCCTGCGGCCGTTCCAGCATCACGGCGTGCCCGGAGTTGGGGATGAGGTGGAACTCCGCCCTGGGGATGGCCTGGGCCATGAGGCGGCCGTACCGGGCCGGCTTAAGGGTATCCAGCTCGGCGGAGATCACGCAGGTGGGCGCGGCGATCCGGGGCAGCTCCGCCGTGATATCCAGGCGCAGGAAACTCTCCATCAGGCGGGTGGCCGCCGCCAGGTCGAAATCTCCGTAGCGGTCCTCGGATTGCTGGATGAACCTGGAATTGGCGGCGATGAAGCCTTCCGAGTACACATCGCCATACACTGAGCGGAAGAAGGCCCGGGCATCCCCAAGGCGGGCGGCGATGAGCCAACGTTCAATGGTGGCACGCAACAGCACGTCGCTATGGCTCACCGCCGCGGCCACAGTCAGGCTGGCCACCCTCGCCGGGTAGCGCAGGGCCAAGACCAGCCCCAGCTCCCCGCCGTAGGAGACGCCGACCACATGAGCCTTGGCGATACCCAGGGCCGCCATGAGGGCCTCCAGATCCTGGGCGTGGAGCTCCAAAGAGTATTCCCCTTTCGGGTGCTCGCTCTGTCCCTGGCCCCGCATGTCGTAGAGCAGCACCCGGTAGCGCTTAATGAAGGCGGGAAGCTGATAGGCCCAGCTCGCCGTGTTGGCGAACACGCCGTTATTGAAGATGAGAGGCTCACCCTCCACCGGTCCGTGCAGCTCATAATACAACTCTACGCCATTCGCTTTCACCTTCGGCATATCATCCCCTTAAATCGGTTATGGATGCACCAGTCTACCAGGCTACTCTACTGCCCCCACCTCACCGTCGTGGCCCCCCAGGCATAGCCGATGCCAGCGCCAACCATGACCACGATATCGCCTTCTACGATCTTCCCCTGGGCCAGGCCCAGCTTGATGGACAGGGCCTGATCCTGCTGCCCGACGTGGCCGTAGTCCTCCAGATAGATGGTCTGTTCGGGCCTTAGGCCCAGCTCCTGTAGCACGTACTCATGGGCCGAGCGCTTCATGTGCAAGATGGCCAGATAGTCGATGTCTTTCGCGGTGTAGCCGCTCTTGCGCAGGGAGTCCCGGATCACCTGGAGGAAGTTCTGCATGGACTTCGCATCCAGCCGTTCTTTCATGCCCTCCGGGTCGGGCACCTCCAGGTAGTTCAGGCGTTTGTCCAGGGCCTCGTGGGAGATGGGCATCACCGTACCCCCGGCAGGGACGAGGACATCCATGGAGAAGGAGCCATCCACGATGATGGCGCTCTCCAGCACTCTGTTGCATGGATGGTTCTTCCTGAGCAAGAAGGCCCCGCCACCGGCAGCCAGGTTAAACATGAACCGCGTGCGCTGGTTGGTGTAGTCTATGAAATCCAGGTTGCGGTAGCCTCCCGCCACCAGCGCGGTGCTGATCTCGTCGTCGGCGATCATCATGTCCTTAGCGATCTTCAGGGCCGCGGCGGCAGTGCCGCACTTGATGTTCATGTCGAAGGCCCAGGCCCGGTGGGCCCCCAGGTCATAGGCCATCTTGATGCCGGCTACCCACAGGAAGTATTCCTTGTGCTCCTCAGTGGTGCAGATGACCAGGTCGATCTCCTCGGGGTCAATGCCCGCCCTGGCGATGGCCTCCTGGGCCGCCCACACCCCCATGGCGTTGGTGTGGTCGTCGGGCCCAGGGACCGGTTTACGCCGCAGCCCCATCTTCTCCACGATGACATTCTCGGGAATGCCCGACTTATGTGCCAGCTCAGCGGCGGTCATGTAAGTCTCGGGAATGTAGGCTCCTACACTCATTATGCCCACCGGCACGTCTTTGCGTTCCACCGGTGCAGCCCCTTCTCCTTACCTAGGATGGCATCGCCTTTCACCATATCTTCAATAGCTTCTTCCGTCTGTTCCTCCCGGAGAGCCCGAATCGACCCCGGGAGGACAACGTTCTTTACTAGCAAAGAACCGGGCTAGCTGTCCTCTATCGGCGCATCCTGAAGATCGATGAAGCGTTTCATGAAATCAACGGCGTCAGCGAAGCGGGTAAAATGTTGCTCCTGGTCGCCCTGGACGTGCCTGATCAGGCCCCGCCAGGCGGCTTGCGGCTGGCCCCAGCTCTCCTCCAGTGCTTCCCTGGTGAAACGTAGGATAAATGGGACAACGACCGTTTGCGAGGACATAGACCACTTCTTTTAGTAAAAGAAAGCCGTCAAGTGTATTTATATTATAGCGAGCGACCGTTGCAAATCGGTTACAAGGCGGTTAGATCTCTTTACCCTGGCTCTTCTAAACCTCCATAGACCGGGCCATATCCTCGTAGAGCGAAACGGTTTGGGCCATGGGGCCGATGCCAAGCTCCTGGCGCAAGGCCTCCACACAGCGCTCGTAGGTCCGTAGGGCCATGGCGCGGTTCCCCAACTGAGAATAGCACTGCATCAAGAGCCGATAGGCTTCCTCCCAGCATTGGTCTCTGGCCAGAATGCGGTGGCAGGCCTGGATGCATGCCTGATGCTCCCCTTTCTCGGCCATGAGCTGTGCCAGCTTCTCCAGGGCCCGCAAGTAGAGCGCCAGGAGGCGCTCCCGCTCGGCGCTGGCCCAGTCTTCGTAGAGACAATCCTGAAGGTAATCCCCTTTGTACAGCGCCAAAGCCCTTTGTAACACCTCAGCGGCCCGCCGGTCGGCCCGGTCGGCCAGGCGCATCCCCCGATCCACCAGGCTCTCGAACTCCTCGGCGTCCAGCCAGTATCCGGAACCGGGGACGAATCCGTAGCACTGGCCCTGCCTGGACACGTAAAAAGCCTCGGCGCCGGACCGGCGACCGGGCTCCAGGGCGTTGTTCATGGCATTGAGGGCCACCTTAAAGTCCCGCCGTGCTGCCTGGGCGCCCAGGTCAGGCCAGAGGGTATCCATGATCTGGTCGCGCTGCATCATCCGGCCCCTGCCGTTGACCAGCAACAGAAACAGGTGCCGGGCCTTCTCTCGTCGCCATTCCTTGTCGGTGATCTCCACGTCACCTCGCCAGGCCCGGAAGGCGCCCAGGGTCTGGAGGCGCAGGGTATAGCCCGGATGATGGTCGGCCTCTAGAAGCCCCATCCTGGCTAGCAGGCCCGAGGCGTATTCCGCACGGATACCCCGTCTCCTGGCCTCGATCAGCATCGGCGCCAGGATCAAAGGGTCCCGGGGACCCAGAAGTGTTCGTGAGGTGAAGAGGAAATCGTATCCACCGGCCTCGGCCTTGGTTAAGGCCTGTTCCAGGTAACGGGCGAAGGCTGCCCCTTCGCCCGCCTTGAAATGCATCAGGGCAAGCCATAGCAGCGCGATGGACATGGCATGGTTATCCAGGGCTGCTGAAAAAGCGGAGGCCGCTTGCGCCAGCAGGCGCTGGGCCTGGGCCGGGCTTCCGGCCATCACGTAGCTGGCGCCCAGGGTGGCTTGGACCAGCGCCACGATCCACTCGTCTCCAGCCCGCTGGCCGATCGCGATGGCATCGGCGGCGGCCCGTTCTGCCTGGGCGATATTGCCGGAATATCCATATAACCTGGTGAGCCCCCACAGCGGTTCCACCTTGGCCCGGGGGATCTTGAAGGCCTCGGCCATCTCCACTGCCCGAAGGAAGCAGCGGTTAGCTTCTTCGGCCATCTCCGGGTTCTGAAGCATCCAGGAGTGGCCCAGGCGCATGTAACCTACCGCCTCGGTGAATGGAGAGCCCAGGTGTTTGGCCACCTCCATCCCACGCTGGGCCGAGTCCAGGGCCTTCTCCCCCTGGCCCTGGAAAGCATGAACCAGGGAAAGGATGAACAGGGTTTCCCGATGCGACCTGGCGGCCCGGCCAGGGCCTACCTTTTCCTCCTCCCGGGCCAGCTTCTCCAATAGCTCCTGGGCCTCAGCCAGGCGGCCGGTGCGCAGGTAGAAGCGGGCCTGCAGGTCGGTGTCAACCACCTCTGGCTGGCCACGCAGACGCTGGGCCGCCCGGTGGAGCTTCTGGGCGACGCCTAACTTGCCCTGGTTGGCCCGGTTTTCGGCGATCAGGTCCAGAAGCCTGGCACTTTCCTCCCGGTTCGCGCGGCCGGCCAGGATCAGGGCCTGGCGCAATGGACCCTCGGCAGCCAGGGGCCGCACTGTGTCCAGGTAGACCAGGGCCTGGCCTTGCAGTGACTTGCTCAGGCCCAGGCGGTCCTGGTAGGCGGCGTAGCACTCCTGTGCTCTCGAGTAACAGTTGAGAGCATCCTGGTACTGGCTGGATAGCCGGTGGACATCGCCCCGGCGCAAGAACAAGGCAGGGTGCTGCTCCAGGACCGAGCGGGGGAGCCGGTCGATCCAGCTCCCCAGGGTGCTTAGACGCCCGTGCTGGATCAACACGTCAGCCATATTCTCTAGCAGCCGGGCCGCCTGGGACAGGTCCGAGGCTGTGAAATAATGGTACAGGGCCTCTTCAGTGTCGTCCAGAGCCTCGAATATTGTGGCCGCCTTCTGGTGCAGTCGCGCCCAGGTCGTGGCGTCTTTCTCGACGCGTTCCATAAGGAACTCGTGGAAAACATGGTGGTAGCGATACGAGCCATCGCCCTGGGGTAAGGTGAAGAGCCCCTCCTCCTCCAGGAGCTCCAAGACGGCGCGGGAATCGCTTCTCTCCAGCAATTGGTCGCAGACCTCGGGCTCCAGTCGCCGCAACACCGCTGTCCGTAGTAGGAACTCCTGGGTCTCAGTGTCAAGCTTGCGCAGCACCTCCTGGGCCAAATAGGCGAAGACGTTCTCCAGCGAACCCGATGACCGCCCCAGTAGCCGGTCGGGGCTCTCGGCCTTGCTGGTTTGCATGCCCTGGTAGATCATCTGCAGGGCGATGATCCAGCCCTCGGTCTCCAGGGCCAGGGCTTCCACCTGAGCCTGGGTCAAGGCAATGCCGTATTGCGTGCGAAACAAGGCCTCGATCTCCTCGGGGGTGAAGGCCAGGTCGCCTTCGGTGATCTCGAGCACTTCCCGCCGGGCCCGCCACTTGGCCATGCCCTTAAGCCCTGGCCGGTGGCGTGTAGACAGGAGGACGTGGAGGTGGCGGGGCAGGCCATCGATAAAATACTCCGCCATGGCGTTTATCTCGGGCAGATGTTGCACCAGGTGATAGTCGTCCAGCACCAAGAAGGATTCTCCGGGCAATCTTTCGAAAAGATCGTTTACCAGAAGATCGCCGGCCTGATGCCAGGCGACCACAACTCCGTGGTCTTTCTGCAAAGCGGAGAGCGCCTTGTCACCGATGGTGGGATAGCGCTGGCGAAAAGCGTAAATAATGTGGAGGAAGAAAACCAGCGGATCGGCGTCCCGTTCGGTGACGGTGTACCAGAAGCAGGATTCAGGGCGTCCGGCGAGAAAGGCCGCGAGTAACGTGCTCTTGCCGTAGCCGGGACCAGCCTGGACGACAGTTAAAGGATAATCCAAGGCCTGGGCCAGGCGATGGTTCAAGCGAGGGCGGGAGAGGGTTTGCCGCTTCAAGCGCGGCGGCCGGAGCCTGGCTTTTGCTACCAGCTCTTCACCGAACATGGGATATCCCGAGCTTAACTCTCATGCCTGTTATATTAAGTTTATTCCAATTTATTGGGAAATGCAATGGCGCTGAGGGAGATTCCCTATTCAGGGGATCATGTGCTGGACACGACCACCAGGGTGGCGTTTTTAGCTAGTAAGGATCCTGGGCTTCAACCTGCAGGAGAAGATGGTGTAACCAGAGGAAGACGGGGAAAGCCTCGGTGGGATATCGGGGATTGGACGTGGACGAGCGAAGCGAAACTTCACCGATAAAGGAGATTTATCCAGCAAACAATAGCCAGTTAAACCAGCGCCCGGCTCCCAGATCTCAAACCTGGGATTTGGGAGCCGGGCCTCTCGTTCTACGGCACGCTGTTCGGCGAAGCCCCGCTATTTTCCAAAGGAGAGCTTCAGGGCGGCAGTGGAAACGTACTTGTTCTCGTCACCGGAGTCGTCGTAGACGGCCACGGAGAAAGGGTAGCTCTTGGCGGGATCGAACTGGACGTCGTCGTCGTTCCCTGTCTTCAGCTTGCGACCGAGGAGGAGAGTCCAGGTGCCATCCTGCCAGACACCCACGGCCTTGATGTCACCCCGGCTGCCGCTGGGCCTGGTGAGGATGCGGAAGGGCACCACATCCCCGGCCTTGAAGGCCTTGTAGTCCTTGATCTCCACGGCCTCATCTTTAAGAAGGAAGCCCTTAGCGGTGGGCGCCTTGGCCGGGTCCTGCATCAGGGCGGGTTTGTCCTTCTCCTTGGTCTCATTCTTGGAGTCGCCGCCGCCCCCGGGGTCGGACTTGCGGCCGGTCTCTCCTTTGGCCGTATCATCTTGGACGATGTACCCGTCATCGGCGAAACCCAAGGGGTTGGAGCGGTAGGACTTCCAGTGCCAGAGGTCGCCCTTCTCGGCAGCGGCATTGGTGCCCATGGTTTTGCCGTGACAGGTGGCCGCACAGCCCTGGGCAGCGAAGTTGGCAATGGGGGCGACCTCCCACATGATAGCCAGGCGGTCCTCGTCGCCCTTCTGCTTGGCCCACTTGGTGCCGTCGAACCGCCAGGCCCCTTTGACCAGGCTGGCCTGGGCATCCTTCCAGGCGAAGAGAAGGTAGACGTCGCCCTCGGTGTAAAGGGCCTTGGCGGTTACGTCTAGGCTCTTGCCGCTGAGGCTGCCGATCCCGTTGGCCTTGAAGGTCAGGGGGGTGGCCTTGGCCCAGGCAGCGTCGGCGGCATCTTTGGGGGCGGCCAGAGCCTTCAGGGCCACCAACGTGTTGGGCTCCGGCGCCTTGGTGGGCGTAGGGGGCACCGGCGTGGCCGTGGGCGGTGGCTTGGTGGGCGGCACCGGCGTCGGCGTGGGGCCGCAGGCCGTAACCACCCCCAGGGCTGCCACCAGGGCCAGGGCGAGGAGAAGATAGAGCTTAGCGTTCGCGGTCATGCCTCTTGTCATTGGTTTATCCTCCTTTCAGCCACCATCATACCATACCCAGGTCAAAATCACGTCAAAGCCAGGTCAAAATCGCGTTCTAATCAATGGCAAGGGGAGGGCCTCACCTTGCTTTTCCCGGGCATGGTTGGTAGAATAGGGAGAAAGGACCCCATTCTGCAGCGTAAAGATGTCAACGATGCTGGGAGACGGCAAAGGATTCCATAGGCAGGTCCTGCGCCTGCGCTGGGCCCTGCCAGTGCTTTTGTTCGTTATTGTTCTCTCCTACGAGACGTACGAGCACGCCATCCTGGAGAATGACCTGCTGGGCTTTCACTTCTCCGCCGAGATCCTTTTCTTCGGCCTTTTGGGACCCACCCTGGTGGGCCTGACCCTTAACTGGATCGCCCGCAGTCTGGAGGAACGGGAATGTGTCGAGAGGGCAGCGCGGGCCAGGATGGAGCAACTTAACCTGGAACTCGAGGAGAAGGTGAGACAGCGCACCCAGAGCCTGCAGGAAGCCATGGCTGAGCTGGGGCGTAAGAACGAGGAATTACAGCAACTGGATCGCCTCAAGAGCGAGTTCGTCTCCCTGGTCTCCCACGAGTTGCGCACACCTCTGACCAACATCAGTGGCGGCATCGAGCTGATCCTGCAATTTGGGAATAACCTGGACCGGCCACAGCAGGAGGCCCTGGCGATCATGACCCAGGAGTGTGCCCGCCTCAACCGCCTGGTCCAGGGTATCCTTAACGTGTCTATTATCGAGGCCGGGCGTCTATGCTTACGCCTGGGACCCATTGCTATTCCTCCCATCGTGGAAAAGGCGGTGAAGAACACCCAGGTGCGAGCCAGTGGGCAGCGCTTTCGCCTCCCCACCTGGGGAAACCTCCCCATGGCCTGGGGCGACGAGGATGCCCTGGCGGAGATCCTGCTCAACCTGCTGGACAACGCCGTGAAGTACTCGCCCAACACCGGCGAGATCGCCATAGAGGTCAAAAAGTTAGAGGGGCAGGAGGCAAGCGCTTCGGCTCCCTCGCTGCTCATCTCAGTTGCCGATGAGGGGCCAGGCATTCCTCTAGGGGAACAAATCAAGATCTTCGAGAAATTCCACCGTGTGGACTCAGGCGATGACCGGAAGACCTACGGTTATGGCTTGGGGCTCTACGTCACTCGGAAACTGGTGGAGGCGCAAGGGGGGCGTATCTGGGTGGAGAGCAAACCCCAGGCCGGGGCGCGCTTCAACTTCACCTTGCCCCTGGCCAGGCTAGGCAATGAAGAGGATCCTCCTGATTG
Source organism: Chloroflexota bacterium (assembly GCA_040754915.1). Classification (GTDB taxonomy): domain Bacteria; phylum Chloroflexota; class DTOL01; order DTOL01; family JACQYG01; genus JACQYG01. Next base: position 15,067 of record JBFMCB010000006.1, on the reverse strand, counting down.
ACGACGACCAGGCCCTGGTCAGACTCCTGGGCCAATACCTGGAGCGGGCGGGCTACCAGGTATATAGTGCCGCCGACGGCCGGGAAGGGTTGCGACAGTTGTACGTTCGGCAACCGGACCTGGTCATCCTGGATGTGATGATGCCTCAGGTCGATGGTTGGGAGACGGCGCAGCGCATCCGGGAGCTGACCAATACTCCCTTGATCATGCTCACGGCAAAGGGCGAGGAGAGGGATAGGCTCAGGGGCTTTCGTCTGGGAGTAGACGACTACGTGATCAAGCCCTTCAGCTTCGCCGAGCTTACCGCCCGAGTGGGCGCTGTCTTGCAGCGCTCCGCTGGCTCCAGTGAGCCCAGGGCCGCCCAGGCCTTCGTCAGCCGTGGCCTGGTCATCGATTTTGACCGCCACCTGGTGTTACGCTACAACGAGCCAGTTGACCTCACCGCCACCGAGTTCAAACTCTTGCGTGTCTTGGCGGAGAACGCTGGCCGCGTGCTCTCCCAGGAGTATCTCCTGGAGCAGGTTTGGGGGGCGGAGTACGCTGGGGACGTGGGATACATCCGACGGTACATCTGGTACCTACGCCAGAAGATCGAGGAGGACCCCCATAATCCCCGGTACATCATTACCGAGCGCGGTTTCGGCTATAGCTTCCGCAAGGGCCCGGAACCGGGGTGAACCCAGGACAATTGTTTGCACCCATCGAAAGAGGAGGCCGTATGACCCGTGAAGAGATCCGCCTGACGTCTCTGGCGTCCTGCGCCGGCTGAGCGTCCAAGCTGGGCCCGGAGGCCCTGGGGCAGGTCCTGCACCCACTGTTAAACCTTTTCGACCCGGCCGCCCACCCGAACCTCCTGGTGGGGCTGGGTGCCGCCGATGATGCCGCGGTCTATCGCCTGGACGAGGTGCGGGCCCTTATCGTCACGACTGACTTCTTCACCCCCATCGTGGACGACCCCTACGACTACGGGGCCATCGCCGCGGCTAACTCCCTAAGCGACGTCTACGCCATGGGGGGTGAGCCCTTCCTGGCCCTGAACATCGCCGCCCTGCCGCCGCAGCTGCCGCCGGAGTTCCTGGCCGAGATCCTGCGGGGTGGGGCGGAGAAGGCCCGAGAGGCCGGGGTGGTTATCGCCGGAGGCCATACCGTCCAGGACAAGGAGCCCAAGTTTGGCCTGGTGGCCGTGGGCTTGGTTCACCCAGAGCATCTGCTGACCAAGGGGGGCCTCTGTCCGGGCGATGCCCTGGTCCTCACCAAGCCACTGGGGACCGGCATCATCACCACTGCCTTCAAAGGCGACCACGCCGACCCCGCGCACCTGGTCGCGGCAGTGGCCAGCATGAAGGCCCTGAACAGAACGGCCGCCCGCCTGGCCAGGGAATTCGCCCTGCGGGCAGCCACCGACATCACCGGCTTCGGCTTCCTGGGGCACGCTTGGGAGATGGTCCAGGCCAGTGGCGTGGGGATGCGCCTGCGCTTTGCGGCCTTTCCCTTTCTGGAGGGGGCTCGCCTTTACGCCCGCGCATGGCTCTTCCCTGGAGGCTCCCAAAACAACCGCGCCTTCTACGGCCCCCATGTGAGCTTCGCCCCGGGCATTGCCGAGGAAGAGGAGATGCTCCTCTTCGATGCCCAGACCAGTGGAGGGCTCTTTTTGGCCGTGCCCGGGGACAGGCTGGGCCGCTTCCTTTCCCGGGCCGCCGAGCTGGGTCAACCGGCCTGGGCCGTGGGGGAGGTTACGGGGCCGGGGGACGAGATCGAGGTCCTCTAGCGAACGCAGCGTGAAGGCTTCCGGGCCGAAGCCATTCTTGACTCCGCTGAAAAAACAAGACTTTAACCGCAGAGCACGCAGAGCGCGCCGAGATTTTCACTTTTTCTCGGCGTTCGTCCCGGAGTTCACCTCCGGGACACAGGCAGCGTTTTCATCGGTAAGAAAACGGCTGGGCGACCTTTTTACAGTGGAGTCATACTTTATCAGGAAAGAAGGGTTTTCCGCCCTGATCGGTCGGACAACACTGCAGGGCGGCGCGAGGTAGAGAGATGGTCATCGCCGTCATCGATGGCATGGGTGGGGGCATCGGGGCTCAGATCGTGAGCCAATTGCGCCAGGAGCTGTCAGTGGAGGTGGAGATCCTAGCCCTGGGCACCAACGCCATCGCCACGGACAAGATGATGCGGGCCAAGGCCAGCCGGGGGGCGACGGGCGAGAACGCCATCCGGGTCTCAGTGAACCTAGCCGATGCGATCCTGGCCCCCATCGGCGTGGTCATCCCCAATTCCATGATGGGCGAGATCACCCCCGGCATCGCCGAGGCCGTGGCCGGTGCCCGGGGCTACAAGCTCCTCCTGGCCATCAACCAGCCCCACTTCGAGTTCGTCGGCGTGGAGGCCCAGCCCCTGACCAAGCAGATCAGCGCGGCCATCGGGGTCATTCGGGGGCGAATGGGCTCAACGAGGCAAGGCTCTTGACAGCCGGCCTCGAACGTGATATATTTCAGGCGTCGGCATGAAGCCGCGGGTTCGATCATGAAGATCATCTATCCTGGCCTGAAGGCCGGGGCGATGATCTTTTTTGTTTGTCTACGGTTCGTTGACTTCGTTGGGACACGGACTGGTTCTAGGCCACGGAAATGGGGGCGCTCATGTGTGAAGGCACAGCCTACGTGGTGCGGGACAGCCAGGAGAGAAAGGTCATGGAGAACGTGATCCTCATCCAGCCGGATGGTGACGAGATCCTCCTGGCCGATCTTCTGGGGAAGCGACAAATCGTGCGGGGGACGATCAAGAAGATCGATCTCTTGAAGCACGTCGTGGTCATCGTGGAGTCGGTGACCTGTCCTTAACGCCGTACACCTTGCAGGTGTCGGGGGCGCTGGGTGTGGCGTAGTGGCAGACGGCCTTGTCCGCCTGGGCTGGCCAACTTGGTAGGGCCACTCCAGGATGAGGCTTGCTGGCAGGTTTGTCGCGCCGGTGTACAAGGAGAACGGGCATTGAATTCTTTACTGGCAAAGAAAAACGATCTGGTGGGGATCCTGCGCCAGCTCGAGAGCGTGGTGGTGGCGTATTCGGGCGGGGTCGACAGCACTCTGCTCCTCAAGGTGTGCCAGGATACCCTGGGCAACGAGAGGGTGCTGGCGGTGACGGCCATCTCAGAAACCTACCCCTCGGAGGAGGTGCAGGCCGCCACGCGCCTGGCCCGGTCCCTGGGGGCCAGGCACCGCCTGATCACCACCGCGGAGTTGGGTAATCCCCGCTTCGCCGCCAACCCGCCCGACCGCTGCTACCACTGCAAGAGCGAGCTCTTCGGCAAGCTGAAGGAGATCGCGGTTCAGGAGGGCCTGCGGCACGTGGTAGATGGGGCCAACCGCGACGACCTGGCTGACCACCGCCCCGGCCGACGGGCCGGCAGGGAGTTAGGCGTTCAGAGCCCCTTGCAGGAGGCAGGGCTGACCAAGGACGAGATCCGCGCCCTTTCCAGGGAGTTGGGGCTCCCCACGTGGAACAAACCCCCCTTCGCTTGCCTGGCCTCCCGCCTCCCCTATGGGACGGTTATCACCAAAGAGGCCCTGGCTCAGGTCGATCAGGCCGAGGGGTTCCTGCGCCAACTGGGCGTGGGGCAACTGCGGGTCCGCCACCACGGCACCATCGCCCGCATCGAGGTTGAGCCAGGGGATTTCCCGTTCCTGATCGCCAGGGAGAACCGCGAGCGGGTCGTGGCCCGCTTTAAGGAAATTGGCTACCTCTACGTAACCCTGGATCTTACCGGCTATCGCACCGGCAGCATGAACGAGGTGCTACAAGGTGAGAAAAGAGCAACTTAGGGAGCTCTTGGATGCCGTCAGGACGGGCAACCTCTCGGTGGACGAGGCTCTAAAGAGGCTAAGAACCCTTCCTTACGAGGACCTGGGCTTCGCTAAGATCGACCACCATCGAGCCTTGCGCAAAGGCTTCCCGGAGGCCATCTTCTGCCTGGGGAAGAGCGCGGAGCAGGTGGCGGACATCGTCCAGAGCATGCTGCCGCACCAGGCCACGGTCCTGGCCACCAAGGCGAATGAGGAGGTCTTCAATGCCATCCGTGCCGTGGCCCGGGGAGCGATCTACCACCCCCTGGCGCAGCTCGTGGTCATCGGGGGCGAGCCAGAGACCTCCCGAAAGGGGATGGTTCTGGTGCTCAGCGGCGGCACGGCGGATCTCCCGGTGGCCGAGGAGGCGGCGGTGACCGCCGAGGCCATGGGGAGCCAGGTCCAGCGCCTCTACGACGTGGGAGTGGCGGGGCTGCATCGCCTCCTGGACCAGGGCGAGAAACTCTCCGCGGCCCGGGTGGTGGTTGTCGTGGCGGGGATGGAGGGGGCCCTCGCCAGCGTCGTCGGCGGCCTGGTGGCCTGCCCGGTCATCGCCGTGCCCACCCGCGTGGGCTATGGTGCCAGCTTCCAGGGCCTGGCGGCGCTCCTAGGGATGCTGAACAGTTGTGCTCCAGGCGTGGCGGTGGTGAACATCGACAACGGCTTCGGCGCCGGCTACCTGGCGAGCATAATCAACCGCCTGGGTCAGGTGACAGAATGAGGATCGCCTACTTCGACTGTTTTTCCGGCATCTCCGGCAATATGATCCTGGGGGCACTCCTGGATGCGGGGTTGCCCCTGGACGACCTTCGGCGAGAGCTAAACAGGCTCACCTTATCCGGTTACGAGATCGAGGCCACCCGCGTCACCAAACAGGGCCTCGCCGCGACCTACGTGGCAGTCCGGGTGCAGGAGGAGCAACCGGAAAGGAGGCTGGGGGACATCCTGGCGGTCATCGCCCGGAGCTCCCTATCTGAAAGGGTTAAGGACCAGAGCCAGCGCATCTTTACCAGCCTGGCGGCAGCGGAGGGCAGGGTGCACGACCAGGATGCCGAGGTGGTTCACCTCCACGAGGTGGGCGCCGTGGACGCCATGGTGGACATCGTGGGCACCGCTATCGGACTACAGCTCCTGGGGATCGAGCGGGTGGAGTGTTCCCCATTGAACCTGGGCCATGGCTTCGTCAGGGCCCGGCATGGGGTGCTGCCGGTGCCTGCCCCTGCTACCCTGGAACTCTTGAGAGGGGTGCCCGTCTACAGCCGGGGCACCGCCCATGAGCTGGTCACCCCCACCGGGGCCGCCATCGTCGCCAGTCTGGCCGCCCGCTTCGGCCCCCTTCCCCCCATGACCGTGGAGGGGGTAGGCTACGGGGCAGGAAAGGCCGATCTAAAGAGGCCAAACCTCCTGCGCCTGGTCCTGGGCCAGGACCAAGAGATCGGCCACACCTATCTCAGCGATGCAGTGACCGTGCTGGAGACCAACCTGGACGACATGAACCCCCAGTTCTACGACTATGTGATGGAGCGCCTCTTCGCGGCCGGCGCCCTGGACGTGTATCTCAGTCCCATCCAGATGAAGAAGAACCGGCCGGGAGTCGCTCTCTCCGTGCTCTGTCACCAGGGCCAGGTGGAGGAGATGCTGGCCATCATCTTTGCCGAAACTTCCACCCTGGGGGTGCGGGTCTCAGAGAGGACCAGACGTTGTCTCGAGCGCTCTACCACGGTCTTGAGCACCAGGTTCGGCGAGATCCGAGTCAAGGTGGCGCGCCGTGGCGAGGCCATCCTGCATGTGGCCCCGGAGTATGAGGACTGCAAGAGGGCGGCAAGACAGCACGGCGTCACCCTCAGCGCGGTTTACCAGGAGGCAACGAGACAAGCGATCGAGGATAGCGGATTGCGGAGCAGAGCAGACCACATCTCTTGAAGGAGGTTTTCGATGCATATCCCCGATGGATATCTCAGCCCGGCCACCTGCGCCGTGATGTATGCAGCGGCGGCACCCTTCTGGTACCGGGCCAGCCACAGGGTTCGGGAGACCCTGAGCCACCGGGCGGTGCCTCTCCTGGCCCTGGTCTCGGCTTTCTCTTTCGTGATCATGATGTTCAACGTCCCCCTGCCCGGAGGCACCACCGGCCATGCCGTGGGCGGCGCTATCGCCGCCATCGTCCTGGGGCCCTGGGGAGCAACCATCGCCATCTCCATTGCCCTGGCCATCCAGGCCCTTTTCTTCGGCGACGGCGGCATCCTGGCCTTCGGTGCCAATGCCTTCAACATGGCCATCGTCATGCCCCTGGTGGCCTGGTACACCTACCGGGCTATCGCCAGCCGAAGCCCCCTGGCCTCGCGCTGGCGGGCCTTGGCGGGGGCAGTGGCCGGCTGGCTCTCGCTGAACGTAGCGGCCCTCTGCGCCGCCGTGGAGTTCGGCCTCCAGCCCTACCTTTTCCACACTGCCGACGGGACGCCCCTTTACCAGCCCTACACCCTGGAGGTGGCCATCCCGGCCATGATGATCCCACATCTTCTGGCGGCCGGTATGGTGGAAGGGGTCATCACGGCACTCCTGGTAGCCTACTTGCAGCGGGCCAACCAGCTTATCCTGGCCCTGGCCGAGCCCACCGCCGGGGTGACGGGCTGGCGGCTTTGGCCCCTCTGGGTGGGCCTGGCAGCCCTGGTCATCCTCACACCCTTGGGCCTCCTCGCTCCCGGCACCGCCTGGGGGGAGTGGGGGGCGGATGAGCTTCAGGGTATGTTGGGCTTCGTGCCGCGGGGGCTGGAGGGGCTCTCCGGTCTCTGGCCGGCCCCGCTTCCCGATTACGCTGTGCCGGGGCTGGGGGTGGTCCCCGGCTACCTGGTCTCGGCGGCGATAGGCATTGGCCTGGCCGCCACTTTCCTTTTGGTGATCGGCCGGCTCTTGGCGCGCCGCGAGGCTGGCACTCGCCCTCAAGTTTAGGCACGGGACGCGGATGAACGCCGATGAACAGGGATTTGTTCTACGTTTTTAGCCGTGTCCAGCTCCGATGTGGTGGACGCTGATCAACGGCATTCGCTGCCGAAGAAAATCCCTCTGGGTTTATCGGCGTCCATTCCGGATATGATTATGTTTCGACGAGGCGATTTCCTGATCGGAAGCCTGGCGGCCATCGGCCAGGCCCTGGAGGGCACCCTCTTTGCCGAGGAGATCGGGCGCCGCCCGGGCCTGCTCCAGGGCCTGGACCCCCGGGTCAAGATCGGCACTTTCGTTCTCTTGCTGATCGCTGCCAACCTCTGCCGGAGCCTGGCGGTCCTCGTTCTTCTCTACCTGTTGACCTTGCTCCTGGCCTGGTCCTCTCGGGTGCCCTTGGGCTTCTTCGTCCAGCGGGTATGGATCTTCATCCCCCTCTTCACCGGCGTCATCGCCCTCCCGGCCATCTTAAACATCTTCACCCCAGGGCAGCCGGTCCTCGTCCTGTGGCCAGATCCCCTCATCGCCGTCACCGCCCAGGGACTGCGAACCGCCGCCTTCCTTCTCCTGCGGGTGGGCACCTCAGTCTCCTTCGCCGTCCTGCTCATCCTCGCCACCCCCTGGAGTGACTTGCTGGAAGCCCTGGGAGCGCTGGGGGTGCCAGAGGCCTTCCTCCTGACCCTGGCTATGAGCTACCGTTACATCTACCTCTTGCTCCACACGGCCAGCGATATGTTCCTGTCCCGAAGGAGCCGCCTGGTGGGACGGCTCGACGCTGCCGAGGACCGGCGCTGGCTGGCGGCGGCAATGGGCGCGCTCCTGGAGCGGTCCTTCCTGCTAAGCAACGAGGTCTATCTGGCCATGCTTTCCCAGGGTTTCCGAGGACGACCGCGGCTGATCGAGGGTTTCCGAACCCGCGGTCGGGACTGGCTCTGGGGTGGTGTGAGCCTATTCGTCGCCCTGGGCGCCATCTATATGGGGAGCTAAGGAGTTTCGCATGGGAGAACCGATCTTCGAGTTGGAGAATGTGTGCTACGTCTATGAGGGAGGAGCAGTGGCCCTGGAAGGGATAAACCTGCGCATCGAGAGGGGGGAGAGGGTGGCCGTCCTGGGAGCCAACGGTTCAGGCAAGAGCACCCTCCTGAAGCTCCTGGACGGCCTCTACTTTCCCACTGCCGGTGAGGTGAAGGGCTTCGGCCTGTCCATGCTGGAGGCGGCCTTCCGGGACGAGGCCTTCGCCTACAACTTCCGGCGGCGGGTGGGGCTGGTCTTCCAGGACCCCGATGTCCAGCTTTTCCTCCCCACCGTCTGGCAGGAGGTGACCTTCGCCCCCTTACAATTGAGCCTCTCCCGGGAAAAAGCGCTTGAGCGCAGCGAATGGGCCCTGGATTTCCTGGGCATTGGGAAACTGCGGCATCGGGCCCCACACCGCCTCAGCCTGGGAGAGAAGAAGAAAGTAGCCCTGGCCTCCGTCCTCTCTCTGGGACCGGAGGTGTTGCTCCTGGACGAGCCCACGGCCAACCTGGACCCCCGCAGCGCCAGCCGACTGGTGGACTTCATCGCCGACCTGGGAAGAGAGGGCAAGACCGTGGTCACCGCCACCCATGACCTGGATATTTTGGAGGAGATCGCCGATCGGGCTCTGGTCTTCGGTGAGGATCACCGCCTCCTGGCCCAGGGGCAGCCAACCTCTCTCCTGGCCGATCGGGACCTCCTGGAGCAGAGCAACCTGGTGCACGAGCATCGCCACGCCCATGCCGCCACCATCCACGCCCATCCTCACCGCCACGCCCCGTTTCATGAGCACGAGCACCCCCAGCAGGAGACGGTTGAGGAGCCGAAAGAGCCGGCCGCCAGGGCCCCGGAGGACCTGTTACAGTTGCAGCGCCTTCTCCCTCTCTGGATCGAGCATAACCGGGAACACGCCGCCGCCTTCCGGGAGTGGGCTCGGAAGGCCGAGGTCTTAGAGAAGGAGAGGCCCGGCATGACGCGGGGAATCGCCCGGGCCGCCGAGGCGCTGGACGCTGCCACCCAGGCACTGGCTCTGGCCCTGGGGGGCAACGATGAAACCGACGTTTCACACCAAGCACGTCCCGAGCCGAGCTAACAGCCGCCGCACGTCCAGCGCTACCGGCACCGCCGCAAAGTCACCTGGAACTGGTGGCGGCACAACGGAAATCCACAAGGGAGAGGTTCAGTTTCGGCTCAGATGCGGAATACCTCGATCAGCTTCTTCTCCGCCTCCCCCTCGATGGTTGCCTCGACTTCCACGTACGCTTCCAGGCCCGAGCCTTGCAATTTGTCCTTTAGCAACTCATCGAGCTGGAAGATACCGGCGGAATTGCTCATCCGTACCGCGATGCGGATGGGCTTCTCCTTCCCACGCTCAATCGTCACCTGCTCGATGGCTGAGGCGGACAAGGAGTGGATATTCACCTTGCCCGCTTCGAAGGGGATCCGCGACCGGCCTTTGGCCATGTCCAGGGCATCGGCGACCCGCACCACGCCCGCTTCAACCGTCAGCGGGCGCCCACCAGCTCGATGGGCGATGATGGCGTGCAAGACCTCCGAGCTGATAATGGACCGCTCCGGAACAGGGTAGATGTCGGCCAGAAGCTCCTTCAGCTTGGGAGCCGCCAGGAACAGGCTGTAGTGTTCATGGTCATCACGATGGATGGCCATGCCGATGTCGTGTAGCAGGGCGGTGAGGACAACCACCACCTCCGCATCCTCCACTGTCAGGCCGTGGTCGCGCACGATACTGGGCTGGACGCCATGCTCCACCAGCAGCCTGAGCAGCTTCACCGCGATGTTGGCCATGATCTGGACGTGGACTGGGCCGTGATCGCTCATCCCCAGGCGATCCACGGCGTTGATATTGGCGGCTCGCCAGAGGGCGTAGTACTCCGTGTCAGCATTAACCCTGTCGATCACCTGCTGCAGGCGCGGATTATGGCGGGCAGGAACCCGGATCACCACCACGTGGGCGGGGGGCGGCTCTTTGCCTGTCGGGACCTCAACCATTTCACTTTCATCGGCCATCTTCTTCAAACCTCGTTATTTTGCCCACCCTCAACCGCCACCTAGGCCCAGGCCGCAGGGGTGATCGGTCACACCCCCAGCTCCGCCCGGGTGTGGATGAAGGTAAGGACGCTATCCCGGGCCAGGATGCCCAGGAGACGGTGATCTTCCATCACCGGTAACTGGTTGACGCCTTCTGCTGTCATCTCCTCCAGGGCCGACCAGAGCCCTTCGTTCGGCCCCACCGTCTTGAGCTTCTCCAACGGCGTCATGACCTCTTCTACCACGGTAGTGCCCCAACGTTCACGGGGCACGGCCTTGATGTTATGGATGGTCAGGAGCCCCCGCACCTGTTCGCCCTCCATCACCGGGTAACACCGCCGGCCGGTGGCCAGGACGTGCTCGTGGACCAACTCCTCCAGGGTCAGCCTTGGGGGGAGGGCCTCACAATCCTGGCTCATGATCTCCCGCACCGCGTGCCCGGCCAGTAAGCGCTGCACCGCCACCTGCCGGTAGCTGGTCTGGGCGGCGTTGTCCAGGAACCAGCCAATGAAGGCGATCCACAGGCCGTTGAGCCAGTTGCCCCCGAAGACCTGCCAGACGCCGATGAGGATGAACAAGTAAGCGACCCCTTGTCCCGCCAGGGAGGCCCAACGGGTGGCCTCTTCCAGGTTCCGGCTATAGCCCCACAGGAGGGCCCGTAGCACTCGCCCGCCATCCAGCGGGAAGCCGGGGACGAGGTTGAAAGCCCCCAAGAGGGCGTTGATGCTGGCCAGGTACAGGCTGAAAGCTGCCAGCGGCTGGCTGACCGGGCCCGCGGCCAGCCACAGGAGAGCAAACAGCCCCGCCAAAATGAAGCTGCTCAGGGGGCCTACCAGGGCCATGGTAAACTCCATGCTGGCCGTCCGGGGTTCCTCGGTGATCTCCGACACGCCACCGAAGATGAAAAGCACAATGCCGCGGACGGGCAGTCCCATGGCCCTGGCCACCGCCGAATGGGCCAGCTCATGCACCAGCACCGAAACGAAGAAGAGCAGGCTGGCGGCCAGTCCCACCGCCCAGGCCAAGGCCGGGGGCCAGTCGGGATACTGGTGTGGGAAATAGGAGCCGCCCAGGCTCCAGGTGATGAGCACAAAGATAACCAACCAGCTAACATGCACCGCCACCGGGATGCCCAAGATACGGCCCAGGCTGAAGGAACTCTTCGTCATCAGATGCCTCCTACCTCATGCTACACAATCTGATATAGTTTATCACGCCCGCTCTGCATTTTACAACATACTCATCGTAACTGCCAGAATCCGCTCATCCAGGGTTCCCACCAAACGTTCCGTGGCTCGCCGGCCTTGCTGAGCGGCCCAGTCGAACGCCATGCCTTTCCAGCCCTGAGGGTCTTGCTTTTTGCCAATAATTCGGCTATGCTACTGTCCGAATGATGCAGTGAATGCCTATACCTATGCTTGACTCCAACGGTGACACGCGGGAGCGAAGGGGGAAAGAAGTGCGATGAAGGGGTGGAGGACCGACCAAAAGCAGGACTACTACTTCCGGAAGGCGAAGGCAGAAGGCTATCGCGCCAGGTCGGCTTACAAGCTACTGGAAATCAACGCCAAGTTTAACCTGATTCGCCCCGGTAGCACGGTCCTGGACCTCGGAGCGGCCCCCGGTGGCTGGAGTCAGGTCATATCCCAGCTCGCCGGGCCGTCGTCCAAAGTAGTTGCGGTGGACATCCAGTCCATGGCGCCGATCCCCGGCGTGCAGGTGGTGCGCGGCGACATCACAGACCCGAACTGCATCGGGCGCATTCAAGAGGCCCTTGGCAAGGATGCCGATGTAGTGGTGTCCGACGCCGCACCAAACGTATCCGGCGTCAGGCCAACGGACCACGCCCGGTCCATCGAGCTTGCCATTCACTCTTTTGGCATCGCATTGCGCGTCCTGCGGAAGGGCGGAGCCTGTGTGATCAAGCTATTGCGGGGCGAAGACTTCGACAACTTTATGTCGCTGGCAAAGCGCTACTTTCAGACCACTCGAACCTACATCCCCGAGGCCTCCCGCAAGGAGAGCCGAGAGGCATATCTTGTTTGCATGGGTTTGTGGGAAAAGGCTGACCTGGATGCTTCGACCCTGCTAAGACAGCTAAACTCACCCGTTCATTTTTCATCCTGAGATCTCTCAGGTTTGAATTGCTCCAGGTCCATTGACGTACTCGTGCCAGCCACCATGAGCTCGGCCATCGGCTGAGCATCCCCAGACGCGACCCGGTTCGTGCCCTCAGCCCATTTGCGCGAGCTAGCTCGTGCCTGCGGTCTCTGCAAGCGCCCCAAATAAAGAAACCCACGTCGAGACGTGGGATGGCTCGAGATCTCAGATTTGGAGCGGGAGACGGGACTCGAACCCGCGACAGCCTGCTTGGAAGGCAGGAACTCTACCGACTGAGTTACTCCCGCTGGTCGGGGCGAGAGGACTCGAACCTCCGACTCCCGCGTCCCAAACGCGGTGCCCTACCTGCTGGGCCACGCCCCGGTACAACATTTACAGTATAGCCCAGAAAGCGGCATCTAGTCAAGCAGGCGCGGGAGGGCCTTGAACGTTGAACGTTCCAACGTTAAACGTTCTAACGTGGAATAAGGGTCCCACTACACCTCTTCGCTTTGCACTCCAAGGTCAAATATTCCCTGCAAGATCCGCCTGGCCGCCTGGCCGGAGCGCCCCCGGTGGCTCACCCGGTTCTTGACCTCAGGGGGCAACTCGGCCATGGTCATCCCGAACTCAGGCAGGAAAAAGACCGGGTCGTAGCCAAAGCCTCCGCTACCCCTGGGCTCGAAGGCGATGTAACCGGTGCACTCGCCGTGGCAGGTATGCACCTGGCCCGCCGGGGTAGCGATGGCGATAACGCTATAGAAACACGCCCGACGCCTCTCCATTGGCACTCCCTCCAGTCGAGAGAGCAACCGGCGTATGTTGGCAGCGTGGTTGCCCTGGATACCGCTGTAACGGGCCGAGAGGATGCCCGGTTCCCCGGCCAGGGCTTCCACCTCCAATCCCGAATCGTCGGCCAGGGCAACCAGGCCACTGGCCCGGGCGAAAGTCGTGGCCTTCAAGATGGCGTTCTCCGCGAACGTGGCCCCGGTCTCCGGGGGCCAAATATCCAGGTGCTCTTCGTGAGGCGAGGTCAAGGCCAGCGGAAAGCCAGCCAGGATCTCACGGAACTCGGCGAGCTTGTGTGGGTTGTTGCTGGCGATCAAGAGCTTGCGGGGAAATGGTTTTGTCGGCAGCGCAGTCGAGGGACAGCTCATGGTTTCGGTTTAGGCGGCCTGGCCACCATGATCTCCTGAAAGAACCAGAATACCCCCAGGCTCACCACCACGTCGCCGGGGCTGAACACCCCCGACAGAGGCAACGGTTTGGGCACCGCGAACACGTCGGCCAGGAAGCCCAACCTGGTCCTCCCATCCAGGACGATGGATTTCTCGTAGGTATCCCCCCGGGCCAGGATCTCCGCCACGTCGCTGAATCCAGCGGCCTGGACGCTGTCCAGGTGCACCGGCATGTAGCCTCCATTGGCCGCGATCACCAGGAGGTTCATTAATAGGCCCACGCCGATGAACTTGAGCCCCGGCAGGCGGTGGTTCAGGCCCGCGGCCAGAGCCACCAGGACCAGCGAGGCCACGTGCACCAGCCCCGCCAGCCCCGCGTCACCCAGGAGCAGCCGGCCCCAAGACGAAAAGATCACCAATTGCAACAAAAGGCCGGCGAAGATCATAAAGGGGAAACGGAAAGAGAGCCTCCCCAGCCGTAACAGATCGCCTCCCCTGAGCCACGCTAGGCCCAGGGAGAGAAGAACAGCAGCCAAGAGGATCATGGGTAGAACCTAGTGTCTCGCATAGAGTCAGGCCTGGAGCTCAGGCTTCCGTTGGAGCGCCACGCCCGGTTCCAGTTGTCGGGAGGGTTGCGCTGCCGGGCCCGGCGAAATGCCCTCCTTGGCCAGGGCCGACAGCATCGCCTCCACTACCGCGGGGTCGAACTGGGTGCCGCTATGGGCCTTGAGCTCAGCGATGGCCTGCTGAGGGGTCATCGCCTGGCGATAGGGACGAGAGGCGGTCATGGCCTCGTAGGCGTCGGCTACGCCAATGATCCTACTCCCCAGAGGGATATCCTCTCCCTTCAGGCCGCGGGGATAGCCACTGCCGTCGTAATGTTCCTGGTGATACAGAACCAAATCCTTGCCCTGGGTGAACAACGGAAAGCTGCCCACCACGCCCGCGCCGATCTCGCTGTGTAGCTGGAAGCGCTCTCTTTCCTCCTTGGACAGCTTGCCCGGTTTGTAGAGCATATCGTCGTTGATGCCCACCTTCCCCAGATCGTGCAGCCGGGCGGCGGAGACGATCAACTCCGCCTGGTCGGGCTCCAGGCCCATCTGCCGGGCGATCTTCTCCACATACATGGCCACGCCCAGGGAGTGATGATAAGTGCTGGGGTCTCGGGCGTCGATGACGTCGGCCAGGGCCACCAGGGCCTTACGGGTCTGGGACTCGAGATCGGTCATTATCTGATAGACGTGGCGCACCACCCACAACGGAAGGATCACCACCACCACGCTGACGGCAGAGTATGGCCATAGGATGACCACCACGATCCCCAAGGAGATCATTGCCATCTCATAGAGAAAGCCCCGCCAGATATTCGACCGCCAGGCGAACCAGAAAGAAGTTCCGTAAACGAAAGAGATGATCAGCGACAGCAGCGTGCCGTTGGCAGCGAAATAGACGGCCGCCACCAGCAGCAGGGCCAGGGTGCCATTCCAGGTGACAAAGGGCGCGGCGTTCTGTCCGGCAACAACCTGGTAGATAAAGCTGGCCGCCGCAAAGGTGATGGTGAGCTGGGCCACGTTGAATGCGCCCTTGAACCAGACCCGCCGGAGAATGATTTCGCTGGCCACCGTGCCCAACAGGGTAACCCAGATGGTGAACGCCGGCCCGTAGAGGATGGCCACCGCTACCTTGATGACGGTGGAAACCGCCACCTCGCTTTGCTCCCGAGGCAAGCCGATGGGGAAAATATCGGCAAAGGCGACGATAACGGAGAAAAACAGGAGAGCCGCGAGCTTGGACCAGGTCAGGGAGAGAAACGGGATGGAAATCGCGCCTAGGACGCCAGCGCAGATGATCAGGACAAGGATATAAGCCTGTGCCGCCCGGGGGAGTGACCTCATCCAACCCTCAGAGCTTGAAAGAAACCGGCGGGGGGAAATGGCTGCTCTCTAG
>JBFMCB010000005.1:0-43605 GCA_040754915.1 Chloroflexota bacterium | reverse complement strand
AAACAGATAGGGGGTTGCTGCCCCCGTTCCGATGATAACTCGCCTGCAATCGATTCCGTGTTGTAACAAAGCCCTTACGGCGTCGCCCGTCCTGTGCCCGATAACTTCTTCACCGCACAGGACCAGGTAGCGGATGTTGGGATTCCCCACCATATTGCATATCAGCTTCTCTATCCCTATATTCTCTGTTTGAAGGGTGCCGGCCAGGGCTGCCCCCGTTTCCACAGCCAGCCTCACCAGATTCTCAATTCCGGGGGGTATTTTTATCTCCTTCGTGTCGGGTTGATCCTGAAGGGGCCTCGGCGCATTCAACAGCACAGCGACAGCCACCGGGGAGAAATCATTTCCCCTCAGGTAAGAACCCGCCTCGGTGGGATAATCTACAGCGGGGTTGGCCTTCAATTTCGTACCTTCAGTCTTATTCTTTTCCATGGTCATCTCGGGTCTTTCCCTTTTCCCGTGCTAAGTTAACCTCCTTGAAATCTCCTCACCGATCTCCCGCAGCTCAGGAAAACGCCCCGTTTTTGCCCTGGAAAAGATGAGGTCGTCGTTGACGGTTACCTCAAAGCGGCCGCCGCCCGAAGGGAGCAAGGTGAGTTGGCCAATCGAGTCCGGGTAATCGCGGAGCACTTCCGTCGCCAGCTTGACGGCTTCAGGAAGGAACCCGCAGGGCTCACAGTACTCAATAGTGATGTTGACCTTCCTCCGCATAATCCACCTCCCCCCACAGGCGGAATTTTAACCAGGATTTCCAAATCAACTCGTGACGCAAGCAAACCCGGAGCCTCCGTCGCCGTTGGAGGTAACGATAATACACTTCTCTCTGCCTGTCAATCACCTTTTGGAATCCCGTAAATCGTTCCCGATGGTCCCTGGAGGCCCACCTGAGTGGAGTCGAACCTCATCTCAATAGGCAAGAGTAAAAGTCTTCTCGAAAGTCCTGGTTTTACCTTTCGTCCAGAATGGTGACCCGCACAGGACTCGAACCTGTAACCGACTGATTAAGAGTCAGTTGCTCTACCAGTTGAGCTAGCGGGCCACCGGATCACACGCCAGATTATACCAACTAAACGCGCCACTGTCAAGCCAGCGGGGAACCCGGGTTGTTGTGCGAGACCGATATTATATTATTACGCACCTATACCAAAAATGGTGGCCCGCCGGATCCCCAGCCAGGATGCCCCGTCTCCATCACGTGCCTTGCGCCTTAAAATCGTAGAAGGAGCCCCTTCTGGGCCACGAGGAGCCACAGTCGTCACATGAAACTGCCTCGGATGTCTCGCTAATCCTCAAGGAGCCACACTGCGGACAGCGCCAGACGCCAGCGTGGCGGGCCCACCCGGGCTTAACCAGTCTGGCCCGCAGAAACACCGAGGGGCCCGGCTTCAACCCGGCCAGGGGCCTTTGTAGCCACCCGTCAATTCGGGCCAAAGTGGCCGGGCTTGCTATTCGCTTTAGGGTATCCACGCGAAAGAAGGACGCTGTCAGCTCCACCTCCACCCGAAATCCCGCTTGGTCCAGCCTCTCCCGGATGTAAGCGGGATGGAAGTTGTAGTTGAGGGGCACTACCTGGGAGGGCTCCCGGGAGAAGGGCTGGCGGTTTGGCCGGCCGGCCAGAAAACGCAGCACCTCTTTTGCGTTGCGCTTATTGGCATACTCCAGGACATAGGCCCCGCCCGGGGCCAGGATGCGCGCCACCTGGCCGAAGGCTGCCGACACGTCCTGGACATGGTGTAGCACCCGCACCATCACCGCCGCATCGAACCAGCCGTCGGCCAGCGGCAGATTGTACAGATCGGTGACCACAAAGGTGACCTTCGGCCGGTCCCGCAAGGCCTCTTGGGCCTGAAGCAGGAGCGATCGCGAATAGTCTACCAGGAATACCTCGTCGTAGCCAGCATACAGGCTCGCCAACCGTCCGAATCCGGCCCCGATCTCCACCAGGCGTGCCCCCACCGGCGGCAGGAGCCGCCCCAAGACCCGCCGATCCACCGCGTCCTCGTACTCCCGGCTTGGGCCCCAGAAAGCGGTGGCGTATTCGCTTCCTTCGTAATCGCAGATCTCCGGCATCCTGCCTCAGAAGAAAAATGTTTCACGTGAAACCAGTGTTTCACGTGAAACATCACCCCGGTCTCCCGACCTAACGCCTGACGATCACCTGATAGATGCCCTGCAACTCTTCCTCAGAGTAGAAATAGACCACCAGCTTGCCCCCCTTCTTGCTTCGGAACAGGCTGACCTTGGTCCCCAAAGCTCGCCGGAAGTCATCTTCCAGGGACCTGGTCTCCACATCCATGGCCTCCCTTTTTGCCCGGGCCCCCGGTGACCTCCTGCCCCAGCGCCGCACCAATTCCTCGGTCTGCCTTACCGATAAGCCCTTGGCAATGACCGCCTTCATGGCCTCAAGCTGTGACTCTTTGGCCGGCAGTCCCAGGAGAGCTCGCGCGTGCCCCTCGCTGATCAACTCCCCGGCCAAGTTCTCCTTGACCTCCTCCGGCAGGCTCAGCAAACGCAGAGAGTTCGCCACCGCCACCCGGCTCCGGCCCACCCGGACCGCCACGATCTCCTGGGTCAGGCCGAACTCCTCCATGAGCTGCCGATAGGCATTGGCCTCCTCCAGCGGGTTCAGGTCCGCCCGTTGCAGGTTCTCCACCAGGGCCAGCTCCAGCGTCTCCTCTGGGGTGGCCTCCTTGACGATCACCGGCACGGTGCTCAATCCCGCCAGCCTTGCCGCCTGCCAACGCCGCTCCCCGGCGATCAGTTGGTACCGTGAGGCGCTGGGCTCTGGGCCCTCCACCGGCTCCAACTCAGTGACCACCAGCGGCTGGATGACCCCGTGCTCCCTCAGGGATGCGGCCAGTTCCTGCAGCTTGGCCGCATTCAGGGCCTGCCGGGGCTGCCGGGGGTTGGCCACGATGCTGTCCAGCCCCACCTCCACCACCGAAGGAGCAGTCAGGGGGATCAGGGCCCCGAGCCCTCTCCCCAGTCCACCTTTTGGCCGTGGCATTCCTTTATCCCTCCTAAGAGGCATATTCACGCTGATGTCCGGCCTCTATCCTCAGGTCCGTCTCGCGGCTCAACACCTCCTCGGCCAAGTTTTGATAGGCCACGGCCCCCCGGGACGTTGGGTCGTATTCCAGGATGGTCTGGCCATAGCTGGGGGCTTCGGACAGGCGGATGCTGCGAGGGATGATGGTGCGGAAGATCTCCCGAGGAAAGTGCCGCTGCACCTCCTGCACCACCTGCAGGGAGAGGTTCACCCGCGGGTCGAACATGGTCATCACCACGCCGACCAGGTGCAACGCTGGGTTCAGGTTATCGTGCACCAGCCTGATGGTCTGCATCAACTGCGAGAGGCCCTCCAGCGCCAGGTACTCGCACTGGATCGGCACGATAACCCCCCTTGCCGCGGCCAGGGCGTTGATGGTCAAGAGGCCTAGAGAAGGAGGACAGTCGATCATGACGCAGTCGTAGCGGCCCTTAATCCCCCGGAGCGCCTGGGCCAGCCGTTTCTCCCGGCCTGGCAGTTCCACCAGTTCCACCTCGGCGCCGGCCAAGGGCAGCGATGAGGGCACCAGGTCTAACCCCAGACGACGGGTCACCTGGACCGCGCTGGTGAGGGGGAGATCGCCGACCAGGACATCGTATATGGAAAGGCCGACCTGCCTCTTGTCGAACCCCAGACCGCTGGTGGTATTGGCCTGGGGGTCCGCATCCACCAATAACACCCGCCGGCCCCGGGCGGACAGACACGCCCCCAGGTTGATGGCGGTGGTGGTCTTCCCCACCCCTCCCTTTTGATTGGCGATGGCGTAGATCGCGGCCATTCCGACCTCGAGGAGTCCAGGCCTAACGGCCTACAACCGTCCCCGCAAACGGCCCTGCACCTGTTCCAAGGTGGCAATGCCTAAAACGCCCTTTTTCTCCACTGAGAAAGAGGCGGCGCAGTTGGCGAAGCGGGCGGAAACATAGGGATCTTGGGTCTCCGCCAGTTTCAGGAGAAAGGCGGCAGCGAACACGTCTCCGGCGCCGGTGGGGTCCACCTCTACGGCGGCGAACGCCGGGAAATGCCGCGGGTGAGCGCCGCGACAGTACACCGTGGCCCCCCTCCTGGCCTGGGTGACCACCATGATCCGGGCCAGGCCCGCATATCTCCGGATGACGGCCGCGTCCCGTTCCACGTCCTCTTCGCTGAAGATCAAGACCTCCGCCCGCGACAGCACCTCTTCCGCCCCCTCCCACTCTTTAGGGTGGACCCGGCCCGTCGCATCCCAACGGCGCATCCAGCCCTGAGGGGTCACACCTACCAGAGAGCGCTCGAACAGGCGAAGAAAATCGGGGCTGATCTCCTGGGCCAGGGGGCCCAGGTGCACCACCCGAGCCCCAAGCCAAGCCGCGGGGTAGTCCTCCCGGCCTATAGGCCTGGCCACGGCCCGGATATACTGAAGTCGACTGCCATCCAGATAGATGTTCTCGAAGGTGCTGGTGACCGGGGAGGGGATGACGCAGAGGTCAATGCCATCCAAGAGACCGTCCACCGGCAGATCCCCCGCCGCGCTGGTCAATATTCCGGCCCTATAGCCCAGGTTCCTGGCGGTCAACGCGGAATAGGTCACCGTGCCCCCAACCGTCGAGCCGCCCTCCGGCAACAGGTCCTTGGTTATGTGTCCCACCACTACGAATTCAGGACCGCCCATGCCCCTCCCCAAGAAACCGCAGCGGCTCGTCCAGGAGTTGGAGCCCGCTGTGGGCAATCAAAAAAATGGGCTAAGTCCAGGTGCGGCTATGCCATTAGACTTAGCCCAGAACTGCCGATTGCGGCCCCCCGACGTTCAAACCCGTTACTGGTCTTCAACCTGGCTATCGTCGGGACATCCCTTCGGGCCGGGGCGAGATCACCACTTTTCGCCCCTCCCCCTCCCCGACGCTTTGGGTATAGACGTCCGGGTCGTCCTGCAGGGAGAGGTGCACCAGGCGGCGCTCGTGGGCCGGCATGGCCTCCAGGGTCACCGCTTGCCTGCTGGCACGGACCCGGTCGGCCATGCGGGCCGCCAGGCCCCGCAGCGAGGCCTCTCGCCTCCGCCGGTAGCTCTCCACGTCCACGATTACTTTAACCCGCCGTCTCGTCCTGCGGTTCACGATCAGATTGGTGATATATTGCAAGGCATCCAGGGTTTCGCCCCGCCGCCCAATGAGAACGCCCAGGTCTTCCCCGCTGACATCAATGACGACCGGTTGTTCACCTGGCTTGAGCTGTGCCTCCTGAGCTTCCGGCTGTCGGATAGCTGCCGACGCCATCACCTCCAGCGAGCGGAGAAGCTCCTCCACGACCTGCCGGGCAATGGCGCCTGCCTCCCATGGAGGCTCAGCCTCGACCTGCCCCTCTCCCACCGGCCCTGCCGCCAAGACTTCCCCTTGAGACCCCAGTGGTCCCTCCTCCGGTATATGCCTTACTGGCTCCCGGGCCCAAACGCGGACCCTGGCCTCCTCGGCCCCTAACCCCAGGATGCCCCGGCTACCCTCACTGATAACCGCCACCTCCACCTGCTCCCGCGCTATACCCAGCCGCCGCAAGGCCTCGGCAATGGCCTCCTCCACACTTCTAGCGCTGACCTCGACGCTTTCCATCCGCCTTCTTTTCCTCCTTGGCCGGAAGAAGCGAGCCCCACCCAGTGATAAAGTACTGTTGGATTATGCTGAATACGTTCGTGGCCACCCAGTAAAGCACCAACCCGGAGGGGAAATTAATGAAGAGAAAGGCAAACAAGAGCGGGGTGAACTGCATGATCTGGTTGGTGGCCTGCTGTTGCGGATCCGTGGTACGAGGCGTGGCCATCCTCTGATAGACAAACTGAGAGGCCGTCATCAGGATGATCAGGATATAGGGAAACGACTCCGGCGCCGACAAGTCCTGCAGCCAGAGGAACGGCTGTTTGAACGCGGGCGTATGGGAAAGGTTCAAGAGCGCCTGGTAGAGGCCGAACAGGATCGGAAGCTGCACCAACAAAGGCAGGCAGCCCATGGCCGGGTTCACCTTTGCCTCCTTGTACAGCTTCATGGTCTCCTGAGTCTGCTTTTCCTTATCCTTGGCATACTTCTTCTGGAGGGCCTGGATCTGTGGCTGCAGCTCCTGCATGGCCTTGGCCGACCGCAATTGCTGCAAGGTTAGGGGCAACAGCACCACCCGTATGATGGCCGTGAATACGATAATGGCGATGCCGTAGCTCCCAAAAATCCCGAACAGAAACTCGAGCAACGATGTCGAGGGCTGCACGATAGCCCAGTTGAATATCTCCCCCAAGAAACCCAACCTCCTAACTCCAAGCAAACAGTGCCGAACCCCATGCCCTATCCCTGGTCCAAGGAAGATTCATGGCACCGGGTCGTACCCGCCAGGGTTAAATGGATTACACCGCGCAATGCGCTTAGCCGCCAGCCAGCCACCCCGGATCACCCCATACCTGGCAATGGCCTCGTACCCATAGCGCGAGCACGACGGGTGGAAGCGACACGTCGGCGGTAACAGCCGCGAGATAGTGGCCTGATAAAAACGAATCGCCCCCAGGGCGATAGCCTTCATCCTGCTCCTTGCTTGCTGACTATCGGCGCCTCGAGAACTGAAGAGGACAGGCTTCTTGCCGGTGGATGGCTATCGAACGGTCGGCGTTGCAGCCAGGTCGGCGAGAAGCCCCGCCCTCTGCAGCAGCTGGTCCACCGCCGACGCCACTGGCTGGTAACTCATCCCCGCCAGGCCCTCGCGGGCGATGAAGACCAGGTCCCACCCCGGCTTGATCCCGTCGTATCTGGCCCAGACGGCTTCGCGGATCATCCTTTTGGCACGGTTGCGCCTCGCCGCCCTCCCCAATCTCTTAGTAACGGCAACCCCACAGCGCGTAACCCCCGTTTCGTTGGGCAACGCCCCCAAGACCAGCAGTGGGTGGCGCCAGAAACGCCCGTCTCGATGCACCGCCTGGTAGTCCGATCCTTTGTGTAGCCTGAATCTCCTGTTCACTCCCTGCCGCTGACCAGTGCGTCGTGGTCAAGCTATACCACGACTACCCTCTTGCGCCCTTTAGCTCGCCGCCTCTTCAGCACCTGTCGGCCTCCGGCCGTACTCATCCGGGCGCGGAAACCATGCACCCGCTTCCTGGGGATGCGCTTGGGTTGAAACGTCCTCTTTGGCACTAAAGATTCCCCCACACTACCTGAAATCTAGCGCACCAATTATACTTTTTCCCGACCAGGCTGTCAAATCGCCAGATCATTGATACCAAAATACAGTGCTGGAGAAGCTCACCGTGAGGTTGTTGCCGATGATGCCGTGCTCCACTTCGATGGCCAACGACCGCTTGAACTCCACGCTGTCCGTGAGGTAGAACCGGTACTGAGATGCCACCTCACCCCGCACTCGATAGTCCTTCCATAGGCAGCCGGCCAGAGGGTACTGGGTGAAGGCGAGGTTCGAGGGGTCGTACCAGACGTAGTAAAAGGCAGCGTTAAAGTCGTCTTCGATGCCGGTGCCGGGGACGGTCAACTCACCATCCACCCACACGTGCAGGTTCCCTTCCAGATAGGGGAAGTGCCAGAAGTCCGGCAGCGGCTCGTTGTAGTATGGCCGCCCGCCCCGGTCCAGGCCCTCCATGGTCAGGATGATGCCCACCAGGCGGCCGGAGCCACCCGCCTCCACTGCCCGGTAGTTTGAGCTGTCCCCGGCTTCCTTGCGCCCTTGCTGGTGCTGGGCATGATAACGCCAGGAGGCCAGGCTCCCGGAGGCGGCATACTGGATCGCCACCTCCAGGCGCGACGGCCCGCCGCCGCTCTTCTCGAAGCGCAGCCGCCCCGACCGGTATGGCATCGGGAAGAAGCTGTAGAACTCGTTATGGCCTCCCCCCAGGCCGGAGAGCGCCTTCACCCCCATGGGAAGGGCCTGGTAGTGCCTGGCCTCCTCTGCCGTCCCAAACAGGGCCCGGAGCGGCCCTTCCACACTGGGCTTGGCCTCTCCGTCCCAATAGATGCGCATGGCCACATCGTTTTCCTGGCCCATGGGAACCGTGATCCTCAAAGAGGTGATGGTCCCCGGGCCCGGCAGTTCCAGTTGGGCCGGTTTTCCTGGCTCCACCGACAGGCTTTGACGCAGTTGTCCTGAGCCCTGACCGTACGGGGCGCTACCAGGGCTATTCCAGATGTGCCGCACCCGGTCCAGCTCCGCCAGCTCCCCAGCCGACAGGTTGGGCCTGAAACTTGGGAACAGGCCGGGGTCTCGGTCGAACCTTTTCACCAGGATCTGGAACATCCGGGGCCCCACGTACTGGTCCCCAGGCAAGGGCAGGTTCGGTGAGACGGTGGCCCGCACCGAGCGGTAGAATGGCATTGGAATGTAGGAATAGTTTCCGCCGTTGGCCGTCCGATAGTGGCCCACCAACGGGGACAGGAAAGGGCTGGCCCGACCGCTGAAGAATTGGGTGACCGGCATGTCGATGCGGGGCGTGGGCTCATCATCGAAGTAGAAGCGGATGTTGCCCACCTCGCCGAAGAACCCCCACTCCGGGTCCGGCTTTTCCCCGGGGTTGGGGCGGTCGTGTTGCCGGTGCCCGAACCACACCCTGGCCACATAGCCGGGCCCCATGGTGCGCGGCAGCACCTCGTACTCCTTGCGCCCCTCCGGGCCGGTCAAGATCCGGTATCGGGCGTAGGCCCCGCTCGGCACCAGGTATCCGTAGCGAGCGTCCTGTGAGAACATCTCGTCCGAGGTAAAGTAATCCCAGAACCTCTCCGGGCTGGAGTGGTTGAAGCTGGTGTACTGCCAGGGGGCGGCGTTCTCAGGATAGGACAGGGCCGGGAGATCGGTCAACTGGCGCAGGAGCCGGACCATCACCCCCGCGCCGGCGGCCGGCTGGGGCGATGGCGGCCCGGCGGTAGGCTTCAACGTGGGCGGGTTGGAGGTATTTGTCGGGAGCGGCGTCGGGCTGGGAGCGGGAGAAGCGGTAGCCGACGGCGTGCTGGTGGGCTGCGGCTCAAGGGAGGAAGGAGTTTCGGCCTCCGCCGGCGTAGGCGTATCCAGCAGCGGTTCGTTCACCGCCGCCAATCGGGTCGACCGGTAAAATAGCAAGCCCCAACTTCCCAGCGCCAGCGCGGCGGCGAACAGCACCGTCCCCAGCGCCAGGAGGTAGAGGCCTCTTTCCCTCTTAACGAGCTTTCTTTCCTTTTCCATCAGAGCGCCGGCCCACCCGGCACGACCATGCTTGCCGCCCGGTGGCCTCTCGCCCCGGCCGGAGGGCACCGGGCCTGGATTCTGCCAGAGAGACGGTGCGGGGCACGGGCCGATGGCCCGTGCCCCGCGTCGCTTCACCCAAGGTTTACTTGCTCATGCCAGCCAGGGCATTAAAGGCGGGCTTGCGGCTCCAATCGCGGTTCACGATGCTGAACTGGGCTTGCTCACTGCCGGGCTCGGTCACCTCCCAATTCAGGTTCCACAGGAAGGCCACACCAACCCAGCCCCAGCTTCTCATCATCTGGTAGGCCTTGACGAAGAAGGTCGCCTGCTCCTCCAGGGTATTATCGGCGGCGTATTCGTACCCGGCCACCGGGTTCGCGCTCACCGCCCAGCCGAACTCCGTGGGCCAGATCTTTTTCGCCCCGTCCCCGTAGGCCAGCATCACGTTGCGGTAGCCCTCCATGGTCCCCCGGAAGCTCCAACTGTGGTGTTTGTTGTCCGAGGGGCCCCGGAACCTGGCCGTCGGGTCACTCCAAGTCCGCCAGTCGGCATCCGGGGGCATGTTGTAGCCGCTGGGGTGGGCGCCAATGGCGTCGCAGTAGTCCTTGAGCCCGGCGGCGTATAACTGCTTCAAATACTCGACGTCGTCGATGGCGTAGGGCAGCGGTGCCCCGGTGGGGGTGGGAGCGCCGCTCACCACCACCGCCTCCGGGTCCGCGGACTTGATGGCACGGTACGCCACGCTCAGAAACCGCACGTACACCGGCGCTGGCACTATCTGGTCCTCGCCCCGCTGCAGGTTTTCCTCGTTCCAGATCTCGTAGGCCTGGACCTTCCCTTTATAGCGGCTGGCCAACGTCCTCACGAAGTTCCCATAGTCCTCGTAGTTTGCCGGCAGACCGTAGGCCCCCACCGCCCATCGGGGAGGAAGCACCACGCTGAACAGGATCTTGAGTCCGCTGCCGCTCAGCCTGTTCACCGCGCCGTCCAACCCGCCCAGGTCGATGTTCCCCTTGCTGCCTTCATGGTCAGCCCATCTCACCTGCAGCTTCACCCAGCCAAAGCCCATCTCCTTCACCGCCCTGATCACCTGCGCCTCGTCGTACCAATGCACCTGAATCCCGTACCCAAAGCCACCGCCGGTCACCGGCGGCGGGGGTGGTGGCGCCGAGGTCGGCTGGGCGACTGGTGTCGCGCCCGGCTCCGGCGTCGGTGATGGCACCGGTGTGGGGCTGGGCCGAGGCGTAGGAGTGGGTTGGGCCACCGCCAGGGCCAGGGTGCCCCCGGGCCGAACCAGGGGCTGGTTGGCGCTGTCCACCAACACCGCCGAGATAGTGAAGCTACCGCCCTCCTGCGGGGCGGTCCAGTTCACCCAGGCCTTGTCCACCGGGCTCTGGCTGGCATCGAGTTTCCCGCCCGGCGCCTGCCAGGAGACCGAGAGATCCCCGGCCTTGGGCAGCGCATTGTCCCGCTGGAACGCCGCCAGGGTCGCCGGTATGCGCTGGTCACTCTGGGGGTCCAGCAGGCCGTCGAAGGCCAGGCCCCGTAGATTTAATTGCCTGGCCAACCCGAGCTTCTGGCCCACGCTCTCCGCGCTTTCCAGGGCCACCGAATAGGCCACACCACCTTTGGTGTATGAGAAGTGGTAGCATCTCTGGGCGTCATCCCATTTTATGGGGGAGCCGCCGGTCTCGGGCAAGAGGTTGGGCAGCCGAAGCGTCACCGCCTTGCCGGGATCAACCGACGTTTTGTTGGGATCACCCTTCACCTCGATCTTGCTGGCCACCTGCACCGCATCGCTGAAGGCCACCTTGTTGGGCCTGTCATTGCCTGCCCGCTCCCAGCCATAGGCCGAGAAGACCGGGTGGACCTTGTAGCGGTCCACCTGGGTGACGGCAAACGACAGCACCTCCAGCGCCTTATCATAGGCATGCAAATCCTCCACCATTGGGATCCGGAAGCTATCCACCGCCTTGCCCAGCGCCACCCAATCGTAGGCGCCGGTGGACCAGGTGTCCTCGGAGACCTGCACCGGTGGGTCCACCGTCACCGTCAAGAGCTTCCCGCCCCTGCGGAGTTGAGTGGCCAGTTCGTTGATGAAGGCGGTGAAGTTCGCTCTATCGCCATCGCTCTGGGGATTCAATTGCCGGAACTCGACATCCACCCCGGCGAAGTTGCCCTCGTTCGCTGCCACGACCAGGTTGGTCACCAGCCTCTGCCGGAAAACGGTGTTCTGTAGGACATTGCTCACCAGTTCTCCATCGAAGCCCAGCCCCACCCGATTGCGCACGGAGATGAGCGCCCTGGCCTGGTCGCCCCCGACCCACGGTCCAGCCTTGCCGATGAGCGTGCCATCCGCGTTCAAGGTCAGGCTCGGGATGGTCACCTCGCTGACCGCTTCCTTCCCCTGCAGATTTATCTCCCCCTCCAGCGGCGCGTTTGAGCCAAAGACGAACCGCGAGGGGCTCCCCGTTTGCATCACCGCCAGTGCCAGAGGCAGCGTTGGCCAGGGCTTGGCGTAGATGCGATCGTCCTCCTGGACCAGTCGGCTGGGCATCCACTCCCAGGCCTTGCCGTTCCAGCCGTATACGTCGGCCTTTTCCGGGGCATCGATGCCGTTCGGTATCGGGATGACCACCGTAGATGAAGGCACCAGGCTGCCCTTGATCTCCACGGCATAGACCGGGCTCTTCAACGCCAGGTTCTGCGGTATCTTCCCTGCCGCCTTAAGCCTATCTGGGGCCTTCTGAGGGAAATCGGCTCGGGGGATGACGCCGATTTTTATGGAGATGTCCTTGCCCAAAGCCCCTTTGGGCACCTGGATCTCGGTCTTGTCGGTTGCTACCACGGAGCCCCCGAGCTTTCCGATCTTCACGTATCCCTGGTCCGAGAGCCGAGCTGGCAGGGAAAATGGGGGAAGTATTCCCACCGCCACGACCAGGATGCCCACCAGGGCCATGTTAAGCGCCCGGGCCTGCGGTGAGTTGCCCTCCAAAAAGCTCGCGAGCTGTTTCAAGAGATAATTGTTGCCCAATGCTCCGAGACCTCCTTTCGCCATGTTTCCCGGTGAGAGGGGTAAAGGGGAGCCTGCCCCTTTACAAATTAGCTACAAACTAGTACCCAGCCAGGACGCAGGTGTACCTCGAGGCCCCCACTGGCCCAGTGAAAAGCCATGGCCCTGGCGAGCTTGGTCACCCGCGCCGCCAGGGCACGGCGGCTATTTTAGCACAACCAGGCGCTTTTCACAAACTCTGGCTAACAACGTTCAACGTTGAACGTTCGAACGTTTAACGTTCTTCGTAGCCCGAGACCAGCGTCTCGTACGCCACCACCTGGCCGCCCTTCAAGTATACACGCGGTACCCGGGCGGCCAGGGCAGCCACCACCTCGTAGTTGATGGTATCCAGGAGGCAGGCCACCTCGTCGGCGCTGATCTCCCCCTGGCCCTGGCGGCCCACCAGCACGACCTCATCGTACTGCTGCACGCCGGGAATATCGCTCACGTCCAGGGTGATCTGATCCATGCTCACCCGCCCGATCACCGGAGCGCGCTCGCCACCTACCAGCACGGTCCCGCGATTGGAGAGCGAGCGGCGACAGCCATCGGCATAGCCCAGGGGGACCAGGGCCACCGTACAAGGGCCCTGGGCCTCCCACGTGCCCCCGTACCCGACCCTGGTTCCCGCCGGGAGAGATCGAACGCGTACAATGCGCGCCTTCAGGCTCATGGCCGGCCGCAGGGCTAAAGCGTGGCTCACCTCGGGCGAGGGATAGAGCCCATAGATGCTGATCCCACAGCGGACCATGTCCAGGTGCGTTTCCGGCAGGTCCAGGGTGGCCGCGCTATTGGCCACGTGCCTGACGGGGACGGTGATGCCGGTCTCCTCCAATTTGGCCACTGTGGCCTGAAAGGCCTGGAACTGCTGCCAGGTAGGGCCTTTGTCCACCTCATCGGCCGAGGCAAAGTGGGTCCATAAGCCCTCCAGTCGAAGGGTCGCCATTCCCGCCACCTGGCGAGCGAATGGCACCACCTCGTCCACCAGCAGGCCATAGCGCCCCATCCCGGTATCCACCTTAAGATGCACCGGGATGACCTTTTGGCGCTGGGAGGCCACCTCCGCCAGGGCCAGGGCGCTCTCCAGGGTGGTCACTGTCGGCGTCAGGGCGCTATCCACGGCCTTCGCTGCCTCCCAGGGCGGGCAGTGCCCCAGCACCAGGATGGGCCCAGCGAGGCCGGCCCGCCGGAGTTGCACCCCCTCGTCCACCAGGTTCACCCCCAGCCAGGAGGCCCCGCTGGCTAGGGCCATGCGAGCCACCGCCTCCGCCCCGTGGCCATAAGCGTTGGCCTTTACCACTGCCATCAGCTGGGTTCGTTCCCCCACGTGCTGCTTCAGAGCCCTCACGTTGTGGGCGATGGCATCCAGGTCGATCTCGGCCCAGGCCGGCCGCCCCCAGAAACCGGTTGTCTCATTCATAAAGGATCAGGCGGGCTCCACGCGCACGGCGCAGGCCTTGAACTCCGGGATCTTGGCCGTGGGGTCCAAGGCCGGATTGGTCAAGAGGTTCACCGCCGCTTCGGCGAAATGGAAGGTCATGAACACCACCCCTGGCCGGGGTCGATCCGTCACCCGAACCCTCGTCAGCACCTCTCCCCGGCGAGAGCGAACCCGGGCCAGAGCGCCGTCTGGCAATCCCAGTCTGGCGGCATCCACGGGGTTGATCTCCATCAGCTCCTCAGGGACCAATTGGTTTAGCCCCAACACCCTCCGGGTCATGCTGCCGGTGTGGTAATGCTGCAGGCGTCGCCCGGTAGTGAGGATGAAGGGGTATTCCCCATCCGGCAGCTCGTCAGCAGGCATGAATTCCACCGGTGTGAATGTCCCAAGGCCCCGGGTGAACCTCTCGCGATGAAGGACCGGCGTCCCCGGGTGGTCCGTAGAGGGACACGGCCATTGCAAGCCCTGGATACCCAGGCGCTCGTGGCGGATGCCGCCATAGGCGGGGGTAAGCGAGGCGATCTCCTCCATGACCTGGGCGGGCGAATTGTAATAGAAGCTCACCGGGCCCCGGTCACCCTGGACCCTCTGGGCCAGCTCGGCCACGGCCCACCAGTCGGGCCGGGCCTGGCCCGGGGGCTCCACCGCTTTGCGTATCAGTTGCACGCGGCGCTCGGTGTTGGTGTAGGTGCCGTCCTTCTCGGCGAAGCTGGCCCCGGGCAAGACCACATCCGCCAGTTGGGCGGTCTCGGTGAGGAAGATGTCCTGCACCACCAGGAAATCCAGGGATTCCAGGGCCTCCCTCACGTGATGGAGGTCCGGGTCGCTGAGCATGGGGTTCTCCCCCACCACGTACATGGCCTTAACCTTGCCCGTAGCCGCTGCCCTGGTCATCTCCACCACCGTAAGGCCGGGCTCGGCCGGCAGGGGCACCCCCCAAGCTCTCTCGAATTTGGCCCGGGCCTCCGGGTTCACCACTTTCTGATAGCCGGTGTAGACGTCCGGCAGGGCCCCCATGTCACAGGCACCCTGCACGTTGTTCTGGCCCCGCAGCGGGTTGACTCCGCCCCCCTCCATGCCCAGGTTGCCGGTGAGCATGGCCAGGTTGGCCAGGGCCAGCACGTTCCGATGGCCGGCCACGTGCTGGGTGATGCCCATGGCGTAGACGATGGCCGCCGGCCGCAAGGTCGCGTAGAGCCGCGCCGCCTGGCGGATCTTCTCCGCCGGAACGCCAGTCAGCCTTTCCACGAATTGCGGGGTGTAGGGGGCCACCGAGGCCCGGAAAGCGTCGAGGTTCTCCGTGCGCCGCGCCACAAAGTCCCGGTCCCACAGGCCCTCTTCCAGGATGACTTGAGCCAGGCCGTTTAAGAGGCCCAGGTCGGTGCCCGGTTGGTGGGACAGGTGCACGTCTGCCAGCTCGGCGAGCTCAATAGCCCTGGGATCAGCAACGATGAGCCTGGCCCCTTTTCTAACCGCCCGTTTGATCTGCAAGGCGATCACCGGATGCTGCTCGGTGGTATTGGAGCCGATGACCAGGAAGGCCCTGGCCAGGCCAAGATCCTGGATCGAATTGGTCATGGCGCCGGAACCGAAGGCTGTGCCCAGACCGGACACGGTAGGGGCGTGTCAGAGCCGGGCGCAGTGATCCACGTTATTGGTGCCCAGCACCGCCCGGGTGAACTTCTGGAGGAGATAATTCTCCTCGTTGGTGCACTTGGCCGAGGCCAATACGGCTATAGAGTCGGGTCCGTGTTGACCCTTGATCTCGGCCAGCCGTCGCGCCACCAGGTCCAGGGCTTCCTCCCAACTGGCCTCCACGAAGGCACCGTCGGCCTTGATCAGAGGCTTGGTCAGCCGGTCCAGGCTGTGCACGAACTCGTATCCAAAGCGTCCCTTGACGCAGGTGGCACCCCGGTTGGCCGGGCCTTCCCAATTGGAGGTGACCTTGATGATCCGGTTCTCCTTGACGTTTAGGTCCAGGAGACAGCCCACACCGCAGTACGGGCAGACCGTAGTCACTCGCATCATTTCCCAGGACCGGCCTAAAAACCGGGTATTCTTTTCCGTGAGGGCGCCCACCGGGCAAACGGCCACGCACTGGCCACAGAAAACGCAGGTCGAATCCTGGAGGGGAGCGTCAAAGGCTGTCACCACCTTGGTGTCGAAGCCCCGGTGGGCCAGGCCGATGGCGTCCACCGCCTGGATATCGCGGCAGGCACGGACGCAACGGCGGCAGAGGATACACTTTGTCATGTCCCGGGCGATGAAGTGGCTGGTCTCATCCAGGGGATACCTTTTGACCTCTCCTTGAAAACGGCTACGCGTCACCTGGTAGCGGTAGGCCAGGTCCTGCAGCTCGCAGCCTCCGTTCGCCTCGCAGGTCAGGCAGTCCTGCGGGTGATCAGACAGGAGGAGTTCCAGGACAAAGCGCCGGGCCTCTATCACCTGGGATGATTCCGTCAGCACCTCCATGCCCTCAGCTACCGGATAGGTACAGGCCGGCAGCAATAGCCGCTGCTTTGCCACCTCCACCACACAGATCCGGCAGGCGCCCTCCGCCGGCAACGCCGGATGATAGCACAGGGTGGGGATATGAATGCCCGCCCCTTTGGCGGCCTGGAGGATGGTGCTGCCAGCTTCCGCCTGGACCATCTGGCCGTCTATCTTCAACGAGACTTTGGACATAGCGTGCTTAACCTCCAACTCGCCATCTCCTCCTGGAGACTCCCGGTGTCTAGCAGACACCGGGAGTCTGTACACGGTACTCCTTCCAGGCGTCCAGGCTAGCTGGGACAGACCCCGGCCGGGCAGGCGTTCTCCCGGGCATGGGCCTCCACCTCGGCCCGGAAGTGTTTGAGGGCGCTGAGCACCGAGGTGGGGGCGGCCTGCCCCAGCCCACAATAGGAGGCGGTGGCCATGTTCCGGGCGATGAAATCCATGTCCTCCAGGTCCGAGGCTTGGCCCTCTCCACGGGCTAAGCGGGAAAGGATCTCATAGAGCCGGGCCGTGCCCAGGCGACACGGCGTGCACTTGCCGCAGGACTCGTAGGCGAAAAACCGCATGGTTGCTCTGAGCAAATCCACCACGCAAACGCGGTCATCGGCCGCCAACACCGCCCCGGAGCCCAGCGTGGCCCCGGCCTGAGCCAGGGAATCGTAGTCCATCGGCACATCTAGCAAGGATGGAGGGACCAGGGCACCGGAGCTGCCGCCCACCTGGGCCAGCTTGAAGGCCCTGCCTTCGGATAGCCCACCGCCGAAGCCCTCGATCACCTGCCGCAGCGTGATCCCCATGGGGGCTTCCACCGCCCCCCGCCTGGCCACCCTTCCGCTGAGGGTGAACACCTTGGTCCCCGGCGACCTCTCGGTGCCGAAACCCCGGTACCAGTCCGCTCCATTGGCGATGATCGGTGGCACGTTGGCCAGGGTCTCCACGTTGTTGATCACCGTGGGCTGGCCCCAAAGCCCAAAGGTGGGGGGATATGGGGGGCGAGGCCTCGGCTCGCCCCGCCTGCCTTCGATGGATTCCAGAAGCGCCGTCTCCTCGCCACAGACGTAGGCTCCGGCGCCACGATGCAGACGGATGTCGAAGGAAAAGCCGGAGCCGAAGAGGTTTGTGCCCAGGCAGCCCTGTTCCCGCGCCTGCTTTAGGGCCCTCTCCAGGCGCTGGGCCCCGTGGCTATATTCTCCCCGCACGTAGATGTATCCCTCTGCGGCACCCACGGCGTAGCCAGCAATGGTCATCGCCTCCAGGAGGCGATGCGGGTCACCCTCCAGGATCAGGCGATCCTTAAAGGTCCCCGGCTCGGATTCATCGGCGTTGGCCACGATGTATTTCGCCTGGCCCGGGGCCTTGGCCGTGAACTCCCACTTCAGGCCGGTGGGGAAGCCCGCTCCGCCGCGGCCCCGCAAGCCCGACCTTTTGATCTCACCCACCACCTGTTCCGGTGCCATCTGGGTGAGCGCCTTCCGAGAGGCGGAGTATCCGCCCTGAGCCAGGTAATCCTCAATCCGTTCGGGATCCACGCGGCCATAGTTAGCCAGGACTATGGGCCTCCCATCGGCCGGGAGGGGAGTCTGCCGGATAATGGGCTCTGCGCCTACCCCCTGCCTCCTCAGGCGTTGCAGTAGCTCAGGGATCGCTTCCGGCGTCAGGTCACCGTAGATCTCCCCATTGACGCTCACCGCCGGGCCCCGGTCACAGAGCCCCAGACAACTGGTGGTCTCCAGGGAAAAGGCGCCATCGGCGGTGGTCTGCCCAACGCCGATGCCCAGCGCCTGGCAGAGCGAGGCCAGGACCCGAGCTGCCCCGGCCACGTGACAGGGGGCGTTCTCGCACCAGCGGATCACATACCGCCCCTTGGGCACGGTGGACAATAGCGAGTAGAACGTAGCTTTCGAGTAGACGTGGCTGGTGGGAAGCTTCAGGGCCGAAGCCACCTCTTCCATGGCAGTAGGGGTGAGGCAGCCCAGGGCCTCATTGACCTGGCTGAGCACCGAGACCAGGGATTCGGGATGCGGCTGGTGACGACCGAGGATCTCACGTACCAGGGCGATGTCCGCCGCTTCGACCCTTTTCATTTCACCCTTGGCCATGTGCTTGTTACCTCTGTGCCAGTTTGGTTTGCTGGTAAAGAAGGTAGCGGCTTGGGCTGAGGGCACGAAGACGGGCAGAGCCGCCCCTTGAAAATTGGCGTGATTTTAGCACACCGGCGGCAGGACGTCAAACTGGGGATAACACCGTAACCCAAAGCGGCCAATAACGGAAATGAGGGTAGTGCCAGGGCGAGCCAGGAGACCGGCCATCTCAGCTCAACCCGATGAGGACAGCAGGCGCTCCAGCACCAGCTCCACTGCTCCGGGGATGGCTGCCTGGACCGAAGGCGTGCAGCTCTCCCCAAAGGTGGTGGTGTCTTCCACCTCGACCGCCACGATGACAATTTCCTTGGGAAGGTCAAGGCAGAGCTTTCTACCCAGCTCCAGGGCCTCCCGGAAGCTTACGTCGTGGGGCGAGGAGGCCCGGGGGCTGCCCTTGAAGTCCTCGGGCGCCAGCACGTAGATATTGCCCGGCTGCCCGTCCTTGGTCCGGATCGCGTCCACCAGTATGGCCCGGTCATAGCCGACCAAGAGATCGAGCAAGCTCAGTCCCGCCAGGCTGGTTTCCTGGACCGTGACGTTGGGACAGTCCACCCTCTGGCGGATCGCCTCTGCCACCTTCCACCCCACGCTGTCGTCAGAGAGGATCGGGTTGCCTAGCCCTAGCACCAGGATCTTCATTTCCTTCTCCGGCTCTCAAGCGTAAGGCCTTCGCCGACGGTCTGACACCCCTGGTAAGCCCCTAAGGGCAAGAGCCCAGCCGCGCCCGGCGATCTGCCGCCGCCGGTCTGGAGCCAGGGCCTTGAATGCCCGAATACAATAGGGCCCGTCGGTGACGGGCCCAGTGCGTCGCATATGGCTCCCATACCTGCCGACTCAATCCATATTCTGCGTCGCCCGCTGCACCAATTGGCCCCCGGCATCGTATACCAATAGTTCCAAGGGCATCTCTCCGGGCAAGGAGTGCGTGGCGCAGGCGAAGCACGGGTCGTAGGCCCGAAAGGCCATCTCCACCTTGTTCAGGATGCCCTGGGTGATCTTGGTCCCGGCCTTGATCAAGCCCTGGGCCGCCTTTTTCACCGACAT
Source organism: Chloroflexota bacterium (assembly GCA_040754915.1). Classification (GTDB taxonomy): domain Bacteria; phylum Chloroflexota; class DTOL01; order DTOL01; family JACQYG01; genus JACQYG01. The sequence continues at coordinate 24,214 of JBFMCB010000005.1, read as the reverse complement.
GCAGATGGCGGCGTGGTTGTTCCCGGTGGCCACGATCAGGTTCACCTTGCGCACCAGCCCCTTTTCATCGGTCTGGTAGTGATGGAAGAGGGTGCCCCGCGGCGCCTCTACCACCCCCACCCCCTCCGTGGGCCTGGCGGTGGGGATGGTGCGGACCTTGGGCTCGGTGATCTCGTCGTCCCGGCTCAGCTCGTAGAGCCGCTCCGCAGCGTTCAAGAGTTCCACCAGCCGGGCCCAGTGGGTGGCCAGGGTGTTGTGCACCGGCTTGCCGCCTAACGTCGCGTAGAAGCGCTCATATTCTTCCTGGGCCAGCGGCGTGGCCATGCCCTCCGAGGCATTAAGCCGCCCCAGGGGGCCCACCCGGTACACCCCGCTGTCCGGCCCATCCACGAAACCCTTCCAGCCCACCTTCCTCAGATACGGGAACTTCAGATAGCTCCAGGGCTCCACCCGTTCGCCGACGTGCTCCAGATAGTCCGCCGGGGCAAAGCGCCCGAACTCCCGGCCACCCTGGTCCACCACCCTGATGGCCCCGTCGTAGAAGTTCACCTTGTTGCTCGCATCCACCAATCCCATGTAGTAGGTCTTGTGGGTGTAGGCATCGCTCAGGATCAAATCCACATAGGCCTTGTTGGCCAACACCACGTCGTTGAAGATCTTGGCCGAGAGCTTGCCGAACTCCACACAGGATTTCGCCTTCGCCTCCACGTTGACCCTCTCCTCCTCGGTCAGGGCCTTGCTCATCCCTCCGGGGAGCCCGCACACCGGGTGCGTAGCCTTGCCTCCCAGGGTGGCCTGTATCTCCTGGGCATACGCCCGGTGCTTGATCACCTGGCCGCCGATCTCCAGGCCCACCTTGGCCACCACCCCCAGGATGTTGCGCTCCGCCGGTGGGGCCTCCGGCCCCACCACGAAGTCCGGGGCGGCCAGGGCGTAGAAGTGGGCGATGTGTGAGTGGACGTAGTGCGCCGAGTAGAAAAGCTCCCGGAGCTTCCTCCCCGCTGGCGGGGGCTCCACGTGATAGACCGCGTCGGTGGCCTTGCACGAGGCCATATGGTGTGCGCCTGGTCAGACACCACAGATGCGCGGTGTGATCCGCGGCAGCTCCTCCACCGGCCGCCCCTCGCAGAAGCGCTCGAAGCCCCTGAGCTCCGGCACCTGGAAGTAGGCATTGGCCACCTCGCCGGCCTCGTCCAGGAAGATCTCGATCTTGCCGTGACCCTCCAGCCTGGTGATGGGATCGATGGTGACGCGCTGCATCTTTTTCCCTCCCGTCAAAAGGTCTACTTATTCCGGTAATCTACACCCGCACCCGTGTCAAGAGCGAATTCGGCAATCCGAAGCGATAGAAGGTGCCCAGGGGATCGACGATCTGGTCAACCACTTTTTTGACCCCCGCCTCGTCCGAGGCATCGATGATCGAGGCGATGGCCGAGAGCATCTTGGCACCCTGGTCGGTCACCCGTTCCGTGGGCCCGTAGCACCCCCGACAGGGCATGTTGGCGTTGATGCACTGGGCGCCGCAACCGCCCCGGGTGGCCGGGCCGCAGCAGACCAGGCCCTGCTCCAGGAGACACTTCTCTGGCTGCGGGATCACCTGATGGGGCCGCAAAAACGCGGTCACCTTTTTCTCCTCTTTCACCCGCGGGCACTCCTCGCACACGCTCTTCTCGGCCACCCCCACGAAGGACCCCGGCGGTGGAAGCTGCCCCGCGACAATAGCCTGGACCACGGCCCAGATCTGCTTGGCGGCCGGCGGGCAGCCGGGGAGGAAATAATCCACCGGCACCGTCTGCCCCAAGGTCTTCACCGTGTCGTAGAAATGAGGCAGCGTCAATTCCCCTTCTGGAACAGCGAACGAGGTCTGGGGCCTGGTGCCATCTCTATTATCGGTGGAAGGCGTCTCCCCGTAGACCCGGGCGAAGACGCCTTCTCGGTCGGCCACGTTGGCCAGGCCCGGGATGCCGCCGAAGCAGGCACAGGAGCCGAAGGCCACCATGACCTTGGACTTGGCGCGCAAGAGCTTGGCCAGGTGCTCCCCCTCGGAGTTGCGAATGGCCCCGTTGAACAGGCAGACGTCGATGAACTTGTCAGGCCAAGCCTCGGCGTCCTTGTACTTGTAGTCCATGGCCACCGGCCATAAGTAGATGTCCGCCGCGGCGGCCACGTCCAGGATCTTCTCGTTCAAGTCCAGGACTGCCACCTCGCACCCGCCACAGGTAGCTGCCCAGTACAGGGCAAGTTTCAATTTAGCCACCGCCTACCTCCATATCGGTTGATGGTCTGGGCCTAATTCTCTAGTACTAGCAAAAAAGAAGGCCCGAGCCGTTCCCTTACGTTTTCCTTTGGCCTTTCTGGAAGACCCTTCGATTCCACTCTAAAGGGCCCAGTCTCCTCACCGTCTCGGTCATCTCCTTGACCACCAGCGCGAACTTCTCGCTCTCGGAGGCCGAAATCCACTCCAGGCGAACCCTCTCCTTCTCGATGCCGAACTGTTCCAGGGCCTTCATAAGCAGGGGATAGCGCCGCATGGCATTGAAGTTGCCGCTTTGGTAGTGACAGTCCCCCGGGTGACAACCGCAAATGAGCACCCCATCAGCGCCGTCGGCAATGGCCTTAAGGACGAAGGTCGGGTCCACCCGCCCGGAGCACATCACCCTGACCGGCACCATATTCGACGGGTAATGGCGGCGGCTGGTGCCCGCCAGGTCAGCCCCCTGGTAGCTGCACCAGCGGCAGAGGAAGCCGATGATCCTGGGCTCGAAACTGTTTTCCCCGCTCATATCCGTCCTCTTTGTGTAAGGGTTAGGCGGTACTGGCCTCAACCTCCAGCCCCTGCCCGCAGCGCCCCCTCCATCTCACCGTAAATCTGCTGGGTCGTGTAGCCCCTCTGCGTCGCTGCCCCGGCCGGGCAGGCGGCCACGCAGATGCCACACCCCTTGCAGAGGGCCTCGTTGACCTGGGCTACCCCCGTCGTGTCCCGGCTCACGAACTCGATGGCAGTATAGGGGCACAGGCCGATGCAGATCTTGCAGCCACTGCAGATCGCCTCGTCGATCAAGGCCGTGATGGGCTCGATCTCCACCTTGCCCAGGTCGATCAGGGCCAGGGCCCCCGCCGCCGCCGCCGCTCCTTGAGCTACGCTATCTGGGATGTCCTTCGGTCCCTGACAGGCTCCAGCGACGAAGACGCCATCGGAGGCCGTCTCCACCGGGGCCAGCTTGGGGTGCCTTTCCAGGAAGAAGCCGTCCTTGCTGCGGTTGACGCTGAAGAGGCGAGCCACCTCGGCGGCATCCCGGCGAGGCTCCAGGCCGGCGCTCAGGATGACCATGTCCACCGGGATGCGGCGCACGATGCCCAAAAGGGTGTCCTCGCACTTGACAATGAGCTTGCCCTGCTCCTCCGGCGTCTCCGCCACATCCGTGACCTCCGCGCCCTTGCCCCGGATGAAGATCACATCCTCCATCAATAGCCGCTTGTAGAACTCCTCGTACCCTTTGCCGAAAGCCCGCATGTCGATATAGAACTCGTAGACCTTGGACCCGGTCTTCTCCCGCACCAGGTGGGCGAACTTGAGGGAGTACATGCAGCAGACCCGAGAGCAGTACTCGTTGTAGTTTTCGTCCCGGCTGCCCACACAGTGGAAGATCGCTACGCTCTCCGGCGGCCGGCCTTCCTCCCGGAGGACCTTCCCACCCGTGGGCCCACCGGCATTGCACATCCGCTCGAACTCCAGGCCGGAGATGACGTTCGGTAGTCGCCCATAGCCATACTGGGCCACTCGGGAGCAGTCGAAGAGCTCGAAGCCGGTGGCCAAGATGATCGCTCCCACCTCGATCTCTACTTCCTCATCTTCCATCTCATAGTCGATGGCGTTCGATAGGCAGAAGCGCTCGCAGACACCGCATTTGCCCGTGCGGAAATGGATGCACTGCTCGGGGTCGATGAGCGGCGCCTTGGGCACGGCCTGGAGGAAGGGGACGTGAATGGCCTTGGCCGGGCCCAGGCGGAGCTCCCGGTGCTTGATCTCCTCCGCACCATCGATCACGATGGCTCCAGTAGGGCAGACCAGGGCGCAGGCTCCACAGGCGATGCAGGCCTCCGAGGGGACGGCGAATGGGGTGGTCACCTCCCGCTCTGTCCCCCGTTGGATGAAGTTGATGGCGCTGACCCCCGCGATCTCCTCACAGGTGCGCACGCACAGGCCGCAAAGGGTGCACCTCTCGTCCTCAATGTGGAAGCGGGGCCTTTCGATGCCCATCTCCTGGGCCAGTTCCTGGATCTCCGGCACGTTGGGGCAGCGGGCCAACAATAGCTCGGCGACCATCCGACGGGCCTTGAACACCCTGGAGGAGTCGGTCCGCACCACCAGCCCCTCCTGTGCGGGATAGGCGCAGGAGGCGGAGAGTCCCAACCTCCCCCCGGCTACGATCTCCACTAGGCACATCCGGCAGGCCCCGTAAGGGGCCAGGGCCTCATGGTAGCAGAGGGTCGGGATCTGGATCCCGGCGCTTTTGGCCGCCTGCAAGACCGTCGTCCCCTCCTGGACCTGGAGCCGGCGATCGTTTATGGTCAAGGTGATCATCTGTCCCACCTCGCTTCCTTTCCGCCTCTCCCTACCTCAGATCGCACCTCAGACAGCGCCGCGCCTCCTTAAGGGCCATCTCCTCGCTGTAGCCCAACTCCACCACATTGAAATTCCCGACCCGCTCCTCCACCGGCGCGCAAGGCATCCGATAACGCACAAGCTCGATCTCCTCCTCGGTCCGCTCGATCGGCTCCACATAGGGCGAGGGGCCGGTCACCGTATACTCCCGGACCACGGGTTGGCCCCTTAAATGTTTATGGATCGATACGGCGGCGAGCTTCCCGCTGGCGATGGAGTCGGCGATGGTGGAGGGGCCGGTGACGGCATCGCCGGCGGCGAAGATGCCCGGCCGCCCCGTGGCCAGGGTCTCCGGGTCAACGATAATGGTGTTCCGCCGCGAGATGCCCAGCCCATGATCCCTGGGCAGGAAGGAGAGGTCCGGCTCCTCGCCGACGGCCACGATCACGCTGTCCAAGGGCATGATGAACTCAGAATAGGGGATCGGCATCGGCCGCCGCCGGCCGGTCTCATCGAATTCCCCCAACTCCATGGAGACGCACTCCAGGCTGGCCAGCCGGCCATCCCGGGAGAGGATCCTGGTGGGGCTCACCAATTCCCTGATCTCCACCCCCTCCTCCACCCCAGCCTCGATCTCCCGTTTCATCGCCGGCATCTCCGCCTTTGTCCGGCGGTAGAGGATAGAGACCTTCCCGCCGCCGACCCTCAGGGCCGTCCGGGCGGCGTCTATGGCCGCATTGCCCCCGCCGATGACCGCCACCCTCTCGCCCAAGGGCACCGCCTTTCCCAGCTTTACCATCTTCAGGAATTCCAGGGCCTCCATGACCCCAGCCGTTCCCTCGCCGGGGATGTTCAGTTTCAGGCTCTTATGAGCGCCCACGGCCAAGAGGATGGCCTTATACCCCCGGGCAAAGAGGTCATCCAGGGTGAGATCCCGTCCCACCGTGGTGTTGGTCTGGATCTTCACCCCGGCCCTCTTGATACTCTCGATCTCGGCCTCCATGATACGTCTGGGCAAGCGGAACTCCGGGATGGCCCAGGCCAGGTTACCGCCCATTATGGGCCCGGCCTCGAAGACGGTGATCTCGTATCCCAGGTTGGCCAGGTCATAGGCGGCGGCCAGGCCGGCGGGGCCGGAGCCGACCACGGCCACCCTCTCCCGCCCTGGCATCCTGGGCCGAGCCAGCGGCTTGATCCCCGCGCGCAGGGCATGATCGCCGGCGAAGCGTTTCAGGCCTTTGATGGACAAGGCCTCGCCGCCAGTCTCCAGGGAACGGCAGCGATCCTCGCAGGGATGGTGGCAGATGTAGCCACAGGCGATGGGGAAGGGGTTCACTGCCCGAATGACCTCAAAGGCCTCCCGATACTTGCCCCTGGCGATATGGGCGATGAAGGCCGGCACGTCGGTCTTCACCGGGCAGTTGTACTTGCAGGGGGCGAAGATGATCTTCTTGCAGACCATGGCCGGGCAGCGTTTGTAGCGGATGTGCTGCTCGTACTCGTCCCGGAAGTAGCGCAAGGTGGTCAAAACGGGGTTGGGGGCCGTCCCACCCAGGGCGCAGAGGGAGGTGTCCTTGACCGCGCTGGCCAGCTCCTCCAAGAGGGCGATGTGGCCTTCCTCCCCCCTCCCCTCGGCGATGTCGGTGAGGATCTCCAGCATCCGCTTGGTGCCCTCGCGGCAGGGGGTGCACTTGCCACAGCTTTCGTCTTTAGTAAATGTCAGGAAGAATTTGGCCACGTCCACCATGCACGTGTCCTCATCCATGACCACCATCCCGCCGGAACCCATGATCGAGCCGGCCTGGGTCAGTTGCTCGTAGTCCACCTGAAGGTCCAGGAGAGAGGCGGGGATGCAGCCGCCGGAGGGGCCGCCCGTTTGCACGGCCTTGAAGGCCTTCCCCTGGGGGACGCCGCCGCCGATATCGAACACGAGCTGCTTTAAGGGAACGCCCATCGGCACCTCAGCCAGGCCGGTGTTGTTGATCTTCCCCACCAGCGAGAAGACCATGGTCCCCTTGCTCTTCGCGGTGCCGATCCCAGCGAACCAGTCCGGTCCCCGGGCGATGATGGCCGGGACGTTGACCCAGGTCTTGACATTGTTGATGTTAGTGGGCTGGCCCCACAGCCCTACCTCGGCGGGATATGGCGGGCGGGGCCTCGGCTCGCCAGGCCTGCCCTCAATGGAGGCGATGAGAGCGGTCTCCTCGCCACAGACAAAGGCCCCGGCGCCGCGGCTGATCTTAATGCTGAGATCGAAGCCGGAACCCACGATATCCCGCCCCAGAAGGCCGTACTCCTCGGCCTGGGCCAGGGCATGTGCCAGGCTCTTGATGGCCAGAGGATACTCGTTGCGGACGTAGACGTAGCCCTCCCTGGCCCCAATGGCATAGGCGCCGATGATCATCCCCTCGATGACGCTGTGAGGGTCGCCCTCCAGGATGCTCCGGTCCATGTAAGCCCCGGGATCTCCCTCGTCAGCGTTGCAGATGACGTACTTGGTCTCCCCCTTGGCCTGGCGGGTGGCCCGCCACTTCACCCCGGTAGGGAACCCCGCCCCGCCCCGGCCCCGGAGCCCGGACTTGGTAATGACCTCGATGACCTCCTCCGGCTTCATCTCCGTTAGCGCCTTGTAGAGGGGGAAATAGCCGCCCCGGGCGATGTACTGCTCGATGTCCTCCGGGTCTATGAAACCACAGTTCCGCAGCACGATCTTCCGCTGCCGGGCATAGAAGGGGAGGTCCTGGTAGAAGGGCACCGCCTCTAACTCGGGTGCCTCTCCGTCCAGGGGATAGGCATGCCAGCGGTCTTCCAGCACGTACTCCTCCCTGACCATCTTGGCCAGCGCCAAGTCCCCTCTGAAGCGGCCCTGGGCCAGCTCGGCCACCAGCTCGGTGGCTTTGGCCGGGGTCATCTCCGCATAGAGGACCCTGGGCTTGCCCGGCATGAGCACGTCCACCAACGGCTCCTTTTGGCAGAGACCAAGGCAGCCGGTCCTGGCCATGGCCGCCTCCAGGCCCTGGCGCTCCACTTCCTGGGCCAAGGCCTTATAGACCTCCCTGGCCCCGGTGGCCAGGCCGCAGGTGGCCAGGCCGACGGAGATCTTGGTCACCTCGGGGTAGAGCCCCTTAAGCCCCTTTTTCTTGGCCTCTTGCAGGTCCTCGAGAGACCCGATCCTCATCGCCTCATCTCCTATCGTGCGCTAAACGTGTCCCAAGGCGTATTCCTTTAGCACGGCCTCGAGCTTGAGGGGATTCATCTTGCTGTAGTATTTCCCGCCGATGACCACCAGAGGTCCCAGGGCGCAGCCGCCCAGGCAGTACACCTTCTCCAGGGTGAAGCGGTGATCCCCCGTGGTCTCCCCGGCCTGGATGCCCAGGTCTCTCTGCAACTTCTCCAGATTTCGCTCCCCCCCGCGCACATGGCAGGCCGTCCCCAGGCAGACGTTAATGAGGTACTTGCCCCTGGGCTTCAGGCTGAAGGCCTTATAAAAGGTAGCGACTCTCAGGATCTGGCTCAAGGGAAGGCCCAGCTCCGCGGCCACCTGAGCCAGCGCCTCTTTAGGGAGATAATGATACTCCTCCTGGATGTCCTGGAGGATCGCCACCGTGCCTCCCCTCTCGCCCTTGTATCTCTCGATGATCTCGCCAACCCTATCAAGGCTCATTTTTTGCACTCCATCTGCCCTTTCGCGGTTAGCCTCCCTGTCCTACCGTTGCTGGCTGATCGTTAACTCGCCCCGCTTGATAACCTTGTGGGCCGGGACAGTGCGAGAGAAGCAGACCTCCCAGCAGATGCCACAGCCTGTACATTTGGACAGGTCCACATAGCGCTTCTTCTTCTTGATCCTGACCTTGAAGTTCCCTACGTATCCGGAGATCCCTACCACCTCGCTATAGGTGAAAAGCCGGATGTTGGGATTCTGGCCCACCGCCACCATCTTCGGGGTCAGGATACAGGCGGCGCAATCTAAGGTGGGAAAGGTCTTATCGAACTGGCTCATGTGTCCGCCGATGGAGGGCTCTCGCTCCACCAGGTAGGCCACCTTGCCGGAGCTGGCGATCCTGAGTGCCGCCTCGATGCCGCTGATCCCCCCGCCCACGATGAGGGTGGCGGGGTTCACCGGCACCTCCTTGACATCCAGTGGCTCGTGGAGGGCCACCCGCCTCACCGCCGCGGCGACGAGCTGTTTGGCCTTCAAGGTCGCTTCCCCCCGGTCTTCGGTGACCCAGGAGCAGTGCTCCCGGATGTTGGCCATCTGAAGGAGAAAAGGGTTGAGGCCGGCGTCCGCCACGGCCCGCCGGAAGGTGACCTCGTGCATCAGGGGCGAGCAGGCGGAGACTACCACCCTGGTCAAATCCAGTTCTTTGATGTCCTGCTTGATCAGCCCCTGGCCGGGGTCAGAGCACATATACCTGTAATCGCGAGCGATGGCCACTTCCGGCAGGCCGCCGGCGAAGCGGATCAACTCCTGGATATCCACCGTCCCGGCGATGTTTGTCCCGCAGTGACAGACGTAAACCCCAATGCGCTCGTTCATCTCTGCCTCCCAAGCCGCCAGAAGAGGGGGACCATCCCCTATCCCCGGTCATGGCTCCGCCAGCTTGTAACCGGCCAATACCCTCTCCGTCGGCACCAGTTCCATCCCCAACCCCAGCTCCCTCCTGGAGAGCCCCAGGGCCACGCCCACCAGTTGGGTGAAATAGACAATCGGCAGGGAGTAGTTGGCTTTGAACCTCTTATTGATCTTCCCTTGGTAGGCCTCCAAATTTATGTGGCAGAGGGGGCATACCGTCGCTATGACCTGGGCCCCATTCTCTACGGCGCAGGCGAAGAGATCCCTGATCAGCCTCAAGGCAATGCCCTCGTTGGTGCTAACGAGCATGCCGCCACAGCATTTGGCCTTGAGGGGAAAGTCCACCACTTCGGCCCCCAGGTGGGAGAAGAGGCGATCCATGCTCACCGGGAACTCTCGATCATCAAATGTACCATAAGGGCGGCTAACCTGGCAACCATAATAAGCTGCCACTCGTAGGCCCCCTAACCTGTTGACTGCCTTTTCCGCAATGGACTCCAGGCCCACGTCATGGACCAGGACATCCAGGAGATGGCGGGCCCAGATCCCACCGCTATATTGCAGGCCGACTGTGGCCAGGGCCTCGCTGACCGCCCTCCGGAGGTCTTCGTTCTCCGCCATATAACGGCTGGCCTTGTTGAGAACGGTGAGGCAGGCGCTGCAGACGGTCACCAGGTCCCCACCGCCCTGCCTCTCCGCCAGTGCCAGGTTCCGGGAGGAGATGACGAAGGAACTGAGCTCCCGAACCGACATATAGGCCGTGGCGCCGCAGCAGTTCCAGTCGTCCAGCTCCACCAGCTCCACTCCCAGGGCCCGCCCCACCGCCCGGGCGGAGAGGTCATAGGCCTTGTTGCTGGTCGTTGGGGAACACCCAGGATAGTACAGATAGCGCATCACGCTGCCTCCCGTTCTCTAACGTGCTGCAGCATCTTGGCCAGATCATTCCTTCCTCTGACCCTCTCCGGCAAAAGTGGTAGCCGCCGGCGACGGAGGAGCCTTAGGCCCAGTGGCGCTGTTCCCAGGAGCTTAAGGGGATCGGTGCGCAGGAAGAGGCGGGCCAAAAGCTCGGTCTCGAAATTTCGACCATACCGATCCACGATGTTCAGGAATGTAGTGTAGAGGACGGGCGTCATGCCGCCCCGCACGTACAACCCGTACTCTATCCCTAAGCGCTTCAGCTCATACATTATGTCCGTCAACTTGATGCCGCTGGGGCAGCGCACGGTGCAATAATAACAGGAGGCGCAGAGCCAGACGGTGTTGCTCTCGAGCACCTTGGCCAGTTGGCCAGCCCTTAAGGCGGCGATGATCTCCCGTGGGGTATAATCCATGGCGTAGCTGGTGGGACAGGAGCCGCTACAGGTGCCGCATTGGATGCAGAGCTTGATCTTCTCCCCACCAGGGATATCCTGCACGTGCCGGAGGAAGACCTCACCGAGACCGCTCAAGTCCTTGCGGGTTATCGCTGTTGCCACCGCGCAACCTCCTCCCTGCCTCGTCCCCCGCCCGATGTCCCGGAGTTGGACTCCGGGACAGAAGGCCTCAGGCTATGTATGCCTTACATGGTTCTTCCAGTTCAGGGGCCCCAGTTTCTGCACCGTGGCGGTCATCTCGTTGACCACCCGGGCCCACTTGGCCCCCTCGGCAGCGCTGACCCATTCCAGCCGGAAGCGCCCCGGCTCGATGCCGAACTGCTCCAGCATCTTGGCCAGGAGCGGCATGCGCCTCAGGGTCTTGTAATTTCCGGCGGTGTAGTGGCAGTCTCCCGGGTGACAGCCGGCCACCAGCACGCCGTCCGCCCCCTCCCGGAAGGCTTTCAGGACGAAAGAGGGATCCACCCTTCCCGAGCACATCACCCGGATGATGTGGACGTTAGGGGCGTATTGTATCCGGGCCGTGCCGGCCATGTCCGCCCCGGAGTAGGAACACCAGTTGCAAAGAAACCCCACGATCTTGGGCTCGAACTCCTGGCTCACGCTAGCACCCCCTCTATCTCGGCCATGATCTGGACGTCGTTGAAGTGCTTGGCCTGGGCCGCGCCCGTGGGACAGGCCGCCACGCAAACACCGCACCCCTTGCACAGGGCCCCGGTGACCTGGGAGATCTTCTTCTCTGCATCGAACTCGATGGCGGAGTAGGCGCAGAGTTCCACGCACACCTTGCACCCCGCGCACACGTCGGGGTCGATCTCGGCGACGATGGGCTCAATGGTCACTCGGCCGCGGCCTAGCAATGACAATGCCTCCGCGGCGGCGGCATTGGCGTGGGCCACCGTATCGGGGATGTCCTTGGGCCCCTGGCAGGTGCCGGCCAGGAAGATGCCATCGGTATTGGTGTGGAAGGGCCGCAGTTTGGGATGGGCCTCCAGGAAGAATCCGTCCTTGTCCCGGGTGACGTGGAAGGTCTTGGCCACCTCTGCCGTATCCGCTCGAGCCACCATGCCGGTCACCAGCACCACCAGGTCCACCGGCAGGATGATGGGTCGGCCCAGGCCGGTGTCCTCGGCCTTCACCACCAGCCGATTGTCCACCGGGATCACCTCCACGCCGCGGCCCCGGATGAAGATCACCCCTTCCCGTTGCACCCGCTCGTAGAACTCCTCGTACCCCTTCCCGCCGGCCCGGATGTCGATGTAGAGCTCGTAGACGTCCGCCCCCGTCTTCTCCTTGACCAGGTGCGCCTGCTTCATGGCATGCATGCAGCACAGGCGGGAGCAATAGGTGTTGGAGTGGGCGTCGCGGCAGCCTACGCAGTGAATGAAGGCCACGCTCTCCGGCTTACGGCCGTCGGCCAAGAGGATCTCACCGCCCGTGGGGCCGGCGGCGTTGCACAGGCGCTCGAACTCCATGCTGTCGATGATGTTAGGAAAGCGACCGTAGTGATATTGAGGCAACCCCTGCGGCTTGTAGAACTCGTGCCCGGTGGCCAAAATGATGGTCCCCACCTCCAGCTCTATGTACTCCTCTTTCATCTGGTGATTGATGGCCCTGGGGCCGCAGGCGGCCTCGCACTGCAGACACTCCGCGCAGGCAGCGCAGTCCAGGCATCGTTCCGCCTCCCGTCGGGCCATTTCCTCGCTGAGGCCCAGTTCCACCTCCCGGAAGTTGCTTCGCCTTTCCGTAATGGGCAGGGTGGGGACCTCCTGGCGCGGCACGTACTCCATGTCCTCCGCGAGCTCTTTGCGAGCGATGAGCTCCTTGGGCACGTCAAAGGTGCGGCCCTCTCTCAAATCTTGACCCTGCAAATAGCGGTGGATGGACTCCGCCGCTCGTTTTCCGGCGGCCACCGCGTCGATGACCGTGGCCGCGCCGGTCACCGCATCGCCTCCGGCAAAGACCCCGGGCTGGGCGGTGGCGCAGGTCTCCGGGTCGGCCTCGATCGTGCCCCACCCGGTGGCCTTCACCGCCTTGCCCAGGACGGCCAGGTCTGGCGCCTGGCCGATGGCGGCGATCACCGTGTCCGCCGCCAGCGTGAACGAGGAGCCCGGGATCGGTATGGGCCGGCGGCGCCCGCTCTGGTCCGGCTCTCCCAGCTCCATGCCGATGCATTCCAGGCCGGTGACCCGATCCGTGCCCAGGATCCAGGTCGGCGCAGCCAGGAAGCGGATGGCGATCCCCTCCTTCTCCGCCTCCTCCACCTCCCACTTGTTGACCGGCATCTCCTCCCGGGAGCGGCGGTACACGATGGTCACCTGTTCGGCTCCCAGGCGCAGGGCGGTCCGGGCGGCGTCCACGGCGGTGTTGCCGCCGCCGATCACCGCCACCCGCCGTCCCACCTCCACCTTCTTGCCCAGGTTAAAGTCCCTCAGGAAGGAGACCCCCTGGAGCACCCCCGTCAGTTCCTCCCCGGGGACGCCCAGTTTATGGCTCCGGTGGGCGCCAATGCCCAGGAAGACCGCCTTGTAGCCGCGCTTGAAGATCTCCTCCAGGGTGATGTTCTTGCCCACGACAGTATTGGGGACGATGTCCACGCCCATGCGTTTGATGTATTCGATCTCCTCTTGCAGCACCTTTTTGGGCAGGCGGTAGTCTGGGATGCCCACCGCCATCATGCCGCCGGGGATCGGCAGGGCGTCGAAGACGGTGACTTCGTAGCCGTTCCTGGTCAGGTGATAGGCAGCCGAGAGCCCCGCTGGCCCCGCCCCCACCACCGCCACTTTCTCGCCGCGGGGCCTGGGCGGGATGAAGGCGGCGGGGACCGCCTGATCGGCTACGAAGCGCTTCAGGGCCGCGATGGCCACGGCGCCCTCGGCCTCTCCCCGGCTGCACGCCGTCTCACAGGGGTGGTGGCAGACCCGGCCGCACACCCCGGGGAACGGTAGGTCCCGGCGGATCAGCTCCAGGGCCTCCTCGTATTTCCCCTCGCCGATCAAGGCCACATAGCCGTGGGCGTTCACACCCGCCGGGCAGGCGGCCCGGCAGGGGGAGACGCCCCGTTTATCGATGACATAGGCGCTGGGTATGGCCTGGGGGAAGAGACGGTAGATGGCCTTGCGCTGGCTCAGGCGCTGGTCGAACTCGTGGGGGACCTTCACCGGGCAGACCGGGTCGCACTCCCCGCAGCCCGTACACTTTTCTAGGTCGACATAGCGGGGCTTTTGCTTGATCCGGACCCGGAAATTGCCCACGTACCCCGAGACGTCCACCACCTCGCTGTAGCTCAGGAGCTGGACGTTCTTCTCCCGCGCCACCGTCACCATCTTGGGGGTGAGGATGCAGGCCGAGCAGTCCAGAGTGGGGAAGGTCTTATCCAATTGGGCCATGCGGCCGCCGATGGAGGTGTCTTTCTCCACCAGGTAGACCTTATACCCCGCCTGGGCGATGGTCAAGGCCGCCTGGATGCCGGCGATGCCGCCCCCCACCACCAACGTGCTGGGGTTCACCGGCACCTCCCGCTCCTCCAGGGGCTCCTGCCATACCACCCTGGCCACCGCCCCCCGGATCAGGTGCCTGGCCTTCTCCGTGCCCACCTCCCTGTCCTTGGTGATCCAGGAGCAGTGCTCGCGGATGTTGGCCACGTTCAGGTAATACGGGTTCAGCCCCGCCTCGGCCAGGACCGCCCGGAAGGTGAACTCGTGCATGCGGGGCGAGCAGGCCGCCACCACGATGCGGTCCAGCCCGAATTCCTGGATGTCCCTCTTGATCATCTCCTGGCCGGTGCTGGAGCAGGTATACCTGTATTCCCGGGCTACGATGACGTTGTCCAGGGTGGCCGCGTATTGGGCCAGGCTGAGCACGTCCACCGTCCCGGCGATATTGGAGCCGCAGTGGCAGATGTAGACCCCCACCCTTGCCTTAGCCATCTCTCCACCTCCCGAAATGACGAATGTCTTCTGGGTTCCAGGTCATCACCAGCCGTAAAGGATGGATTGTCCCATCTCCCGGATCAATTGCAGGCGCACGTCCCTGAGCCGGGTGGCGATGATCTCCGCGATGTTGCTCATCACGATGTAGCCCACATGATGGTTCCTCTCGAACAGCTCCCTTAGTTCTTTGCCTCTTATCACCACCGCCTTCGCTCTCTCCGCGCAGATGGCCGAGGCGGTGAGCCGGTACGGCTTCACCAGGGCCGACCACCCGAAGGCCTCGCCTCTGCGGACGGTATCTACGGTGGTCTCTTTGGAAAGGGGTCGCACGATCAAACGGAAACGCAGGGCCACCCGGCCCTCCTCCAGGATGTAAAGGTTCTCCGCCTCCGTGTCCTCCTGGAAGATGACCGCTCCTTCCTCGAATTCCTCTTCCTTGGCCAAAGCCGCTATCTCCTTGATCTGCTCATCGCTGAGCCCCTGAAAGAGCTCGAGCCCCCGTAGGACCTTCACCGGCACCATCCCCTGCCTCCTCCTTATACGATACGATCATATACGATTGTCGTCCCTTCTTCTCCGCCCGCACTATCTGCCCGCCTCTTTACTGGTAAAGGATCTCGGCATCATCAACTTCTCCGCCGACACCAGGTGCGAGCTGAGTTGCAGGTCCCTCTCCGGAAGCCCGAAGGCCAGGCCGATGAACTGGGTGAAGTAGAGGATCGGCAGCCTCACCGGCCAGCCCAGCTTGCCCGCCACCTCTCTCTGATAGGCCTCCAGGTTTAACTGGCACAGGGGGCAGACCGTCACCACGCAGTCGGCCTCTTTAGCCGGCTCCAGGATGTCCGCCACCAGCTTCACGCCGATGCTCTTCTGGGTGGTCATGAGCACGCCCCCGCAGCAGCGGGTTTTCACGGGATAGGGGATCGTCTCCGCGCCCAGGGCCGCGATGAGCCGGTCCATGGACATGGGCAGGTCCGGGCCATCGAACTCGGCGTAAGGGCGCACCACTTGGCATCCGTAATAGGGGGCCACCTTAATGCCGGCGAACCTTCGCTCGGCCCTCTTGGCCACCGCCTTCACGCCGATGTCGTTGGCGATCACGTCCAGCAGGTGTCGCACCCTTAGGTTGCCGGAATAGCTCAAGCCCGCCTCGGCCAATACGATGTCCAGTTGCCCTTTCAGCTCCGGATCCTGCTCCAGGTGCTTGTTCACCCGATACAGGTTCAGGAAGCAGGAGCTACAGGTGGCCACCACCTCCTGGCCCATGCCCTCGGCCATGGCCAGGTTTCGGGCGGGCAGGGATATCGACAGGAGGTAGCTGACCACGTCCGCCGCGGTGGCGCCGCAGCAGTTCCAGTCGGGGATCTCCACCAGCTCGCTGTCCAGCTCTCGCATCACCGCCCTGGCCGAGACGTCGTATTCCTTGGCCGTGTTCAGAAGGGAGCATCCCGGAAAATAGGTATACTTCATGGCGCGCCTCCCGCTTCCAGCTCCTGAGCCTTGCGAAAGATGGCCGCGATGTCGCCCCTCTTCTTGACCTCCGAGGGCGCTAAGGAGATCTTGCCTTTTCTGAAGAGGTTGAAGCCCAGGCGCCCTTGCCCGGCCAGGCCCAGGGGGTTGGTGTGGGCAAAATAGGTGAGCAGGAACCCTGATTCATGCAGCCGTCCGTGACGCTGTACCGAGTCCATGAAGGATCGGTAGAACCGCGCCACCCGGCCCTGGATCGTGCTGGGTTTCTCCAGGCCCTGGGCGATGGCCAGGCGCTTCAAGGCCGCCATGGTCTCGGTGAGGGAGATGCCCCGGGGGCAGCGAATAGTGCAGGAGTAGCAGTTAGTGCAGAGCCAATAGGTGTTGCTCTTCAGCACCTCCTCCCGAAGGCCCACCTGGATCAGGCGCCAGAGTTGCCGGGGGGTGTAGTCCATGGCGTAGGCGGTGGGGCAGGAGGCGGTGCAGGTGCCGCACTGGATGCAGGTGAGGAGCTTCTCCCGGTCGGGAGCCACGGTCTCCGCAAAGGAGTGGTCCAGCATTTCTCGGGTCAGATTGAAGGCTTTTTCCGCCATAAGGCCCTCCTCGGAAACATTAATCCGGCGGCCAGGCTAGGCTTGCAGATCCAGGTATTCGGCCAGCTCCCGCAGGTCCAGGTCCACGGTCACCGGCTGATCCTTGTACACGTATTTGGTCTGGTATGAGCTCCTTCCATGGGAGAGAAAGTGCACCGCCCGGTCGCTCAGGTACCGCTTGCCTTTTCTTTTGTGGTGGATGATGACGGTGCTGCCGTCGAAGGCGTGGCCGCATTCCGGGCATGTCCCCAGGTCACAGGCGCTGCAGCAGCCTCGGCTGAACACCGCGTAGTTCCCGGTGCCATCGGTCCGGGCCAGGGCCTCCGCGATGGTCTCGGCGATCCTCCTCGCCAGGGCACTCTGCTCGTTCATCTCTTCTGCTGCTCGGCGATGCCGAGGGGCCCCGCCTTCGAGGTCGCCGTGAGCTCCGGCGCTGCCGCCACCGGGCCCTCCTCAAAGACCTGCCAGTCGCAGGTGCGTTTCAACACCTTGAGGATGTGCGAGGTCTCGACCCTCCTGATCCCGGGGATGTTGGCGATCCTCTCGGTGATGAAGGCCAGTAGCTCCTCGTTGGAGTGAAACACCGCCTCCGCGATGATGTCGTAGTTCCCCGTCACGTAGACCACCGAGCAGATCTCCGGCATCTCGGCCAGCATCCGGCCGACCCGTTCCGCCTGGGCCAGCTCCACGTCCACGCCGATAATGGTGTGGGTCCCCAGCCCCAGCCGGGCCGGCTCCAAGATGGCGCCTATCCTCATCGCGCCACTGAACAGCAGGCGGTCCAGGCGCCGGCGCACCGTGCCCTCGGAGCAGCCCAGTTCCCGGGCGATGTCCACGTTGGGCATTCGCCCGTCGGCCTGCAGGAGAGCGATGATCCTCTTATCGATCTCATCCAGGCGATAAACCATACCCGCCTCACGATTTACACAGTGAATTATAGCACAAACTACGAAATATGTCAAGGATTTCGAGAATATTTGTACTATTCGTACCAAATTGCCTTAGTGTTCCCCCAGGTTGCGCTTCTTGGAACAAAAAAAGCGTCGGATCTCGCCGACGCTAAAGGGGTGGGATCGTTTTCACCTTCTCCTCGAGTCACCTCTAACCGTACATCAGGCTCAGCAGTTGCAGGCGCGTGTTTTGCAGGCGCCGGGAGATCACCGCGGCGATCTTCGCCATGATCGTGTAGCACAGGCGGCAGTTGCTCTCGCAGATGTGGTCCAGGTCCTCGCCGGGGATGGCGACGAGGGTGCTCTTGTCCACGCTTTTGGCCGAGCTCGTTAGGATATGGGGCTCCACCAGGGCCGACCAGGCCAGCGTGCCGCCCTTGGAGACCGTGTCGACGATGATCTGCTTGCCCTGGCCGATGCCGATCATCACTGCCACTCGTCCCTCGTGCACCACGTAGATGTCCTTGGCCACCTCGCCCTCGGCGAAGATCCTGGTGCCGGCCTCGTAGGTCTCCAGCCGGGCATGTTTGGCAATGGCTGCCAGATCATCGTCGCTCAGGCCCTCGAAAAGCTCCGCCTTCTTCAGGATCTCCAGTGATACCATTTTTCCCTCCTCTTTAGTTTCAACGCCAGGCGCATTTTTCCCGCGCCCCCAGCCCGGCCTCGCGCACCGCGATGGCATCAAGGCGCCTCAGCCGGCTTGGTTTACCAGTAAAGAATTCGATCTACCCATGCCTTCGCCCTAAACAAACCTCACGTCCAATAGATGGGTGGAGCAGGAGATGCAGGGGTCGTACGCTCTGACCACCATCTCCAAGGTATGGGCGATCTCCTCCTTTGGCCTGTCCAGGATCTGCGGCAGGATAGCCCGCAGGTCGAACTCGATGTTGGCCATGTTCTGGCCGGTGGGGATGATCAGGTTAGAGTCGGTTACGACGCCTTTCGAATCATAGCGGTACTCGTGGTAGAGGGTTCCCCGGGGCACCTCCACCGCCCCCACTCCGCTGCCCGCCTTCACCGGGACCTCGATTGGCTCATCTTTCAACCCCTGGCCCAAGAGCGCGTCGATGACCATGATCGCGTCCTCGGCCGCGTGCACCGTCTCCACCACCTGGGCCACGCTGATCATGAAGCTGTTATGGCAGGGGGACCGGAGCCCCAGTTCCCGGGCCACCTTCTTCGCCCGCGGATGGAGCTGCTCGTGGTTGTTGTTGAAGCGGGCCAGGGCACCCACCATGAGCGACTGCCGGTTGCCGCTCACGTGTTTGGTCGTGGAGTGCTCTACCACCGTCTCCCTGATCTTCTGGCGGTAGTCCTTGACGGGGGTGACGTCGCCGTCGGTGGAGGCGATATCGCCATCGTAGAAGGCATATTCCGCCTGGTTCTTCAAGGCCAAATACTCGGTTGGGTTTTCAAACCTGGGCAGGGGCAGGGCCTTGATCAGCTCCGCGGTGGCCTCCAGGTCCGGCATCGCCTCCACCAGCCTCTGACGCAGGCCCCCCAGCTCCTGGGCCGTGGGGATGCGGGTGAACCCCCCCACCACCATGGAGATGGGGTGCACCGCCCGGCCGCCCACCACGCCGCAGATGTCGTTGGCCAGCTTTTTCAGGCGCAGGGCCCTCTTCACCACCTCCGGGTGCGTGGCGGCCAGGGGTATCACGCTGCCGACACCCAAGAGGTCCGGCGCCACCAAGAAGTACACGTGCAAGAGATGGCTCTGCATCGTTTCCCCGTCGATGATCAGCTTGCGCAACAGCACCGTCTGCTCCGAGGGCACGAAGTCGAAGGCCGCCTCGGTGGCTCGCAGGGAGGCGGCGGTGTGGCCCACGGCACAGATGCCACAGATGCGCGAGGTGATGTGTGCCACGTCCTCCCAGGAGCGGCCCCGCAGCATGGCCTCGAAGAAGCGGGGAGACTCCACGATCTCCAGCTTCAACTCCTTAATCTCGCCCTTCCTCACGTCCACGGTGATGTTGGCATGCCCCTCCACCCGGGTGACGTGGTGGACGCTCAGGCTCAGGTCTTTCATCTAGCCACCTCCAAGTAGCCCTCGAACATGCGGAAGCCGTTCAGTATCTGCTGCACCGAGAGCCCGTGTTCCTGGAGCACCTGCTTGTGCGAGTTGACGTTGGGGTTGTCCACCAGCCCCCGGCAGCCCTCGCACTTGTTCCCGAAGGTGGGGCAGACGGCCCCGCAGCCCGCCCGGGTCACTGGCCCCAGACAGGTCATGCCCTTGTCGAAGACGCAGATGTTCTCGGCCATCTTGCATTCCACACACACGGGGTAGTCCGGGAGGCTGGGTTTTTTGCCTAATAGCAAGCTCTTGGTGACCTCCAAGAGCTCCTTCTTATCGACGGGACACCCCGGGACCGCGTAGTCCACCGGCACGGCTGCGCTCAGCGGCCGGGCCGGGATGGTGTCGAACCACTCCGCTCGCTCCTCGTAAACGTAGCGGCGGACCTCCACCTGGTCTTGATGATTCTTCATGCAATTCACCCCGCCCAGGTGGGCGCAGGCCCCCAGGGCCACCAACACCTTAGCCTGCTCGCGGATCTTCTTCAGCCGTTCGATCTCCGACTCCCGAGTTATGGCCCCTTCCACGAAGGCGATCTGGTAGTCGTCGCCCTTCTCGGTCAGGATCTCCCGGAAGTTCACGATCTCCACTGCCCCCAGGACCTCCAGGATCTCGTCCTCCAGGTTGGCGAACATCAACTGGCACCCCTCGCAACTGGAGAACTCGAACACCGCGATCTTCGGCTTCATCATAGCGCCTCCTGCAGATTTCGCAGCTCCGAATAGGTGAAGACCGGGCCCTTCTGGCAGACATACACGCCGTTAATCTGGCAGTGGCCGCATTTGCCCACACCGCACTTCATCCGGCGTTCGAGCGAGACGAGGATACGACCCATGGGCAGCCCTTTCCCCAGGACCTCCCGGATCACGAACCTGTACATCACCGGCGGGCCCACGATCACCGCCACGGTGTTGCGGGGGTCCACCGGCAGGCCCCGGAACAGGGTGGTGATCACCCCCACATTGCCGCGCCAGGATTCGTCGGCCACGTCCACCGTGACCTGATAGTCCACATCGTCCCGGGCTTCCCACTGGGCCAGTTCCTTCTGGAAAAGCAGCTCGGAGGGGTTCTTGGTGCCGTAAAGGATGGTCACGGCGCCGAAATCCTGCCGCATGTCCAGGACAGCGTGGATCAATGAGCGCAGGGGGACCAGTCCCAGGCCGCCGGCCACGAAGAGGACGTTGCGTCCCCTCATCTCATCCACCGGAAAGCCCCGGCCAAAGGGCCCGCGGATGCCCACTGTGGCGCCCGGCGCCATGCGATGCAGGGCGTTGGTTACATTCCCCACCGCCCGCACGCAGAGCTCAAAGGTATCGCCGCGGGTCGGGGATGACGACACCGAGATGGGGGCCTCGCCGATGCCGAAGGCCGACACCTCCACGAACTGGCCAGGGTCGTGCCCCAGGGGCGTCCCGTCCTTGAACTGGAACGTGAAGAGCTTCTCCTTCGCCGTCATTTCCTCCACGTTCAGGAGCTGTGCCAGGCGAGGCCGGAAAATGGTGTCCAGATCCACGGCTGGCAGGAGTCTAGCGTCCACCCTATTCACCGCCCTTCAGTTGATTGTACACCTCGATGGGGTTGATGTGCACCAGGCAGGCCCGGGTGCAGCGACCGCAGCCCACGCAGCCGAACCGGCCGAACATCTCCTTCATATATTTGCCCTTGCGGAAAAAGCGGTGCCGCACGCGATCGCCCCGGCGCTCCCGGAAGTTCTCCCCGGTGGCCACCTTGGCGAACCCCTCCAACTGGCAAGAGTCCCAGACCCGGTAGCGCTCCCCCTCCGACAGGTTCAGCTTAACCTCGTCGAGGACGTTGAAGCAATAACAGGTGGGGCAGACCAGGTTGCATGACCCGCAGGAAAGACACTTCTCGCCCAGGACATCCCACAGAAGGCTGCGGTAGCTGTCTTCCAAGAACCTCGGCAGCTCTTCCACGTCGAACTCCAGGGCCTCCTTGAACCTCTCCTCCTTTTCCCGTTGTACCGCCCGCAGCTTGATCCGGTCCTCGTACAGCGCCTCCCGGGCCTTCCCCCACTCCTCTAAAAGGGCCTCGCCCTCCGGGGTGCCCGTGCGCGCGATGTAGGTGTCATCGGCGGCGGTGAAGAGCAGGTCATAGCCGGTCTCCACCTCCAGGGTGCCCATGCTCTTACAAAAGCAATACTCGTCGCAGGGTTCCTGGCAGTCCACGCCGATGACCAGGGCCCGCTTGCGCTTCTCCAGATAGTTGGCGTCGGGGTTGACCTCGGAGAAGGCCATATCCAGCATCCAGGTGGCCGCGATGTCGCACGGTCGCATGCCGAAGATGATCCTGGGCTGGGCCTCCACCACGGCCCGAGGCTCCCAAGAGCCGTCCACCGCAAACTGCAAGAGCGTCTCCCTTTGAGGGAAGAAATACTTCTTGGGGGAGGCGATGGTAGCGCAGGAATCCAGGCGGAGCTCTGCCGGACTCTCGATCACGCCGTAGGTGTTTTTGCCGTCCTTTTTTTTGATCCCCACCACCTGGAAGCGCTCCATCAGGTGGCGGACCAGGGGCTCCACGTCGCGTTTCTCTATTACCTTTAGGGGCATCTCGACCTCCTCGTCTATGGGCCAGGTGTAGTGTATACTATCACAACCTGGCCCGCGAGTCAAGACATATTGTGCCCTTTAGTACAATGATCTGCTTTTTGCCCACCTGGCTAGAGCCGGTTTTCGCCGGGATGATTGGGGGTTGATGCAAAAGAGGCAGTGCTTGAGGCAATTTTTCGCCTGGTCGTTGCCTTACGGGCGGCGGCGTCTCAGCCCTAGGGCGAAACACATGAGCCCGGCCAGCGCCATCGCCACCAGGAGCCCGCCGCTCAGGCGGGGGCTGGGCCCCACCTGGATCGACGGAGGGACCCCCCTTTTCCTGTTCTCCCGAGCGCGAGCCGAATGCACCAGGGCCTCCCTCAGGCCCTCTTGAAAGGCAGGAGAGGGGCGGACCGGTGGCAGGTTCTTCCGGATGGTCCGCGCAGTGTAGAGCAGGGGTTCCAGCTCCTGGCGGTATTCGGGGTGGCGGGCTAGATAATCCTTGATCTTGACCGCCTCCAGCCTGGTTTGATCCACCGACTCCGCCAGCGCCTCGGTGAACGGCAGCCGTTCGCCTACCGCATTATCTTTCCTCATGCCTGGCCTCCGGCATAGGCCCTGACGAAACAGGCCCAGGAGATGCCCTCAGATGAGGCTCGTCGGATGCCTCATCTCCACGCCCTCCCATTTCCTGGCGCAGCGCGAACAGGGTGCGATGCAAGAGGGCCTTGATCGCCCCTTCGGTCCTGCCCATGATCGTGGCGATCTCGGCGTTGGAAAGCCCATCCACGAACTTCAGCAAGAGGAGTTGCTGCCTTTCCGCCGAGAGCCGGCCAATGGCCTCCTTAAGCCACTGGGCTCTCTCCTTCCGCTCCACCCCCTCGGAAAGTGAGGCGATCTCGGCCTCCGGGCGCCACCCCGGTGTCATGGCCTCCAGCGAGTAGGTCTTACGCCGCTGTCGGTCCCGGTGCCAGTTGGCCACCAGGTTGTGCGCGATGCGAAACAGCCAGGCGGAGAACGGAACGCCCTGGTTGGTATAGCGGCGCAGGTGAGAGACCGCCTGGTAGAAGGTCTTGGCGGTCAGGTCCTCCGCCTCGTGGACGTTGTGCACGCGATAGAAAATGTAGTTGTACACCAGGGCCAGGTACTTTTGATAGAGCGCCCCAAAGGCTTCGGGGTCTTCCTTCGCCTTCTCGATGAGGCGGTCATCGCCTTCGGTGGAGAGCGCCTGCGCGTTCCCGGCGACCATTGCGGCCCCCTGGAAATAGAACACTGAAATCCCCCCTGAGATACGGAGCAGAGCCAGTATAGCAAACTTGCCAGGCCCGGTCAATCTATGGTAGACTAACTAGGAACTGGACCGGTCGGACCTCCCAGTGCGACCTGGGCTACGTCCCCAACCAAAGGAGAGGGCCCAGGCCCACGGCGCCCTGATGGATGCCTTGGGCTTCGGGGAGCAAGAGGCCCGTCGGTCCCTGAGGGAATACCCGTTCGCGGAATGAAATGAGGGCCACTAGACTCTCGCCCCACGTCCTTGCAGCATTCGGGATGGTTTTGGTTATCCTTTGCTCCATCCGCCTGCCCTTTGCCCAGGCCGGGCCCCTGGCCCAGACCGCCACGCCGGAGCCGGAGGAGTACCGCATCGATCAGCCTGCCCCCAATTCGGTGGTTCGGGGCATGGTACAGGTGACCGGCAGCGCCTCCATCCCCGGCTTTGACCGTTACGAGATCCATCTCCTGGGGCCGGGCTTCGCCCAACCAGCCGTCCTTTTCGGGAATAAAACCAGGGTGATCAATGGGCCTCTATACCAGTGGAATACGCTGCAATTCCGAGATGGCACCTACGTGGTGACCCTGCGGGTGATCGATTTCCGCGGCCAGTTCAAGGAGGCCCGGATCACCGTGCAGGTGGAAAACGCCTCCACCCCCCCCCCCCCCCCCCCCCCCCCCCCCCCCCCCCCCCCCCCCCCCCCTCGCCCCTGTTTTGCCTAACTCTATAATTTACTGGAGATATAAAAATGAAGCAAATTGGTTTTAGAAGTCATCTGATAGCGCCCTATTTTGCGGAAATCCCGCCTGAAATCAGGGCGAAATGGGTAG
>JBFMCB010000004.1:0-43899 GCA_040754915.1 Chloroflexota bacterium | reverse complement strand
CCGTCTCAGCGCCGCGTTGGTCCGACACCTTGAGCGCCGGCAAAAGCAGGACAAGAGGCCCACACAGCAAGACGAAGATCGGCAACTGATAGATGAGCAGGGCAAGAAACAAGGCAATTCCCTCTACCAACTTCCGCCCCAGGTCCTCCCAGGTCGGCAGCGGGCGGCTCTCGCCCCGTATCACCCGCCGTGAGACCTCCGCCAGGTACCCCAGGTCTGCCAGGCCGAGGATGGGCACGATGGAGATCAACGTGCCCAGGCCAACGCGGTTGGTCCATTCGGGATCTTCAAAGGTAAAGGTAAAAGAACGCCCCATGTCCATTGGCCCCCTCCTCTGTAGCAGGATTATCTCAAGTACCCATAGTGCAACGGCGGGCTGTCTTCATCCCAAACATCTGGTTATCTACCGACCGCCAACCGCGTCGGGGCTGGCCAACAGCCATTCCAAACGCCTTCTCGCCTCTTTCTGGCAAATTCCCTATAGCCTTGGCGACCACGCAGGTCTATCCTCAGCAGCCGCGTTGGTGGTCAGGCGCAGCACGCCGCAGGGGCGGTAAGTCCCGTGTGCTCTTTAAATTGCCGAATAAAAAACACCTATCGCCGACGCGCCCAGGCGTCAAGAGATAGGTGCTTTGTTCTTTACCAGTAAAAACTGTCCTCGCCTCCTGGCATAGCGGCCGTTGACATAAGGACCTGGCAATCGCGTCCCCACAGCCGGTCATCTCTCCACTTCCTGCCTAATTAACGAAGCGAGCCAAGACCAGGCCGCAACCCGCGGGACAAAGGCTAGCTTGTTTTTCAGTATATCACAGCGATTTGAAAAGTCAAAGCCAACAAGAAAGCCGATTGTCATCTACTGCGAGTTGTCATGTTTGACGGGCCGGGTTTTTGCTATTATACTTTCGCTTGTTCTCGGCAAAAAACCTGAGAGCCGTCATTTTTTGCGGTTTTTGTCGTTATGAGCAATGGAGGAGGTCAACCTATACCGGGACGCCCTGACCCGATGCCTGATGAGCAGCAGATCGTCTGCCGGGCAATCCAGCACGATCGCGAGGCCTTCGGCCGGCTTTATGATCTCTATGCTGACCGGATCTACAAATACATCTACTATCGGATCGGCAATGCGACCGAGGCAGAGGATCTCACGGAAGAGGTCTTTGTCAAAAGCTGGGAAGCCATAGGGCGTTTTACCTGGCAGGGGAAAAGCTTTGCTGCCTGGCTTTTCCGCATTGCTCGTAACCTGGTTGTTGACCATTTCCGCGGCCGCCGAGAGACCATCGCCCTGGAAGAGTGGTCGCCCGGCCAAGGGGAAGCCCTAGACCCGGAGACGGCGATGGAAAGACGCGAGACCCTTCGAGCGTTGCGGGAGGCCATTGGCCGGCTCACCGAGGAGCAACAACAGGCGATCCTGCTGCGCTTTATCGAGGGCTACTCCAGCCAGGAAACCGCCATGATCATGGGCAAAAGCGATGAGGCCTTACGGGCCTTGCAATACCGGGCCCTGGCCTCTCTGCGACGGCTCCTGGGCCCGGAGACAACGGGATGGACATAGAGCGAGCACTAGATGAGTGTCTGAGGGAAATTGAACAGAACGGGGCCACCGTAGAGGAGTGCCTGGCCCGCTATCCCGACCAGCGGGAGGAGTTAGCCTCCCTTCTGGCTGCGGCTGTGCGCCTGCGCGTCGCGCCCGAGGTGCGGCTGAGCGAGGCGGCAAGGCGAACGATGCGGGAGCGGATAACCCGCCTGCCCGTCCCCGTGGCCCAGCGAAGAACGAATTGGATCGGGGCTTTTCTCCCTCGCCGGGCCTGGCGCCCCGCTGTCGTCCTGGCCACTCTCCTCCTGGCCCTCCTCGTGGTCGGCGCGGGACTTGCCCTGGCCTCCGCCGAGAGTCTCCCTCACGATCCCCTTTACCCGGTCAAACGGGCTCTGGAGGGAGCGGCCCTGGCCCTCATGCCCACCCAGGAGGGGGATGCCTACCTACGCCTCGCCTTCGCCGGGCGTCGCCTCGACGAGGCCATAGCCTTGGCCCGACGGGGTGAAACTGGCGGGACACAAACCCTGGTCGCCGAATACCGGCACGAGCTGGAGGCTGTCCTGGCCTTTGTGACCGGAGGGGTTGCGAGAGGGGCCGATATGGGCCCTCTAGCCATGGCCCTCAGGGAACAACTCGCCCGACAGCATGAAAGGCTGGCTGCCGCGCGCGCCCAGATGCCGCCAGGGGTGCGCCCGGCCATTGGGGAGGCCCTGGCAACTGTGCAGCAAATGGAAGAGAGGGCGGCAAAGATCCTCGAAGGGCGCCCCACGCTGCCTTCCTCAGCAGGTACCCCCGGAGGGATTCCTGCACCCTCGGTCGCCCCGACCCTCTCACCCTTGCCAGGCCTGCCTGAGCTTACGCCTGTACCACCGGCGATGCCCACTCCGCCCGGCCTTCCGCCCCTGCCAACCATCATTCCCACCCCGGGGGTGCTCTCACCCACCATCCCCCTGCCCTTGCCAGCCGTCACGCTCGGTCTCCCGCTTCCTACTGTCACCGCTAGCCAGCCTTAAGACCTTGTTTTCGCCTCCCGTTTTGCCGTCGAAGGAGGCAAACCGTCACATCCTTGCCCTTTTCCCGTTATTAGTGCCGGGAGCAGAGAGGGAATTTGGCGCCACGAAGAACCTGTTCCCACACTATGGATGGAAGGAGGTGTTCACGATGACAAGGTTGAAGCTTCTGGTTGAGGTGGCCGTGGCGGTCGCCCTGGCGGTCTCTGTCCTTGTCGGCGGGGGAGACGATGCCGATCTTGGGGCGCGCCTCTCCGCCGCGGTTAAAAGTGGAGTGCAGCTCGCCTCCCGAGCGGAATCGCTGGTCTTAACCGCGCGCACCAGCCTCAGCGAGGCCGTAGTGAGCCTCGAGGCCCAGGGACAGGCGAGGGCCAAAGAGTCGGTGCGGGCCGAAAGTCCCGCCGAGGTGAAGGTCTCCGGCTCCACCAATGTCGGTGGCGAGGTCAAGACGGGAGTGCAAGGGCCGCTCAACCTGAACATCCGGGGGAGCACTAACCGCTCCGGCCAGGCCAATGGAGAGGCCCAGGTTGGGGCCAAGGAGTTCGTTTCGGTTCAAGCCCCTGCCGGTACCCAGGCTCAAGGCTCCTTGACGGCGGACGTGACCAAGAGCCTGGAGGCTGGAATCAACGCCCTGGGGCTCCGCCTCAAGACCTCCCTTGGTCTGGATCTCGGAGCGGGAGGGACCGCTGACCCCTAAACGGGGACGGCAACTCTGGCGAAGGTTTGGGAGCCTTCGCCAGAGTGCCTATATCTAAGCATGGACTCCTGGGGACAAGGCCTCCCTCCTGGCCCCCTCAGAATATCGTCCGCCCTCAACGCACCGGCCGCGGATCGCCCGGCCGACCCCGCTCACCATCACTGCTATGCCTGGCCCTCATTTCACGATAGCTGCACTCCAAACATTCTCCCGATCAGGTAGGTGATCGCTGTGGCCAGGATGCCGATGCCTACCATTTCCAGCCCGCTCTTCAGCCAGGGGAGGCCAGTGAACAGGGTTTTGAGCGCGCCGATGACGAACAGCGCCGTGACGCTAAGCCCCGCCGAGAGCAGGACGGCCGGCACCCCCTCCAGGAAGAAGTAGCCTACCAGTGGTACGATGGCTCCGATAATGAAAGCGCCACCGGAGAAGGCCCCTGCCTTCCAGGGATTGGGGAAGCTCTCCGGCATCAGCCCCAATTCGTCCCGCACCAGCCCCTCCAGGAAGAGTCCCCCTTCCTGGCTCACGCGCTCCACCAGTCGCTCCGCCTCCTCCAGGCTGAACCCCTTGAGCTGGTACAGGATGCGGAGTTCCTCTTTTTCCTCTTCCGGATTCCGTTCCACCTCCTCCCGCTCTCGGGACACCTCCGCCTCGTGCACCTCCCGTTCGGACTTGCTGGAGATGTAGGCCCCGGCGGCCATGGAGAGGGCCCCGGCCAAGAGACCAGCCAGGCCGGCCAAAAGGACCACGCCCCGTCCCGGGTCAGCACCAGCCACCCCCGACACCAGGCTGAGGGTGGACACCAGCCCATCGTTGATGCCAAAGATCAGCTCCCGCATGGTCCCGCCCCCACCCCTGTGCCAGCGCTCGCGAGTCAGGATGGTCTCCGATCCCTTGGCCTCCGGCCGAGCCAGGGCCCGCAAGGCTGCCGCATGCCCCCGCTCGTCAGCCTGGGCCTCGGCAGCGATGCGGGAGCTCTCGGCGTCGGCCAGGCCAGCGCCATAGCCGGCCACCGCCCCTCGCTCCACCGCCTCCAACTGGCGAAAAACCCGCTCCTGTCCACCCAGGCGGGCGAGGAGCCCTAGCCAGCGGGCCCGCCGGCCTGAAGGTCGTGGAGGCAGCTCCCCGCCTAACTCTCGGATCCGGGCCTCCCAGCGGGCCGCGTGGCGCAGCTCGGCATCTCGCATCTTAAGGAGCAACCGGCGGCTGCGCTCGTCCACGGCAGCCTGGGCCAGCCGCTCGTAGGTCTGGGCGGCCTCCATCTCATCCCGCCAGTATCCTTGCAGGCGGGCGCTCTCATCTGTCATCGCATTGCCTCCGCTTCGATCTCTTCAGGCGTTCTCCCTGGACGCGGCCAATGCCTCAGCCACGGTCGCCGCTCCACTGGACCGCGCCTCCACCTCGGCATCGGCGAAGACATACGTTCATTTGTTGTCCGCTCGCCTCACCTTTTCGCCAAGAACCTCAAGACTACACAATTGAACTCCTCCATTTTCTCTCGTGGAGGCCAGTGTCCACACTCCGGGAAAACGTGTAGCTCAGAGCCTTTGATTAAAGTGTGAGCTCTTTGGGACCAGGAGACCGGCACGAGCCTGTCCTCCGTGCCGTGGAGGATCAGCGTTGGCGCCATGATTTTATGAAGCTCATCGACGAAGTTAGTGCGGAGGCCGCTCCAAAGAACCTCGCTCCTCAGCCAAGACGTGAAAGCCCTCCCCGCCCCTGGTTTCTTCAACAGTTGGTAGACCTCGTCTATAAGCTCCTCCGTAGCAGCCTGGGGATTATGGACGATACTTTGCAAGCTTCTCCTTAGCGTCCAGCGACTCCAGCCTAGGGACGCCCAGGTCATCTCATACAGAAGGGGCAGCCGTACCACCATGTATGAGACTATTCGCCAGGGGATTTCACGCCCCAGGCCGTAGCTGTCCACCAGAACGAGTTGGTCAACCCTTTGAGGCGATTGGAGGGTAAAACCAAGGGCGATCCCTCCTCCCATGGAAAGGCCAACAAGGCCGGCCCTTTCTAAACCCAGGGTGTCCATGAGATGGCCCAAGACGTTGATGTAGTATTCGGTGCTGCATTCTACCTTCGGCTCATCGCTCTCCCCATACCCTGGCCAATCGGGGGCGAATACCCTGTGGTGCTGGGAAATGGGGCCAATGCTAAAGCGATACGAAAGGAAGGCAGAGTCAAGCCCTCCGCCGTGCAGGAGCAGAACCGGAGGGCCCACCTCTCCGGCGGTTAGATAGCGAATGCGCAGGCCCTCCACCTCAACCGATTTATCCTGAAGGTCGGTTCTCGTACTCAATTCCACCGGTATCTCATACTTTAGGCTTTACCGTAATCAGATTGCAGCAGAAAACCTCATGGCTGTGCTCTCAATTCCACCAATTGGGGAATACCCTTCGCCGCTAGGCTGAGATCATAACCCTTGGCCCAGCTTCTCCCGTGCGTCCTTGATCCAGCCTAGGGGGATGCCACAGATGAACTTAAGTGGTTTGTCGCCGGTGTTGCGGTACTGGTGGATGACGTCGCCCGGGACGAAGGCGACGTAGCCCGGCCCGATGCGTTTCACCTCGTCGCCGATGACGACTTCTCCTTCGCCCTCGATGATGTAGTTTTCGTGTTCGAACCAATGGGCATGGTGCGGTGTATGGCCGCCGGGGGCCACCTCGATGAGGCGCAGCGCATAATTTGGGGCGCCGTCGCGCTTCTCGTCGATAACCCAGCGGATAGTCGCGTCGACGGCGCCCTCGTCCTGGACGACCTGCGCCTCGCAGGCCGTATAGTGTTCAACCCTGGCCATGTTGCCTCCTTTGCGAACTATATCGATAGCTAAGTATACTCGGAATCCGTTCTTTTCTCAAATTTGGGTGTATAGTATGTCCTGGACATCGCACATCACGGTCTTGACACAGCAGTTGTTTTCCGATACCATCCACACTGACTGGCCAGTATGTAACGAGATAACACTATTTGCCCCGCCACCCTCAAGCTGACCAGGCTAAGATCCGCCGGCGTATTCTGAACACTGCATTGCACGAGTTTTCCCTTCGAGGCTGAAACCGCGCCATCCTCGGCGAGATTGCGGCCAAGGCTGGGGCAAGCAAAGGCGCCGTCTATTGGTATTCCGAGAACTAACTCAAGGAGCAAATCAGCCATGTCTTTCTTTGACGTTCACCGGTTGCCTCCAATCGCCGCTGGCCCGGGCATTACGCGCCGCGCCGTCTACCTGGACAACGTCATGATGACGTTTTTCGAATTCGAGCCTGGCACAGCCGTGCCGGAGCATCAACACCCGCACGAACAAATCACGCTCGTCCTGGAAGGCGAAATGGAGTTCACGCTGGACGGGCAGACGCGCACGCTCCAGGCGGGCGAGGGCGTGACCATTCCACCCAACGTCCGGCACGGGGCGCACATTCTTTCGCGACCGACCCGGGCGGTGGACGCCTGGCACCCGGTTCGGGAAGATTACAAGTAGCGCGATTCAGGAACTAGAGCAGGGGGCTTGGTCCAGTGCCGGCCCGGCCGCGTTATGAGGAGGATCATCACCCATGCCATCATCTCGTTCCGAATTCCTTTCCGGCGTCAAGGCTCTACTGCCCATTTTGCTCGGCGTCATCCCTTTCGGGATGATCTACGGCGTGCTGGCGCTTGGCGCGGGCCTGCCAGGGGGCGTGGCGCTGGCCATGTCATCCATCGTCTTCGCTGGCTCGGCGCAGTTCGTGGGTGCGCAACTCATGGCCACGGGCACGCCAGGGGTGGTCATTGTCCTCACTACCTTTATCGTCAACCTGCGGCATATGCTGTACGGTGCCTCGGTGGCGCCACACCTCAAGCACCTTCATCCGCTGTGGAGATGGCTGCTGGCCTACCTCCTTACCGATGAAGCCTATGCCGTAACCATCACCCACTACAATCAACCGGAAGCCTCGCCCTCACCATCGGCAAGGAAGCATTGGTACTTCCTCGGAGCGGGGCTGGCGTTGTGGAGCACCTGGCAGGCCAGCACGGCGGTCGGGATCTTCCTCGGCGCACAGGTACCGGCGAGTTGGGCGCTCGATTTCACCCTCACCCTCACCTTTATCGCCCTCGTCGTTCCAGCGCTCAACGACCGCCCGAGCGTGGCCGCGGCCCTCTCGGCGGGCGTGGTTGCCGTGCTCGCGGCAGATCTGCCGTTAAAATTGGGGCTG
Source organism: Chloroflexota bacterium (assembly GCA_040754915.1). Lineage (GTDB taxonomy): Bacteria > Chloroflexota > DTOL01 > DTOL01 > JACQYG01 > JACQYG01. The sequence continues at coordinate 36,465 of JBFMCB010000004.1, read as the reverse complement.
ATGGTGGCGGCACTCACCGGCATCCTGGTGGGGCTATGGCTGGAGCGCAACGCCTCTGGCGCGCTGCGTCCCTCGCGGTCCCTAACTCTCGATCCCTGACCTGGCTCCATGACTCTCTGGCTGATCATCATTGGTATGGGCTTAGTCACATACGCCATCCGCCTCTCGCCCATCGTGCTGCTAGAGCGGGTGGATATACCGCCTGTCATCCGGCGGGCGCTGCGCTTCGTGCCTCCGGCGGTGCTTTCGGCCATCATCCTCCCGGGACTGCTGCGGCCCGGTGGCGCGCTCGATCTCTCTTTCGGCAACGCGCGGCTCCTGGCTGGAGTCTTGGCCGCGCTCGTCGCCTGGCGCAGCAAAAACGTGCTGCTTACGATTGGGGTGGGTATGGCAGCATTGTGGATTTTGCAAATCCTAATTCGATGATACCAGGAGGCTTGCCATGAGCATCACATTTTCCGACGACTACCTTCTTGGCAAACCAGGGCCGGCTTACTACTTCCAGCACCTCATATGGGGCTATGCCATCACCGGCACGCTTCTGGCTGCGGTCCGCGTGGACCTTTTCACCGCTCTGGCTGCGGGTCCGGCCAGCCCCGCCGAGGTCGCCGCACGCTGCCGCACCCATTCACTTAGCACAGAGAAGCTGCTGGTAGCCTGCGCGGCGATGGGCTTGTTGGAGAAAGAGGGTGACCTCTACCACAACACCCCCTTCGTTGACCGCCACCTGGTGTGGGGTCGCCCGGCCTACCAGGGCGAACTGGTCGAGCACCTGGGCCGACAGTGGACCCGCTGGGGGGAGATAGACCGCTTTGTGCGGACTGGAGAGCGGGGGCCCCAAGAGCTCGCCGAGGGCGAAATGATGACCTACCTTGAGCACCAGGAAGACCATCGCGTCTGGATCCTGGCCATGCACAACATCGCCATGGCCGGCCAGGCCGAGGCCCTGGCCGACACCCTGGACCTTTCCGGCCGGCGCCTGCTCTGTGACGTAGGAGGAGGGCCGGGGACGTATGCTCTGGTGCTCTGTCAACGATATCCGCAGTTGCAGGCGGTGGTTCTCGACCTGCCGGAGACTGAGCCCATTGCCAAGGAGATCATCGCCTCCTTCAATCTAGCGGACCGAGTTGGATTCCGCGCTGCTGACTACCTGCGGGACTATGGCCAGGGCAACGACGTGGTGCTTCTCTCCGGCGTGCTACACGGCGAGACACCGGCTGATTGCCGGGTAATGCTGCGCAAGGCCTACGATTCGCTAGCGCCCGGCGGGCTGGCCGTGGTGCAGGAGGTTTTGCTGAACGACGAGAAGACCGGCCCGCTGCTGCCGGCCCTGTTCAGCCTGCACATGACTTATGGGGCCAGTTATGCTGGCGGGGAGATCGCCGGCTGGATGGCCGAGGTCGGCTTCACTGACGTGGAAGTACGGCCTTTGAAAGGCTATGCCTGGCTCAACGGGGTCGTCGTGGGGTCTAAGCGGTGATTCAGCCGCAGGTTGGGCTTGATGCAGGGTATATCCTACTTGGAACGAGCCTAACTGTGCTGGCCGGCACAATGATGAGGAGGCTGAATGTGACTATCACACCAGCGTACGAAAAAGATCTTACCAACCTCGACGAGCTAGACGCGCACGCCTCGGCTGCGGAGGTGGTCACCTGGAATGGGCGCAGAGCGTTGAGGCTTACCAACGGTTTGGTCGTGATGCCGGGCTTGGAAGTCGCCGATGGGAGCGTGGGAGTCCAAATAGGCGCGGAAGCCCCGGCGTATCCCGGCATCGCATTCCGAATCGCTGATGCCCTGAACTATGAGCTTGCCTATGCCCAGCCCCACACCAGCGGCCTTTGGGACGCGCTACAGTATGATCCGGTTTTTCACGGGTCAAATACCTGGCAACTGTATCATGGCCGCGCATACCAGAAGCAAGCCGTAGTCCCTACGGGAGAATGGTTTAGCCTGAGGGTTGACGTCAAAGGTGATCGGGCCGCATTTACCATCGGCGATCAGCCGCCGCTCGTGGTGGGACGTTTAGCCCATCGGCAGAAGGCGGGACTGGTGGGAATCTGGTCCTTCCAGCCCGCATACTTCAGCGACTTCCGTGTTTCGGCGTGCCAGGCGTTCCCAGATTCCGGGTGGCACTACCCGGCGGCCCCCGCCGGGGTTGTCGGCGAATGGTTCCTGGAAGGTTTCGGCACGGTTGAATGCGAGCCCAGCGGCATCCTGAACTTGAACCGCTACCTGCCCCTGGCTCTTGGAGAGGTACGCCTGGTGCGGTGGTTTGAAGTGCTCTCAAGCGAGGCCGTAGAATTCGCGTTCGGATTCAGCGACGAACTGTCCTTGCAGTTCGGCGATCAAATTGTCTTCACCGGAAGAAATACATATGCCAGCATGCGCAACCGTCCGGACCGGGGCTACGTGGACTCGGACATGCACGTCATCCGCCCAGCGTTAGCCCCGGGCACTCATAGGCTGACGGCAACTCTGAAGGTGACTGAACCCTTCGGTTGGGGGTTGATCCTGTCGGCACGGGAAGGGCGCGTGCGGTTTCTGCCGGCCAATAAAGGAGGGCCTTCATCCGATGCCTGAACTCCCCGACATCGTCATCCTGGCCCGCAGCATGGACCAGGCCCTGCGGAGCCAGTCCATCGCCAGCGTGGCCGTTCACCAGTCCAAGTGTCTTAACCGGCCGGCTGAGGACTTCTGCCAGGCCGTGGTCAGCCGCAAGTTCCAGCGCGCCTGGCAGCGGGGCAAATGGGTTCTGGCCGACCTGGATCGAGATTGGACGCTGGCCTTCAATCTGGGGATGGGCGGCGAGGTGCGCCTGCACCGCCCGGATGAGGTCCCCAACCCGCGCCGGGAGCGGGTGGTCTTTGGCCTGGACAACGGTGAACAGCTCTGGGTACACTTCTGGTGGTTCGGCCACGTGCATTTGATCCCGCTAGGCGACCTGAATGGCCATCACCAATTGGCCCGCCTGGGGCTGGAACCTCTAGCCGACGACTTCACCCCGCCGCGGCTGGGGCAGATGTTACAGGGCAAGCGCGGCGCCATCAAGAAATACCTGCTGGACCAGTCCTTCATCGCCGGCATCGGCAACGTTTACGTTCAGGATATCCTCTGGCACGCCCGGTTGCATCCACTGCGTCCGGCAAGCACCCTGGACCCGACTGACGTGGAGCGACTGCACAGCGCCATCCGTCTGGTGTTAGAGGAAGGGATCCGTTGGGGCGGTGGCCCACGAGAATACGACGTATGGGGGAACGATGGGACCTACACGGAGCATTTGCAGGTGGGCTACCGAACCGGCGAACCTTGTCCAGCCTGCGGAACGATCGTGGAAGAGTTGCGGGTGGGCGCCACCACCAGCTACCTTTGCCCCTCTTGCCAGGTTTAAACCCCCCGTCCATTCTCGATCTATGGTGATCGAGGGTGTACGCACAGCGAACATGTGAAAAATGAACGAGCACCGATTGTGGAATCTGGCTGGCGAGGCCCTGGCTGCCATACGCACCCAGTATGAGCCGGTGATAGAGCGGATCATCGCCGAGAGCGGGCTCGATGGCTGGACCTGGGGCCTGCTGCTGAGCGCCTTCACCTTCGAGCCGGAGTCGACGACCCCGGCCCGCCTCCAGATACGCGGCCCCTACACGGCCGTCGAGGCCTATTTAGCCCGATTGTCGGCCGCTGCCGGGAGGGGCTATCTGGCGGAGGCCTCGCCGGGAGAGTACCGCCTGACGGATGCTGGCCGGGCCGGGCTGGAGCGTTTCATTGAGGAGGCCCGGGCTGCCATGTCCCAGGCCGATCCGCTGCCCCAGGCTGACGGCGCGCGGCTGGCTGGCCTGTTCGACCGGCTGGTGCAATCCAGTCTTAGGGCCTTGCCACCGCCTGAGCCCCGTTGCATCCGGCTCAACTACAAGCTGATGCCGGCGGTCACTCCGCCGCTTCCCTACATCGAGGAGGCCATCTCTTGCCTGAATGCCTACCGGGATGACGCCCACGTTGCGGCCTGGCAGCCCTCGGGGCTGAGCGCCACTGCGTTGGAGTCTCTGACTCTCCTCTGGCGGGGAGAGGCCGACTCGCTGGACGCGGTATGCCAACGGCTGGCTCACCGCGGCCACCCGCCACAGGTGTATGCCGAAGCGCTGGCGGAACTGCGGGCCCGCGGGTTCATCGAGGGGCCGGAGGGCACGCCGCATGTGACTGAGGCCGGCCGGGTCTTCCGGGACCAGGTCGAGGCCGATACCGACCGCTACTTCTTTGCACCCTGGTCCGATCTGGACGACGCGGAAAAGGCCGAGCTGGCCGATTTGCTGACCCGTCTACGGGACGGGTTGAAAGGAAAGGTCCCTTGACCCGCTACCCAGTTTACCTGGAAATCGCCCGCGACGGGCTGACGATGGCACACGTGCTCGACCTGCCTGGTTGCGCCGTCCGGGCGTCGACCCCGGACGAGGCCCTGCGCCGGGCGCCCGAAGCCATACGTGAGTACTGTACCTGGCTGCGTCGCCACGGTGAGCCCCTCCCATCTGAGGAGGAGCCCATTGAGGTCGAGGTGGCCGGCGAGAGCACCGGCTTCGGCCCTTTCGACCCCGGGGATGCCGCCGCCCTTTTCCCCCCGGACCGGGAGCCCATCACCCCTGAGGAGATGGAGTGTCTCTTTCACCTGATGGCCTATGCCCGCTCCAACCTGTTGGCCATGGTCCGCGACCTCCCCGATGACGTCCTGGACTGGCAGCCCGACTCACAGTCCTTCAGCGTCCGCCGCCTGCTACGCCACATTGGCAACGCCGAGGAGTGGTACGTCTCCCGCCTCGTGCCCCCGGAAACCCTGCCTCCGGAATGGGAACGCGACGAGGACCTGCCCATCTTTGGCTTCTTGGAAATGGAACGGCGCACCGCTGTGGCCCGGCTGCGGCAACTCACCCAGGAAGAGCGATCAGGGGTGTTCCGCCCCATGCATTGGACCGACCACCCCGAGGAGCTGTGGACGGCGCGCAAGGCCCTGCGCCGCTTCCTGGAGCACGAAAGGGAGCATACGGCACAGGTTCGCGAGACCCTGACCATCCACCGCCGTCATCTGCTGGCCCGCCTGGCCGCGGAGCGAAGTGGGTTGCTGGAGCAACTTATCGGCCTGGACGAGCGGGCGCTCACCGAGGTGCTGGCCGTTGGTGACTGGACAGTCAAGGAGGTGTTGGCCCACATCGCCGCCTGGGACCGCTGGGTGCTGCGAGAGATGAAGCGTATGATCAGCGGCGAGGCCCCTGATATCACAACTGCTCAGAACGAGGACGCCTTCAATGCCGCCAATGTGCCCGCATGGCGGAATCGGGCCCTGGAGGAGGTGCTGGCAGAATTGCAGGAGGCCCGGGCAACCTGGGTGGCCTGGCTGGAAACCCTGCCCGTGGAGGAGTTCTTCCGGCGTCGTTCCTTTCAGGGAGATAACTGGGCCTTCCCGGGCTGACTGAAGGTTTACTGGCGACACGACGCCGAACATGCCGCCCAGATCGCGACCTGGAGGGAAGCCCAAGGGTTGAAGGGGAAAAGCGGCCCCAAGGAGATCCTGCTGGCTGCCCTGCAGGCCGGCCGCGAGGAGTTGCTGGCCGCCGCCGCCTTGGTGCCGGCCGGGGAACGGGTGTCACGTCCCGTTTGCGGAGAGTGGACTCTCAAAGATGTACTCGGGCACGTGGCCGATTGGGAGTGGTTGGACGTGGAGGGACTGCGCCAGATGGCGGACGGACACGCCCCCCAGGTTGAGCTCGTTGAGGACCGGGAGGCCTGGAACCAAGTCCACGTTAGAGCCCGTCGTGACCAACCCTGGGAGGCAGTGTGGGCCGGCTTTCAGGCCGCGCATCAGGCGCTGGTGGAGGTCCTGCGGGGAATGAGCCAGGACAACCTGAGCCGACCATTCCCAGGGGTTTGGGAGCCAGAGACAACACCCTACGCTTGGGCCCTCGTCATCCTGCGCCACCACCGCGGGCACGCCAAGAATTTGCGGAATACAGGAGGAATACCATGACGCGAAAGACAGTTGACCTGCTGACCGCCGAGATGGACGAAGCCTGGCAGACCCTGCGCCGCCGGCTGGAGGGCCTGACCGACCAGGAGTTCTTCTGGGAACCGGTGCCTGGCTGCTGGACGGCACACCCTGCGGAGGACGGCCGCTGGATCGTGGACTATGCCGAGCCGGCACCGGAGCCGCCGCCCTTCACCACCATCGCCTGGCGGTTGTTACACCTGGCGGAGTGCAAGGTGATGTACCACGAGTACGCCTTCGGCCCCGGGAGGCTAACCTGGGACGAGTTGCCTACACCCCACACGGCTGCCGACGCCATCGCCTGGCTGGAGGAGAGCCAGGCACGGCTGCGGGCTGCGCTGGACGGCCTGGGCGATCCCGACCTGGAGGACATGCGACTGACCAACTGGGGAGAACGGTGGCCCACCTGGCGCATCTTCTGGAGCATGGTTTCCCACGACCTGCACCACGGTGCGGAGATCGGCTGCCTGCGTGACCTTTACCGGGAGATGCAGCCCGCAAGACATACACAGAAGGTATAGATGAATATGAACCTGGAAGAAGTAACCTTCTGCGGTTTATACTGTGGCCTGTGCGCCAACCGACGGCGGATACCGCAGCAGGCAGCGACGTTGCGGGAGACGCTACGCAAGGAGGGGTACGACCGGGGCTACTTTGACATCCCAGGCCTGGAAGAGGTCTTCGCCATGTTCTGGGAGGGGCTGAACCGCCTGGCCGACACCTCCTGTCCCGGCTGTCGGGCTGGGGGCGGGTGCCCCGGCTGTGCCATCCGGTCCTGCGCCCAAGAGCGGGGGATGACCACCTGCCCCTTGTGCCCCGACTACCCCTGCCCGCGGCTGGAGAAGTTGCATGGCTACCCCCTCCTGTTGGCTGATGGTCGGCGGATGCAACTGGTAGGGCTGGAGCGATGGATTGCCGAGCAAGAGGCGCGGGCGGCGACCGGCTTCGCTTATGCCGATGTCCGGTTTTATGAAGAAGCGCCACGCTTTGTGGAATGAAGGAGAGCCCCTATGAACGCGAGGGCGGCAGTTATCCTTGGGCTGAAGGTGATCGCCCTGACCCTCGTCCTGTTGATCTGCTTCGCTGTGGCCTCCGCCGTGACCGGTCCCCAAGGCGAGGCCCGCCAAACCACCCCAGAACAAGCTGGCACTGCACTGGCCGCTCTGCTGGTGGTCTGCTTTCTGGACACCGCAATTTTGACCTATGCGATCCTCCATTCTCGTTGGTCGGGTTGGCGGCTGGTCGCTACTGTCTTCTTTGTCTTCTATGGCGTGATGACCATCATGTCACAGATCGAATCCGCCGTCTTTGTCACTCGTCTGCCGCCTGGTGTGCTGCCGCGCCTGTTCCTTATGGGAGCATTTGTTGCCGCACCCTTCTCGCCACTGGTGGTTCTCCTTCTGGGTAAATGGCGACAAGATATCGCTGATGGAGAACAGAACCGACGATTGGTCATGCCTGCAAACGAATGGGCGTGGAAGCTGGCGGCGATCGCGGCCGCCTACGTGGTCCTGTATTTCACCTTTGGCTACTTCATCGCGTGGAAGAACCCGGCGGTGCAGGCATACTATAGCGGGACCGATCCCGGCAACTTCTTAGCGCACATGAGCATAGTGCTTCGGGACACACCCTGGCTGCTCCCCTTCCAGGTGCTGCGAGCATTGATGTGGACGGCTTTGGCCTTGCCGGTCATTCGGATGATGAAAGGTGGTTGGTGGGAAGCAGGATTAGCGGTTGGACTGCTGTTTGCGGCCTTGATGAACGCTCAACTCCTGCTGCCGAACCCATATATGCCCGAGGCGGTGCGGATGGCACACCTGGTAGAGACAGCGTCCTCCAATTTCATCTTCGGCTGGTTGGTGGGCTGGCTGCTGAACCGACATCATACATCTCTAGGTGATCTATTGCGGTGGTCAGAGGAGGCCGTATAGGTGGAATTGCAAAACCACTGGGGCCCCTTCAGCCGGGTCAGGCAGACCACCGCGGGCTATCCACGTCAGTTCTGGCTTCTGTTCTGGGGCATGCTGATCAACGCCGCCGGCTCCAGCATGGTCTGGCCCTTCATGACCATCTACATGCGCCGGCGGCTGGACATCCCCTTGACCACCGTCGCCTTGCTGCTCACACTGAACTCGGTCACCGGGCTGGCCGCCACCTTCGTTGCCGGCCCGGCGGTGGACCGGTTCGGTCGCAAAGGCGCCATGGTGTTGAGTCTGGCCGCAGGCAGTATCACCCTGATAGCGATGAGTATCTTCGACACGCTGCAACCGTGGGTCATCTTGATGTTGTTCAACGGCGCCTTCGGCCCGCTGTATCGCGTTGGGGTTGACTCGATGGTGGCCGATCTGATCGAGCCGGAGCGGCGAGCAGGGGCCTATGCTCTGCTGCGCATGATCGCCAACCTGGGCATAGCGATCGGCCCCTCGGTCGGAGGGTTTGTCACCGCCGTGTCCTACGCCCTGGCGTTCTACATCGCCGCCAGTGCGGGTGCCGCCTTCGCTCTGTTGATCCTGTTCTTCGTGGCAGAGACTCTACTGCAAAGACAGGATGCCCTCGACCAACCCCGAAGAGAGAGCGGCTACGGTCACGTCCTGCGCGACCGGCCATTTCTGGCCTTCTGCGGAGTATATACCTTGGCCACGATGGCCTACTCGCTGATGATGGTGCTCTTGCCGGTCTACGCCAAGGAGAACTTCGGCGTGCCAGAGAACCAGTACGGCTTCGTCATGGCCACCAATGCGGCGATGGTAGTGCTTTTCCAGTACACCATCACCCGGGCCACTGAGCAATACCACCATCTGCCGGTGCTGGCGGTCGGATCGCTGTTCTACGCCCTGGGTGTAGGCAGCGTGGCGTTAGGGTGGAACTTCCCGACGTTCCTGGTGAGCATGATCGTGCTTACCATCGGCGAAATGATCATGATCCCGACCTCCACGGCGTTGACCGCCAACCTGGCTCCGCCGGATATGCGCGGCCGATATATGAGCGTCTACGGCCTGACGTGGGGGATCGGTTTCGGGATCGGTCCGGTGGCCGGGGGTTTCCTGAACGATAACCTGGCACCGGTGATGATCTGGTACGGTGGCCTGACGATGGGACTGGCAGCCTCGCTCGGATTCGCCCTGCTACGGCGAGGGCTGCGCGCATCTTTGCCTTCCAAGAACTGAACGTTTATGGTACCAACGCTCTGCGAGTCGGCTCCACCACTGGGTACTTGTGCTCTCGCTGTCAAACCTGAAAGAAGGAGTTAAGATGAGCGATTCAGACTTCATCCACTGGTTACTGGCGGCCAGTACCCCCTCGATCCGTTATCTGACCCTGCGTTCTCTTCTGGCGCAGCCGACAGATGACCCTGAAGTCGAGGACGCTCGCCAGGCGATCATGGCCGAGGGTCCGGTGCCGGCAATCCTGACCGGGCAGACCGACAAGGGGGATTGGGCTGGCGAGCACAGTTACTATACCCCCAAGTACACCAGTACTCATTGGAGCATGCTCTTGCTGGCGGAGCTTGCCGCTGATGGTGTCGACCCACGTCTGCGGCGTGGTACAGCTTTCATGCTGGCTGCCACCCAGGACGAACTGAAGCAGGCCATCACAAAGAACGCGCATGGCCTTTCTTGCTTCTGGGGAAACCTGCTCCGCTATGCCCTCCATTGCGGCCAGGCCGATGACCCGCGCATGCACGTGATCGTTAACTACCTGGCACACGACGCCCAGGAGGCAGGCTGGCGCTGCTCCCACAATGATGAACTGCCGTGCGCCTGGGGTGCTGCCCGCGCCTTGTGGGGGCTGGCGGCTCTGCCGGCCCGGCCTCGCCCCCTCCAGGCCGAAGCGGCCATCCAGAATGCCTTGACCTTCCTGCTGGAGACTTACCACCTGGTCGAGGCTGACTATCCTACGTCCGGGCGCGTCCACCCCCTCTGGTTTCGGCTCAACTTCCCCCTCTTTTACCAGGCTGACATCCTCTTCGTGCTGCGGGTCCTGGCCGAACTGGGGGCGCTTGATCATCCCGGGGCCCAGTCCGCCTTGCAGTGGCTGGCCTCCCAACGCAAACCCGACGGCCGCTGGCCGGGAGCCAGCCCCTTCCGGCAACGCACCTGGCAGGCGCTGGCCAACCTGGAGGAAACCGACCGCTGGGCTTCCCTGCAGGCGGCGATCATACTCCAATTTCAGAGGCGGTGATAAGAGTGCAGAATGTGTTGTTGGGGAATACGGGGCTCATGGTCTCTCGCCTGGCCTTCGGCACCGCCTACATGGGGCCGCAGAGTGACCGGCTCTCCCCGGAGGAAGGAGCGGCCCTGTTGCTGCAGGCTCTGGATTTGGGCATCTCTTTCTGGGATACCTCAGACGATTACGGCAGCCACCCACACGTGGCCCATGCTCTGCGTCAGATACCCCGGGAGCAGGTGGTGATCGCCAGCAAGACCTACGAACCAGCCGGAGCGACGGATCGCATCCTGGCGGAGCTTGGCACGGACTACCTGGACATTCTCCTTGTGCATTGTGTCGGCTTGAGTTGGGTTGATGCGGCCAGAGAATGCCTGAGGCTGTGGCAACAAGACAAAGCTCAAGGAAGGGTGCGGGCGCTGGGCTTTTCCACCCACAGTGCCCGCGTGGCCCAACTGGCTGTTGAGTGGCCTGAGGTTGAAGTGCTGTTGGTGCCCATCAACGCCACCGGCGTCTGCACGTCAGACTCGCGCATAGAGGATGGCGGCGTAGAGGAGATGTTGGCAGCCGCACAAAGTGCGTGGCAGGTGGGAAAAGGGGTCGTGGCCATGAAAGTGATGGGCTGCGGCACACTAGCTGCCGACCCGGAGGCGGCCTTCTCCTTTGTCTCCCGGCTTCGCTACATCCACAGCCTCTGCATCGGCATGCGCAACGTGAAAGACGTGCAAGACAACATCCGGCTATTGAGCCTTGCGGAAGACTAGATTTTTGGAGGATGCTATGCTCAAGCGACAACTATTTGGCGCCTTTTCGGAGTTCTCAACGCCTCTCATCGCCGACGCCTGCCTGCGACTGGCGGTACTACTCCGTCTCGCTCCCCCTGGTATCCGACCCATATTACCGGGGCATCATGTTGCGGGGCGGGTCCTGCCCGCGCGCCACTACGGCAGTGTGGATATTTTTCTGGAAGCGATGGAGACCGCCGAGCCGGGCGACGTCCTGGTCATAGATAACGCCGGCAGGCTGGACGAAGGCTGCATCGGGGATCTCACGGCCCTCGAGGCCCAGGCCTGTGGCCTGGCTGGAATCGTCGTCTGGGGTGCTCACCGTGACACGACGGAGCTTGAGCAGATCGGTTTTCCGGTGTTCAGCTATGGCTCCTGTCCCGCTGGCCCGCAGCGGCTGGACTCACCTGACCCCGACGCGCTTTCCACGGCGCGATTTGGTGATTACGTGGTGGGAAAAGAAGACGTTGTCTTCGGTGACCCGGATGGTGTTCTCTTTGTTCCTGGCCAACGTGTCGAAGAGGTGCTGGCGAATGCTCGACATATCTGGCTGAGGGAGCGCGAGCAGGCCAGCGCCGTACGGGCTGGAAGGACCCTGCGGGAGCAGTTGCGATTTGCTGAGTATCTGGCCCGGCGGGCCGGGGACCCTTCGTACACCTTCCGCAAACATCTGCGAGCCCTGGGTGGAGCCATCGAGGAGTAGGGTTTGCGTAACAACGTGCTTACCGTGCTGTGGCACGACAAGAGTAATGCGAGGAGGAAAGGCTACAATGTTTAGTATTTGCGCTACCATCATCCCCAGCGGGAAGCTGGAAGAGGAACTCAAGAGTATGGCTGAGGCGGAGAGTAAATTCAATCGCGATCTGGGGGTGCTTCGCCGAAACTTCTACCAGTGCATTGACCAACCGCACATTATCTGGACCATCACCGAGTGGACTAGCGAGAAAGCCCACAATGTGGCTGCCCATGGCATCATGAAGGTGCGGACAGACGATCGTGTGGCTTCGGCGTATTTCCAGCCGGGGTTATATCTGGAGTTCTTTGCCAAGGAACTCCCGGAGACGGCATGCATTCGCGATTTGGAGGCAGCTCCGGGGCTTGTCGTAATCTGCCATGGGATCGTGGCTTCAAAAAAGATCGAGGCGTGGAACAAGCGGATCAAGGCCACCGGGGAGGTCTTGGCTGCGAAGAGAGGGCTCTTGCGCAGCAGGATCTTCTATAACTACTACAACAGCACGCATTTCTGGGGCCTGATGGAATGGAGTGGACGCGAGGGCTACGAGGAAGATCGTATGGTCGGGGAGATCACTGTAGAGGAATTCACCTTTGTAAGCGGGCTTCGCTCTGAACTTGCCGCATACAACCAATACTATTGTGCACCTCTTTCTCTCGAGTGAGGCGCACTGAGCAGTCGGATTTTTAGTACGGAGACGTTGGAAAATTCGCTACCGATTCGTCTTCCGCTTCGCTCTGGCCAAATGCTTGGGGCTTTGCCGCCTGGGCTTCAGTAGCGTGCGGGCACGTTAGACGCGGTAGACTGAAACGCGAAATCAGACAGGGTAAGGAGAGTGTCGAAATGGCGATAGCTCGGAGGGAAAGGATGAAAAGATGAGAGATCAAACTGTGCTGCTGAATGTCGAGGACGGCGTGGCGACCATCACGCTCAACCGGCCAGAGGTGCTTAACGCTGTGAACCTGCCAATGGTCTTGGCACTGGTCCGGGCAGTTCAGGCGTGCGTGGAGGACGATGGCGTCCGCACCGTGATCCTGACCGGGGCTGGTCGCGGCTTCTGTGCTGGCGGAGATATGAAGGCCGCCTGGGAGCACATCCAGGCGGGAGAGGACCCCGGTCATTTCTTTCGTGACCTGACGGTGCCCCTCCACCGGGCCATCACCGACATACGCCTGATGGAAAAACCGGTCATTGCGGCCATCAATGGCGCGGCTGGTGGCGCGGGGATGAGCCTGGCGGCAGCCTGCGACCTCCGTCTGGCTGCCGAGGGCGTTAAATTCAAGCAGGCCTACACTTCCATCGGCCTGGTGCCGGATGGAGGGTGGACAACGATTGTGCCCCAGATCATCGGTGCAGCGAGGGCGGTGGAGCTCTTGCTATTAGATCCGGTGTTGGATGCCAGGCAGGCATTGACGCTGGGGCTGGTGCACGAGGTCATTCCGGATGACAGGCTGGCCGAGCGGGCTCGAGAGGTGGCAACCAGGCTGGCCCAGGGGCCCACCCTGGCCTTCGGCGGCGCCAAGGCCCTGGTGAATGCGGCGTTATTTCCGCTGTTGGAGGTGCAACTGGAGCGCGAGCGACAGCGCATTATCGCCCAGGGTGGCACGGCGGACTTCCTGGAGGGGCTGTCGGCGTTCGTCGAGAAACGAAGACCTCACTTCCGAGGTTCCTAGGCGACATTGCTAATGGTATCCTACATAACCCCAACGGCTGCCCAGCCAGGACGGGTTTGCCCCAATTGCGGCTACGGGCTTCGGGACGACTTTGGCTTCTGCCCCCGTTGTGGCCTGAGGCTATCGCCCCTGGGCACCTGCCGCTACTGCGGCCGGGCTCTGGAACCGGACTGGACCACCTGCCCCTCCTGTGGGGCCAGCGCCCAGGCGGCGTTGAAATACAAGGGACACATGCCATGAAGGTGCCTGGTAAAGAAGCTTGGGGAGTGTTGCACCAGGACGGCGGTTAGTGTATAATGCGCGCACCAGGTTAATGTTTTGTGACTGGCGCCGGCAGTAGGGCATCTCTCCTCCCCCAGTTAAGGAGCCGGTGGCGCTGCTGCACCAGTGGCCGAGCAAAGACCGGATTTCTTTAGGGAGGGGGAGTGGGGTGAGCTACGCGGACAAAACCTTGACGTGTCGTGAATGCGGCGCCAGCTTCGTTTTCACGGCAGGGGAGCAGGAGTTTTACGCCTCCCGGGGCTATGAGAACGCGCCCAGTCGCTGCCCGGCCTGTCGCGCAGCCAGGCGGGATCGGCCGCAGCGGTCGGACTACGACGCGGGGCCCCGGCAGATGTACCCGGCGGTCTGTGCCTCGTGCGGTGTCCAGACCGAGGTTCCGTTCAGGCCGAGAAACGACCGCCCGGTCTATTGCAGCGATTGCTTTCGCAAAATGAGAGCAGCCCGTTAGGGCACGCCTGGCGGCATGGAAAGCCGGCTTGGCACCGGCGCCTGGCGGAAGAGACCAGCTTTTGGCTCCCCGTTCTGTCCCAGGTGTCCGCAGCGAGCCCTCAAGGCTACATGCACGTGGAGCTCAGGCCGGAAGAGACGCTGGAAAGCATGCTCAGCCGGTTCAGGAAAGGTGTAGCCCTGGAGGGGATCATTCGATCTTTTCGGGAGAAAGCGCGTTTCACGACCAAGAGGGAGAAGGAGAAACGAAAGCGGCTCCGGGCTGCCCGTCGGCGGCGAAGAGCAGAGCGCTCATCGCGCTGAGGCAGTTGGTCCGCTGAGGATGACCGTTTCTCGCAACCAAGCAAGTCCGGCGTCTCGAACACGAGACGCCGGACTTGTCATTCCGGCTGGGCCAGGTGCTCCAGCCATTCTAGCTCCAGCTCCAGGTGCTTCAAGGCGTGCTGGAGGGTCTCGACGGCCAGCGGGTCACCGGCACCGCTCTTGGTGGTCGTGAGCTGGCCTTGTAGCTGCGTAGCCCATTTCTGCAGCGCGGTCTGGCGCCTTTTTATCAGAGCCATGGCCCGGCCTGGCGGGAGTTGGTTCATGAAATAGATGCCCAGGCCCAGGCTCAGGTGAGGCTTGTCGGCGGAGGCGAGGTTTTTTTCCAGGAGTGAGATGAACTGCCCGCGCCCTTTCTCGGTCAGGGAATAGACCTGGCGCTCGGGGAGGTTCCCGGTCCGCTGGGCCTTGGATGTTACCCAGCCCTGCTTCTTGAGCTTGCGCAGGGAATAGTATATGGCGCTTTGGCTCACATTCAGCCAGGCGTAGATACCCTGGGTCTTGGCGGTGTGGTGGAGCTGGTAGCCGTGCATGGGCCCGGTGTTCAGGAGGCCAAGCACTAGCAAATCAACCTTAAAGGGCATAGATTTCACCTCGTGATATTGCAATTGATACTATACTCAGCACTCGCACCATTGTCAAGGTCTGGGCCTTACGGTTACCACTTTTGTCGCAGAAGGGTGCAGGTAGATATTCAGAATGGGTCATGGCCAGGGCGTGGGTCCCTTTACGGCTCTGTGTTCGGGTGATATAATCTCCGAAACCTTTCCACGGCCAAGGGGTCGCCCGAGGCCGCGGCGAGGGACTTCGGAGCGGTTCAGGGCATCGGCATGAGGGCCTCACTGAAAAGCCAAGTTCGCGATTTCCGCCGGTCGGTGGCCTCTTGCATTGCCGGGAGCTTTGTGTTACGCCTGGCCTCCTCGGCCACCGGGGTGATGCTGGGCCTGTACCTGGCCCACATCGACGCCACGGTATACCAGATCCCAGCCACCACAGTGGGCATCATCGGCGCCAGCTTCTTCATCACTGAACTCTTGGGCGCGCCCGTCTTCGGAGCCCAGAGCGACCGCTTCGGCTTCAAACTTTTCATGATCCTTGGCCCCCTCTTTGGCTTCATTGCGGTCCAAATGACCGCGGCCACTACCCTCCTCTGGGTGCTCTTCATCACCCGCCTCCTGGAGGGGCTCTCCACCGCCAGCTCCACCCCCTCAACTCTGGGGTACATCTCCACGATAACCGCTTCGCCGGAGCCCGCTAACGGGCAGGTCCTGGTGACTGGGGCCTCCAGCGCCCGGCTGGGCGTCCTGCGGGGCCGCATCGTGAGCTACTTCGAGGTGGCGTCCATCGCCGGCCTGGCCCTGGGCTACCTGGCGGGAGGGGTTCTTTGGGACTGGCTGAAGGCCTGGGGCTTTGTGGCGGTGGGTGGCATCTATCTGACGAGCCTCCTGATCTATGCCCGCGGGGTGGACGACGTGCGGGAGAAGAACCCCCAGGCCACTGCCGGCCTGGGCCACTACCTGCGCCTCTTCCGCTCCCACCGGCTCCTGATCCTGGCCCCGGCCTGGCTCTGCTTCAACGCCATCTTCGGGCTCTGGCTCAACCACGTGGCCTTCCAGATGTCGGGGGACCAGACATTCCCCGACCAGGTGCTCACCGGTGGCTTCTCCGGCAGCGCCGTGGGATCCATCCTGGCCAGCTACGCCATCACCTTCGTGGTTGGGATCTACCTTTGGAGCTTCGCTTTCGGCCGCATCCGCAAGACCACGATCATGGTCATCGGCACTTTGGGCATCTTTGCCGTGGTCGCTTTGGTCTTCGCCATCAATCACGCTGGGAACCTGCGCAACCCGGCGCTGGTCCCGCTAGGACTGCTAGCCCTGGTGGCAGTGGCGGTGCAGAGCGGCTTCACCCCGGCGGGCCTGGCCTACCTGGCCGACATCTCCCAGGCCTTCGAGGGGGACCGGGGGGCGATCATGGGGCTGTACTCGGTGCTCCTGGGGATCGGGCAGCTTTTGGGGGCCTGGCTGGGCGGCCCGTTTGCCCAGCGGGGCGGCATGGACGGCATCATCGCCCTCAGCGCTATCTTTGCCCTGTTCTCCCTGGCGACGGTATTGCTGCTTCGCCGGGAAGAGGAGCGGGAGCGGGTAGCGGTCAGCAGCTAGCGGGGAGCAGGGAGCAACTAGCGGACAGCAGACGCAGCCTTGAGGGGCATTTCGCCTGGTGACGCCATTGCTGCTTGACATCTGGAAGGTGTCTAGGCCGCCTTCCATCTTTCAGGTGTCAAGCCGTAGATATGGTCTCGCGTCGTGGGGATAGCAGGCCAATCGTATTGGCCGTCAGTAGGACAAGTTGGCAACTTGTCCTACCAACGTGGTTGGGCTCCTACCCTGATAGCAGATGGCTGATAGCGGATGGCAGCTGCTATTGGCCATCGGCTATCTGCTACAAGTCATGGGAGTTTCGCCAGCTGGGCTCAAGCCGTTCCTGACGGGTGGCCTGCGTCAGGCGCGCCTGCACGTCCTCCATGGTGCCGCGAAACGGCCCAGGCGTTTCCATTTTCAGGGAAGTCAAGGCGGCGGCGAAACGGCAGGCCTCTTCGGGACTGGTTTCAAGGCGTTTCCCCACGTAGGCGGCCAGGCAGGTATCGCCCCGGCCGGTACGCCCGGAGAGCTGCCGGGAGGTCCAGGGCGCCTGGAAGTAGCGGCGCTGGGCGAGCACTAGAAGGCCAGAGGCATGGGTCAACACGATCTCCCGGGGGCCGTATTCGGCCAGGATCCGGGCGGCCTGGTGGAGATCGGTCCGGCCAGTTAGCACCTCTGCCTCAGCGGCATCCACCTTCAGGACTTGAACCAGGGCCAGCCCCCGGGCTTTCTCTGACCAGTCCTGGAACACCAGGTCGTCCCTTTTCCGGACTCGCACGAACCCCTGGGCGTCCAGGGCCACTGGCGCCCGCCGGGACAGGGCCTCCACCAGTGGGATGTCCACCTCGCCGGCGATGATGGGGCCCACGATGAAAGTTCGGGCCGAGGGCTCCGGGAGGTCCTCCCGCCGGAATGGCCCGGCGAAGCCCAGGGGCCGGCAGAGGCGCCGGTCCATGTCCTGAGAGAGATAGGTGTTCTCGATGCCGGAGGTCTCGGCGGCGGGATGAGCGTAGACCAATACCCCCGCTGCCCTGAGCTCCTCCAGTCGCGGGAAGTCCGTCTCCCTGAGCCGGGTGATCACCGCCACGCTAAGCCCCATTCTCCGCAGGGCCAGGGCGCCGTAGTAGACGGAGCCCCCGGGGGAGGTCTCCTCCCGGCCCCCGAAGATGAGCCGGTCCAGGGCGAAGTGGCCGATCATGGCGACGTCCACAGAGGGCATTTGGCGGTGCAGGGCAGGCATGGTTTCTTTCCTAGTGAAGAAAAATCGGTGTACCATTATAGCATTGCTCCTGGCGATTGACCAGCCCGGGGCTTTTTGCTACACTGTCCGTGAGGGCGGCTTCTCCACTACTGAAGCGTTGCCCAAACACTAGGATTCACCCTATGAAAGGTGCTTGGTAAAGAAAGCCCACAGCCATGCCGCAGGATAGGCCGTCCACCAGCGGCCAGGTGAGGCCCGGTGACGTCACCACGGTCCGGGCCGCCATGGAGGTCCTGGCAGAGCGGGGCCGGAAGGGCTGGCTCGCCCGGCTGCTCCCCTTCCTGGGCCCGGCCTTCGTCGCCAGTGTCGCCTACGTGGACCCTGGCAATTTCGCCACCAATATTCAGGGGGGTGCCAAATTTGGCTACACGCTCCTTTGGGTGGTCTTTGCCTCGAACCTCATGGCCATGCTCGTCCAGGCGCTCTCGGCCAAACTGGGCATCGCCACCGGCCGCAACCTGGCCGAGCTCTGCCGGGAGCACTTCCCGGCCCCGGTGGTGTGGGGGATGTGGGCGCTCATGGAAGCAGTGGCCATGGCCACAGACCTGGCCGAGTTCCTGGGGGCGGCCATCGGGCTCAACCTCTTGTTCCACATCCCCCTTCTGGCGGCGGGGCTCCTGACCGCCATCGCTACCTTTGTCATCCTGGGCCTGGAGCGCTACGGCTTTCGGCCCCTGGAGGCCATCATCACCTCACTGGTGGGTGTCATCGCGATTTGCTACCTGGTGGAAACGGTGCTGGCCGGCCCCGATTGGGGGCAGATCGCCTTCCACAGCGTCGTGCCCCAGTTCGCCGGCCCCGAGAGCGTGCTCCTGGCTTGCGGCATTCTGGGCGCCACCGTCATGCCCCACGTGATCTTCCTACACTCCTCCCTGACCCAGGGGCGCATCGTGACCAAAGACCCGCAGCAACTGCGCCGCCTGTTCCACTTCGAGCTGGTGGACGTGGTGATGGCCATGAGCCTGGCGGGGCTGGTAAACGCCGCCATGCTCATCATGGCCGCCTCAACCTTCTACGCCAAGGGCCTGGTGACCATCGGCACCCTGGAGGAAGCACACCGCACCCTGGTGCCGCTACTCGGAAGCGCCTCGAGCTGGGTCTTCGCCGTTTCGCTCCTGGCCTCGGGCCTCTCTTCCGCCACGGTGGGCACCATGTCGGGGCAGGTGGTCATGCAGGGCTTTCTTCACTGGCAGATCCCGCCCTGGCTGCGGCGGCTGGTCACCATGCTGCCATCCCTGGCGGTCATCGCCATGGGCCTGGAGCCCACGCGGACGCTGGTCATCAGCCAGGTGGTGCTCAGCTTCGGGCTTCCCTTCGCGCTCGTCCCACTGGTGATGTTCACGCGCCGCCGTGACCTGATGGGGGTGCTGGTCAACCGCCGGCTGACCACCGCCCTGGCCAGCATCGTTGCCGGGTTGATCGTGGCGCTCAATCTCTTGCTGTTGTCTCAGGCCTTCTTTGGAGGAGCGAGCTGATGTTCAAGCACATCATGGTCCCGCTGGATGGGTCGCGCCTGGCCGAGTCGGTCCTCCCCGCCGCCCTTTTGCTGGCCCAGCGCTTCCAGGCCCGGGTCACCCTGGTTCACGTCATAGAAGAACGCCCTCCCGCCACGATTCACGGCGAGCGTCACCTGGCAAACGTGGCAGAGGCGGAGGCCTATCTGGACGAGACCGCCCAACGGCTGAGGCGGGAGGGCATTCAGGCCGAAACGCACGTTCACAGCAAAGAAGAGGACAATGTGGCGCGCGGCATCGCCGAGCACCTGGAGGAACTGGGGCCGGACCTGATCGTCATCTCGGCCCATGGGAGCGGTGGTCTCCGCGATACCCTGATCGGCAGCATCGCCCAGCAGGTGTTGCAGCGCTCTACCCGGCCGATCCTGCTGGTTCGGCCCACGGCCGCTGGTGAGCCACCGCCCTTCGCCTGCCGGAAGCTGCTCCTGCCGCTGGACGGCGAAGCGGCCCACGAGGCGGCCCTGCCGGTGGCCGCCGCCGTGGCTGGGGCCTGCGGCTCCCGCGTTCACCTGGTGCAGGTGGTGCCGACGCTGGGCACGCTGCCGGGCGAGGAGGCGGCCTCTGGGATGTTGATGCCGTCGGCCACCAGGGCCCTCCTGGACCTGGCCCAGCAAGGCGGCGAGGGGTACCTCTCGCACATCGCCGAGGAGTTGAGGGCAGCGGGCCTGTCCGTTTCCCTCGAAGTATGCCGGGGTGACCCCGCCTCGGAGGTGGTCCAGGCCGCGGAGCGGGCCGGTGCCGACCTCGTCGTCATGGCCACTCACGGACGGGTTGCCGCCGGTGCCTTCTGGGCCGGCAGCGTGGCCCCCAAGGTGTTCGGTCGCCTTAACCGGCCGCTCTTGTTGGTTCGGGTGATCCCCTAATACACCTTCCAGGTGTATTAGCTTGACTGTCTGGCCTCTGTTGAGCGAAGGTTTTGTCGGCGCTCTGTAAAAGAGGCCTGGTCGCATATTGAGACCGCAAAAACCCGGGCCAAAGCAATTAAAAGTTACGAATGAAGAGAGATAAGTATTGTGTCCTCAGAACTACAGCGATCCCCCTAAGTTTTCACTTACTGTAGCATGGGAGCACCAGAATACCTTAGCCTTCCTGCTTTAATTCCTTTGTCGGGTCATCGGCAGCAACCGTCACGCTTTCTGTAGAGAAGAGGAGTCGCTTGCCGCAGCCTCGCCAGCCACCTTTCTTATCTGACATGATGCCCGTATAAAGACTAACCTGGCCACCCTTAATGACCGCATATTTGCCAGTAGTCTCCTGGCCTGTCTTCTTGTCTACTACCTTGACGCTCATTACTGCCTCCTCTGATGATTTATGATGATTTACGCCACATGTCCAAATCCGCCAACTGGGCTATTGCCTATTCTACTTTATTTCTAACTCTCTGTCCATAACCAAATACACCTTCCAGGTCTCTTAGCCTAAGAGCGGAGTTCGCAATCTTGCCATTATCTTTGCGCTCTCCGCGGTAAAAATAGGTTTTCGGCTGCGCTTCTAGGTCTGGGGGGCTTTGACCTCCACCTGGGCCAGGTCCTCCAGGTAGGTGACGATGGCGGAGTGGTCCAGCTCCCCACGACCCTGGAGCCGCAAGGCCTTGAACATCTCGTGCACCAGGCTGCTGACGGGCAGGGGCACGTCGTAGGCCCGAGCGGTGGCCAGGGCGATGCCCAGGTCCTTGTAGTGCAGCCGCACCCGGAAGCCCGGCTGAAAGTCCCGGTTCACTACCCGCAGGCCCCGGTTCTCCAGCACCCCGCAGCGGGCCAGGCCCCCGCTCAAGACTTGGACGATCTTGGTGGGGTCCACGCCGGCCTTCGTGCCGAGCACCAGCGCCTCGGCCATGGCCTCCAGTTGCAGGGCCACCATGATTTGGTTGCACGCCTTCACCGTCTGCCCCGCCCCGGCCTCCCCGCAGAGCACGATGTTCTTGCCCAGGACCTGGAAGATGGGCAGGGCCCGGTCGAAGGCCTCCGGAGGGCCGCCCACCATGATGGAGAGCGTGGCGTTCCTGGCCCCCACGTCGCCGCCGCTCACCGGGGCGTCCAGCACGGCCACGCCCTTCTGGGCCCCGATCTCGGCTATCTTCTTTGATACCGTGGGCGCGATGGTGCTCATGTCGATGTACAGGCCTCCGGGCCGCAGGCCCTTCAGGACGCCGTCGGGGCCCAGGGCGACGGCCTCCACGTCGGGGGAATCCGGCAGCATGGTGATGACCACCTCGCTTTGGGAGGCCACCTCCCGGCCGGAGAAGGCCTCTTTAGCGCCCAGGGCTACGATCTCCTTCACCGCCGGGCGGCTTCGATTGTGAACCACCAGGGTGTAGCCGGCGTTGATCAGGTTGGTGGACATGGGCTTCCCCATGATCCCCAGGCCGATGAAGCCAATGATCGGTTTCATCGAGATTCCTCCTTTAGCACCGAAGCTTTGCCCAAACCGACGAGAGCATTCACAGCGCAGATTGCAGGGGGCAGGGAGCGGGTAGCCGCTAGCTGCTATCCCTGCACCCTCAGCGGTCTCCGCGGTAAAACCTTGCCTCACTTGTTTTCACGGGCGTGGCCGATCCTCCCGCAGGTTCGGAACCTGCGGGAGGATCAAACAACAGGTTTTCCTTTGTGTCTTGGTGCCTTGGTGGTTCAATCGGCGGTCTCTGCAATAAGAATCCTGCTCAATTAAGAATTGACCCTACGAAGGTACCTGGTGAAAACTAGAGTCGCAGGTCTGCTACTGTGGCGGCCCGTCGCTTCTCCCGGGGCAGCCAGGCGAAGGACTCCTCGCTGGAGCCCAGGGGATTATACTCCAGGCTGACGAAACCGGCGTACCCGGAGTCCTCGATGGCCTGGAGCACGTAGCGGTAGTTGATCTCGCCGGTGCCCGGTTGATGGCGGCCGGGCGAGTCCGCCACCTGGACGTGGCCGATGAAGGGGAGCATGGCCTTGAACCCCTCCACCAGGTTCCCCTGGCAACGCTGGATGTGGTAGATGTCGTACTGGAGGCGGATGCGGTCGCTCCCCGCCCGCTGGATCATGTCCAGGGCCTGGGACGAGTGGGTCAGAAGGTAGCGGGGGTTGTCGAAGGCGTTCAGCACCTCCAGGTTCAGGTAGAGCCCGGCCTCTTCCAGGCCAGGGACAGCCCAGCGCAGGTTCTCCGCCACGCAGTCTAGCTCCTCCTGGTGGAGAAGCCCCTCCACGTGGTTCCCGGCCAGGGAGTTGATCTGGCGGGCCCCCAGGCGCCGGGCCAGGGCCAGGGAATCCAGGAGGTTGCGGCGCCAGTACTCCCGTTTACCAGGGTCGTTCAGGAAGCCCCGCTCCCCGGCGGCCATGTTCCCGCAGTCGGTGTTGAACTGCACCACCTCCACCCCGGTGGCCTCCTTGGCCGCCACCACCTGTTCCAGGTCGAACTCAAAGGGCGAGAGGAACTCCACCGCCCTGAACCCGGCCTGGGCCGCCCGCTGGAAGCGCTCGTAAAAGGGGTACTCTTTGAGGAGTATGGATATATTCACCGCAAATCGTAGCATAGCATGCCTCCATCGCCAGGTGAGGTGTGGGCTCCGGCCCAGCGGGCGAGGTGACCCCGACATTTCTTTAACTAGTTGAAGAGCTAGCCGCGGCCCTGCACAAACCGGAGAACCTCTTGGGCCAGCTCCAAGGCCCGCCTGGCCTCCGATAGGTCGAAGGCCTCGGACGGGATACCGCCTGGTAGCCCATTGGGGTAGCGGGTTGGGATGTAGAACTTATCCAGGAGCGCCGCCCGCTTGCGGAGGGTGCCGAACTCTGGGTCCAGAGCCCTGGCGTCGTCGCAAAGCTCGGCCACGGAATGGCCCCAGACCTCCTGAGCGTTTCTGCTGAAAAGGTAGGCCTTGAGGGCCTTTTCTGCCACCTGCTGGGCTAGGAAACAGGCGAGATTGTAGCGTTCCCCAGCCAGGGCGTAGCTGGCATCGTCCAGGTCGTGTTCTGCCTGTTGGAGCCAGCGTTTGCCCTCAGCCTTTGGGTCGGGCCTCATAAAGCACTCTCCCTTCCCGGACAGCGCGCCGGACGAACGAGCTGGTGGCCTGCATGGCCTCGAACTCCTGGGGGGTGTACACCAGGATGTCCATGGCCTTGGTGGGGTCTAGGGCCAGGTAGAATTCGTCCGCCCGATCCAGGAACCGCTTGTCGGTCTCTTTCACGATGATCAGGTCTATGTCGCTGGCCTTGCCCACGTTGCCTGTCGCCAGTGAGCCAAACAGGATGACCTTCAGTGCGCCCAGCGCCACGATGGCCTCCAGGCTCCGGGCTAGCTCGGTTTCCAGCTCTCTTCTTCTCTTCTCGCCGAGGCCGATCCTCATTCCCACGGGCGGTCACCGATTCGCTTGCGTTCCACGCCGCAATCTTAACACGGCGGGGATGGGGAGTCAATTAGCAGATAGCAGATGGCAGAGAGCTGCTCGCAGATTGCAGCTACTATCAGCTATCGGCTATCAGCTATCTGACAACTGGCCATCCTGCTGTGCCGGGTGGAAGCCCAACTGCGTCGGGCGATGTGTTGACGGCCAAGGCAATTGGCTTGCTACTGCGGCGCGCATTTTTTGCACTTAACGCACCCGTGCCTGTTGAACGAATATCACTCCGATGATGACTATGACCACTCCGACTATCTGAACGATGGTCAAAGTCTCACCCAAGAACAACCAGGCCAAAACTGCGGTGCCTAATGGCGTGAGATTGAGCATGACGTTCATCTCAAGAGCGGTCAGCACTTGAAGCGAGTGATTGTAGAGGACATAAGCAAAGGCCGTGTTGATAATTGCCAGCCAAAGCACGATGGCCCATGAGATCGGCGCGAGATTCGGCATTCTTTCCAGCGGGAGTGCAACGAGAAGGAGAAAGCCGCCGCCAAAAGCGAGGGGCATGGCGGTTAGGGAGAGGGTACCTATTTGCTGGCCTCTTGCCACTTCTCGCCCCAAAATACCAAAGAGCGCGAAGCCGAGAAGCCCCACTGACACAATTGCAATCCCCAATGGCTCTCCAGGCCGTAACCCGGGCGAAAAGAACAGGACGCTCCCGATAAGGCATGCGATGACACCCGTTATTTGCCAGCGCGAGGGAATCTCCTTGAGCCAAATTGCGCCTGCAAACATCACCAGAAGCGGTGAGATGCTCATTAGAAAAGAGCCAGTTGTTGCCGGCAAATACTTTAGCCCCCAAAAAAGCGCACCGTTCCCGATAGTATAGGCGCTGATGCCGATTGCAAATAAACGCATCCACAGATGGGACGGCAAAGAACGAACCGCTTTTCCATTGCGGGCTATGAACGGGAGCAAGACCAAGAAAGCCAAAAAGTACCGCAGGCCCGCGACCGTAAGCGGCCCCATGTAGGCAAGTCCAACCTTGACCAGGACAAACGACGAGGCCCAAATCGCGGTGACTAAAAGGCTCTCTCCGATGGCGAATAGATGAGATGGTTTCTCCTTCGAAAATAACATCGTTTTCATGGCGTCGGGGTGCACCGCGGCGCATGAATAACTTTCTGCCGTAATCGTGTAATCCCAATTGCCAGAATCGCTGCTATAAAGAAGACCACAAGCTGAACGCAAATGTTACCTGCGAAAAAGTTTGATGAGGCACTGATATAACGGTAGTCTGCCAGTGTGAATAAGAGGTGATGTGCTAAAGGCATCAATAGATAGCTCAGGCAAAGTCCGGCGATAAATAGGTTGCTTGCCCCAAGCGAAGCCCGGCGTCGCCATGCACGCAGCCCAGTCATAACGCCCAACCAGACCGCCCCCGCGAACGTACCGCCGAGTGCTATCAGATAAGCGGTGGGAACACTGACCAGGCCTCTACTTGGTAACTCCACTGCACGCAGCAACAGCAAACCCGGCATCAACCCCACCCCATCAAACATGAGCCAGCCAAGATCGACTGGTCGCTGTGCGGCCAATGAACCTGGTGCCAGTGCGAGGGCCAGACCAATCGATGTTACCACCGCGCATGCAGTGGCATTTGAAGGTGGCAGGGTCGGCCAGTTGAGGGTCATCGTAATGGTAGGGATACCAACGGCCAACGGTGCCACACAAAGTATCCATACACGCCACCACGCTGGTGGGCGGTAGTCCTGACGGCGGAAAGCGGCAACTTGACCAAGCAACCAATTTGCAATCGTGTACACGATCATTACGGCTCCGGAGGCGACTAAGCCCGACATCCAGTAGCGGCTGCTTGTAACATCGTCGAAGGGGGCGGCACTTAGATGCCCGTACAGAAAAGTCGCGTGTCGGTCTGCTACGGCAAACCAGTAATAGAAGAGGCCGAGAATAAACAGAGAAATGAGAACGGCGTGCAACAACGCTGGCTTCCACCCGGAGGGGCCGCGCTTCTCCGCGATATGGGAGCCGGATTCTGTTCCTTTACGCGATGCAGCAGGAACCGCAAATCCGGCCTCGCTGCCCGGCGATGAGAGGCGGAAGCATCCTTTAATATTAAAGAAAACGGCGACCGGCCCCTTGTGCTGGTTGCTCACCGGCCTTCCTCCCCACGGTGGTGAACCCGGAAACGGCGCTCCATAGCGCCCAGATCGGCCCAGACCTGGCGAAACTTGCCGCTGGCCGGGTCTCGGCTGGGTGGTTCTGGGGCAAGCTTAACGTCAACCGAAGGCAAACCTTGCGCCGACAGGTAATCCCGCAGGCGAAGAGCCACCGTTTCCCAGACCTGTGTGCTTTCTGTTCCAGGTATCACTTCGAGCCGGACGCTCAGCGTGGCCGGCGCCGTCTGGATCACCTGAAAGCGCCCCACCCCCGGCGTCTCCTCGACCACCGTGGCCAGGGCCAGCGGTAGCAGCGGGATCGCGTCTCCACCCGGCGCCGGCAAGTACAGGATCTCGTCTCGCCGCCCTTCCACCCGGATGGCCGGCAGTGGGCTGCCACAGGGGCAGGGCTCGGGACTCATGGTGATGCTGTCGCCCAGGTCGTAGCGGAGGACCGGCTGCACCCGGTTGGCCAGGTTGGTCAACAGCGTCGTGTGCGAGGCCTGGCCAGGTGGGACCGGGCGATAGGCCTCGTCAACCGGCTCCAGTATCACCCAGTCGCCAGCGACGTGGAGCCAGCCGTGCCCACACTCGAAGGCGATGCCCATGAATTCCGAGGCGGCGTAAGTGTCACGCACCGGACAGTTGAAGGTGGCCTCGATCTGGCGCCGAGCTGCCGGGGCGAGCCACTCGGCGGCAGTGGCCACCAGGACGGGGTTGATCTTGAGCCTGCCGGCCGCCTGCTCCTGGGCCAGCAGGGTCATGGCGGTCGGATAGCCGACTAATAGTGCCGGTTGAAAGTTGTTCAGCGCCTGCACCAGTTCGGCCAACGGCGTCAGCACGGAGAAGGTGCGGATTATATCGAACAGCGCAGGATAGAGCCTGCGGGCGCGCTCCATGGTGGCGAAACCAGTAAAATGACCGCCGGTGGCGACCACTGTCGCCACGCGGCCACCCCGTCGCAGCATGGCCCACAGGCGACCGGCGGTTAGCGAGGCCAGCCAAAATCGCACCACGACCAGGGCATCGTAGACCGCCAGGGCCTCGCCGTCGTGCACGAAGATGCCAGGCTTGCCGGTAACACCCGAGGTGGTCCAAACAGCGTAGCGACCCAGGTAGAGACGGCCGACCAGGGTTTTGTCGGCCACGAAGGCTTCCACGCCGGCCTGGGTCACCGCCGGGTCGGTCACCCAGTCGTCGAAGTTCGCCATCAGCTCCGGCTTCGTCACCGGCGGCAGACGTCGTACGTCTCTCGTGTCCACCGGTAGCTGGTGGTAGAGCTTCCGGTAGAATGGGGAATGCCGCCTGGCGAACTCGATCAGGTCGGTCAACCGGGATTGTTGGCGGGCGGCAACAGCGAACTGTCCACCGTGGCTGGTTCGCCAGATATCCCAGGCGAAGTCCAGTAATCCCCGGCGGGCAATCATGGTCTTCCATCCTGGAAATTGCAATCTTATCCCCCAATTCGCCGTAAGAAAGATGCCTTGGGTTTAGATGGAAAATGTCAATGCCGAGTAGATTTGGCGCAAAAATCCAGACGGCACGGTCGCGATGAGTTCAGGCTCAGTAAAGCCCGCGCGCACCACGAGTCGGCGGAACGCTTCGAACGAAAGAGGATACGGCACCCAGGGGTTACCCAAGTCCGTATTGTACTCGACGAGCACCAGTCGCCCTTCTTTCTTGAGATAGCCGCGCAGTTGGCACAACATCTTTTCTTGATCGCGGAAAAAGTGGATGGTGTTAGCTATAACGAGGCCGGCCAGTGGAGGCAAATCGAGTGGCCGCGTGAAATCGGCGTGGAGGAAATGGATGTTGGACTGGGGAAACTTAATTGCGAAATTTCTTTGTTGCTGATCGAGACGCGCCGTGTTCTTTTCAATGGAAAAGATCTCGGTGTCTGGGCCGGTCAAGTCGCGCAACGCCAGCGTGAATGCGCCGTCGCCTGAGCCGAAATCAGCCCACGGCCCGCTGTCCCTGGGCACGGCACGGCGCAAAAGATTGACATGATCTTGGTGATTCATTCTGGGCTTTCTCGCGTGTGGCTACAATTATACCCTTATATTTTAGGAATGAAAAGACTGTATCTCCAAACAGCACATACGCATTGACAGTCCAGCAATCTTTCGCTAGAATAGCCCAAACCCAGTTGGGGCACTAGCGTATTTCTCAGAAAGAAAGGAGGAAAAATGTTCCGTCGCTTGTTCGCAATGCGCGTGCTCTTCCTTGTTATCGCTCTTTTCGCCCTCCCGGCGCTCGCCTGCGAATTCTCCGTCAGCACCGCCAAGATCACAAACGCGGTGATGGCAAAGGATGTGAAAGGCGCCAGCTTTGATCCGGTCGGGATCACCGATACTTACCCTCCAGATCAGAAGATATTTCACGCCGTGGTCACGGTGGCGAGCGCGCCGAGCGACACGGCGGTGAAAGCGGTGTGGACGGCAGTTGACGTCGGCAGCGCCGCCGCGCCAAACACCAAGATCGATGAGAGCGAGGTCAAAGTTGAAGGATCGCGCAACCTCCACTTTACGCTGACGCCCGAAAGCGGACGCTGGCCCTCGGGCACGTACAAAGTCGACATCTATTTGAACGGCAAACTCAATCGCACGCTGAACTTTACGGTTGCGGCCGCGCCACCAACGCCGAGCGGGGCGCCACCCACCACGGCAGCGAAAGGCGGCTGTCCTCCACTCCCCTCCCCCGTCCTCAAGCCGTCGGGCATTATCAGCAGTGTGACGATGGCGGAAGACACAAAGGGCGCGGAAAAGGAGCCAGTCAATCCGACCACCGTGTTCAAACCGAATTCCGTTTTTCACGCCGTCGTCCGCATCCAAAACGCGCCAGCCAATACCGAGGTGAAAGCCGCGTGGTACGCCACAGACGTGGGCGATGCGGCGCCGTGTAACACGAGCATTGACTCCAATGAACTCACTGCCGACGGCTCGCGCAACATTGATTTCTCCCTGACCCCGAGCACGCAATGGCCCGAGGGAACGTACCGGGTGGAAATTTTTGTGAACGGGGCTTTGGATCGGGTCGTGAATTTCAGCGTGAAATAAAAGAATGGAGGTCAAGAATGAATCGGCTGACCGTGGGCGACGGTTTCAAGTTCGGCTGCGGTTTCCTGCTCTCCGGGCTCGTCTTCTACATTGTCCTGATCGTCCTGGCTTTACTGATAATGATCGTGCTGAGCCTGGTGGGCGCCGCCAGCATCCCTTTGCTTCAGCAACTGCCTAAGACCCTCATGTTCCTGGCCTGAGTTCGCACCGGTCCACCGGCAATTGGCCGCAACAAAAATCGCCTCGACGTCCCGTCGCGTCGAGGCGATATCACTTGATCTCGTCATTCTAATCAGCCCCTTCAGGCCTGTTTTTCCACCTCATGGGTCAACAAGATGGCCTCGGCTATCTCCCGCATGGACTTGCGGGTGTTCATGCTCATCTTCTGTATCTTGCGGAAGGCCTCGGCCTCGGTCAGCCCCTGGGTATCCATCAAGAGGCCCTTGGCTCGATCTACCAGCTTCCGCGTTTCCAGCGCCTCCTGGAGCTCGCCAACCTGCTTCTCCAGGGCGCGAAACTCTTTAAAGCGCGCCAGCACCACCTCGATGGCTGGCACCAACTCCCTCTCCGTGAAGGGCTTGACGATGTATCCGGATACCCCGGCGTCTTTAGCTGCCTCCACCAGATCTTTCTGGCTGAAGGCGGTCAGTAGCAGCACCGGGCAAAGGCGTTCCTCGGTCAAGACCTTAGCTGCCCCTATCCCGTCCAGATCGGGCATCCGGATGTCCATGATCACCAGATCCGGCTTGAATTCCCTGGCCAGGTTGACGGCACTGACCCCGTCGCCCGCCTCCGCCACCACCAGGTAGCCCAGGTTATTCAGCATCTCTTTCAGGTCCATGCGAATCACCGATTCGTCATCGGCGATGATCACCCTGGGTCTAGGCATCTCGGCTCCTCCTCGTGACTTGCTTTGTCGGTGCTCGAAATCGCTCCGCCGCTATTTTGCTCCACCCTGGGCTGAGAGGGTGGGAAAGCGCACCAGGGCGCGAACGCCCTTGCCATTGCTCAGCTCGAAAGTGCCCTTTAGGTCCTCTTTCACCAGTGTCTGCACGATCTTAAGGCCCAGAGTGGCGCTCTGGTTCAGGTCAAAGCCGGGCGGCAACCCCTCGCCGTCGTCAGCGATCTCGATGCGCACCTCCCGGTCATTCCTCGCCAGGGTGATGGAAATACACCCACCCACCCGGTCGGTGTAGCCGTGCTCAACCGCATTCTGCAATAGCTCGTTGATCACCAGAGCGCAGGCGGTGGCCTGCTGGGCCGGCAGGCTCACGTCGAACCCTTTGAGCAAAAGCTTGATGCCCTTGGACGGGTCCATGATCCCCTGCTCGGTCAGCTCCACAATGCGCTGGCTGACCTCTTTCATGTTTATTGTCGATCCCTCGTCGTGAGACAGGAACTCGTGCACCACCGCTACGCTAAGAATGCGGTTGACGCTTTCCTCTAGCCTCTCCTGGGCCTCTGGGTATTCCATCCGTCGCGCCTGAAGCCTCAATAGGGCAGCGATGGTCTGCAGATTATTCTTGACCCGATGGTGGATCTCCTGGATCATCGCCGATTTGATCCGGAGTTCCTGCTCTTTGCGGCGCGCATCGGTTTCGTCGTGGACGGTGAGAAGCACGCCGCCCAGTTTCCGCTCGTAATGGCCCCTTTGCAACAAGCGACGCCGCCAACCACGCGGAAGTGGGGTGAAGATCGGAATGCCCTTGCGCACCCAGGTGAGCTGTTTCTCCTGGTGCTCGCGCTCCACACAGCGTTTCTGAAGCACCGCCTCGTAGAAAACCGACTCGTTGGTCTCCAGGTCCCGGATATTGCATTTGAGCAGGCTGTCCGCATAGCCCAGCTTGCGGTAAAGCGTTTCGGCAACGCCGGAGACGTAACGGATCTGTCCCTCCTGGTCCACGAAGAGGATACCGTCGTGCTCCCAGAAGGGTGAGAGTAACTCGACCCCTTCCAGTTCGCCTCGCAGGGCCATCTGCTGCAGGTCGGCCAGGGCCTGTCGGAAGACTGGGCTACGGTGCCGGTGCCGCTCGCGTTCCACCAGGTTGGTCTCGATGCTGAGCGCCCCGAAGATCAGCCCGGATGGGCCTCGCACCGGGAACACCTCTCGGACGGTGACGGTGCCGCGGACCATGACGCTGCTGATGCCGCTCTCCGAATGGCCATGGGAAAGGGCTCGAAAGATCACTGGCTCTTCCTGGGGCGTCACCGCCTTGCCCAAAAGAGACTCCGGGTAGATGGCGGGGACCGAGTGAGGCTTAGCCTCCGCCACCACCAGGGCCTCAGTGGCTGGACCCACCCGGAAAAGGTATAGAAGAAGATCGGCGCGACTCAAATCGGCCAGGATAGGCAGGCTGGCCTCGATGCGCAAGAGCAAGGCGCGATCTTTGTCACCTAATGCTTGGCGGAGGGCATAGATCTGGTTCATGGGCCCACGTGCCTAAAAGATTAGGGTATCGCGCAGAGCCTGCGACCAATACCCTAATCGAAACGTCGCGCTAATTCGGTTGGCCAAAATGGTCGGGGCGAGAGGATTTGAACCTCCGACCACTTGAACCCCATTCAAGTGCGCTACCAGGCTGCGCTACGCCCCGGTGGCACTATTATAGCAGATACTCCAGTGGCTGGCAAGAGGAAATGCCCAAATTATGCTGCTTCAAAAGCCAGGCCGTGGTTCTCCGCGAGCCTTCGCGCTTTGGCCATCAGTGCTGAATGGTAGGACCTGCGGTCCAGGGCTAACTGCCGGTAGTTCTCCACCAGATCCGGATAGTGCCTTGCCAGCACCACCCTCACCCTTCCCCAGGAAGCGGCATTGCAGAGGTTCAGGCTGTCCACCAGGACACGGCGGGCCCCCGCCTCTTTTATTTTTCGGAAGAGCCCGTTCAGGTGCTCTATGTCATCGGACAAAGATGGCAGGAGTGGCCCGGCGAAGATATAGGTGGCAACACCGGCCTCAGACAGCTTTGCCAGCGCCTCCAGCCGTGCCCTGACCGTGGAGGCGTGGGGTTCGAAGCGGCGCCTCACCTCCTCGTCCAGGGTCGTTATGGTGAAACCTACCTCTAGGCCAGGCAGGCGACAGAACAAGTCAAGGTCGCGAGTCACCAGGGCCGACTTGGTGAGGATGGAAACCTTAAAGCCGGTATGGTCGGCAAGGGCTTCGAGGCAGGCGCGGGTTTTCCTGTACTTTTTCTCCAGAGGCTGATACGGGTCAGTGACAGAGCTCAGGAGAACCATGCCCGGGCGGGCCCCTCTTAACTGCTTGGCGAGTACTTCTGGGGCGTTGATCCGGACATCCACGAACGACCCCCATTCCTCCGTGTGCCCGGTGAAGCGCTTCATAAAGACGGCATAGCAGTATACACAGCCGTGCCCGCAGCCGACGTAGGGGTTCAAAGCATAGTCTACCGCCTCAATGCCGGACTTGGTCAAAATAGACTTGCAATTGATCTCCTGGATGCGCATCTCTTTCTCTATCTCTTGATGTCCCGGAGTTTAACTCCGGGACATCAAGAGATGCCGAGATCACCAATCCTGTTGTTCAGGAGTTCAACTCCGGAACAACAGGTGGTGATCCTGAGTTCCTCCTCAAGTCTCTCATTTTGCACGGTGCCTGATTCTATCTTTGTGGGGAAGGCTCGGTGACGGCGCTTTGAAACCCAGGGCCATTATACCAGAGGGCAGGCAGGATGTTAACGATTCGGAACCACCAGGCCTTTACAAATCGCCAACGCTAGGGTATAATACTCGCACAAAGCGCAAGAATGGAGCCGAGGGGAGCCTGGTAGCCAATTCTTGCCTTGTGTTTTTAGGGGCCCAGCATCACCGGAGGATCAGAAGGGTATCGGGGCAGCGGCGCCGGTAGAGCCCATGCCTGCGATACCCTGATGTTTCTCTGATTAGGGAGTGCGTTGGTCCCGGAGTTCAACTCCGAGACATCGTTTGTTGGCGACGAGAGGGGAGATGAATGGCGGCTAAACCGGTTTTCCTGACCCCAGAGGGCCGTGCAAGGTTGGAGGAAGAGCTGAACCACCTGCGCACCGTGAAGCGCCGGAAGGTGGCAGAGCGCATCCACCAGGCAAAGGAGTCGGGCGACATCACCGACAATGCGGAATACGACGACGCTAAAAACGAACAGGCCATTGTGGAACACCGCATCCTGACCATAGAGAGGCTGCTCCAGAACGCCGTGCTCATCGACAACAATTCCCATGCGACGGATAGTGTTCGCCTGGGCTCCAAGGTCACTGTCTCCGACTCCGAGGGCGGAGAATCTACCTACACCATCGTGGGTTCGGCCGAGGCCAACCCTGGGGATGGCAAGATCTCCAATGAATCACCGGTGGGCCAGGCATTACTCGGCCGCAAGGTCGGCGATCACGTCGTCGTGCACGTGCCGGCGGGGATGCTCTCCCTAACCGTAGTGGCCATAGGCTAGAGCGGCAAGTCTGTTAGTTCAGGAGTTGAACTCCTGAACAACAGAAGGCAACCCTGGTCCCCCGTATACTGGGGCGATGATGCCCCAACTCACCAGAATACCCACTGGGCGCCCATTGCTTGAAGGCTTGAAGGTTTCTTTACTAGTAAAGAAGCCTTCGATTTATGTGGGGTTTGTACTGATTAGAGCGGAGATGAGAGAATGGAACTTGCGGATTTGACCCGTCAGCGTATAGAGAAGATGGAGAAGCTGCGCTCCCTGGGCATCGACCCATATCCACCCCGGAGCCAGCGGACCCACACCGCAGCCCAGGCACTGGCTTTATTTACTAGTGAAAAAGAAGAAGAGCCAGCCCAGGTCACCGTGGGGGGCCGTCTGGTGAGCGTGCGGGAGATGGGGCGGGCTACCTTCGCCCACCTTGCCGACGGCACCGGCCGGCTGCAGATCTACCTGCGACAGGATAAGCTGGGGCCTGAGAGTTACGAGCTCTTCAAGAGCTTTGACATCGGAGATTTTGTCGAGGTCAAGGGAACGTTGTTCCGGACCAGGACCGGTGAGGTCACGGTGTTGGTGGAGAGCTACCGTATCCTGGCCAAGTCTCTCCACCCGCTGCCGGAGAAGTGGCACGGCCTCACCGATGTGGAGCTTCGTTACCGCCAACGTTATCTGGACCTGGTCGCTAACGAAGAGGTACGACGCATCTTCGTGGTCCGGTCCAAAGTGGTGACGGCCATGCGGCAGTTCCTGGATGCCCGGGGCTTTCTGGAGGTGGAAACACCGGTCCTCCAACCCATCTACGGTGGCGCCGCGGCCAGGCCCTTTCTCACCCATCACAACACCCTGGATCGAGACCTCTACCTGCGCATCGCCACCGAACTATATCTAAAGAGGCTCATCGTGGGCGGCTTTGAGAAGGTCTACGAGATCGGCAAGGATTTCCGCAATGAGGGCATCGACACCAAACACAACCCGGAGTTCACCATGATGGAATCCTACGAGGCTTACGCCGACTACCAACAGGTCATGCTTATGGTGGAGGAGATGATCTCGTCCATCGCCCAGGAGGTCCTGGGAAGTATGAGAGTGAAGTATGCTGGCGATGAGATCGATCTGACCCCTCCCTGGCGCAGGGTGCCCATGGCGCAGGCCATTGTAGAGGAGACTGGCGTGGACATCGCCAGGAGTACTACCCTGGATGGCCTGCGGACCTCCATCGAAGAGAAAGGCCTGGCGGTGGCGCCCAAGGCCTCCTGGGCCAAGCAGGTGGATGAGCTCTTCTCCACCTGCGTGCAGCCCCACCTGGTGCAGCCCACTTTCGTCATGGATCACCCGGTGGAGCTGTCACCTCTGGCCAAGCGCAAGGCCGATAATCCCGGCCTGGCGGAACGCTTCGAGCCCATCATCGCTGGCCTGGAATTGGGGAACGCCTTCACCGAGTTGAACGACCCCCTGGACCAGTTGGAGCGTTTCCGGGCCCAGGCCCAGCTCCGGGAGAGCGGGGAAGAGGAGGCCCAGCCCATGGATGAGGACTTCGTCACCGCCCTCATGGTCGGCATGCCCCCCACCGGGGGTCTCGGCATCGGCATCGACCGGTTGGTGATGCTCCTCACCGCTCAACAGTCCATCCGCGAGGTGATCCTGTTCCCGCAACTGCGGACTAAAGACTGATCGGCTGCCATCTCTGGTCTCTACTAGTCAATATGTCACATCCACTGTACGTAGCCTTCGTCTGGCACCTGCACCAGCCCTACTATCGGGACGAGGAGACAGGAGAGTACACCCAACCCTGGGTGCGGCTGCACGCGGTCAAGGACTACCTGCACCTGGCTCAGGTGCTGGCCGACTACCCCGCCATTCGCCAGACCTTCAACCTGGTGCCTTGCCTGGTAGAGCAGTTGTCCGATTATGTGCAGAACCAGGCCATGGATCGGGCCCAGCGGCTTTCCAGAACGCCGGCGACCAAGCTCACGGCGCAGGAGAAAGCCTGTCTCCTGTCCTTTTTCTTCAGCATCAGTTGGGAGAAGGTGATCCGGCGGCAGCCCCACTATTGGCGGCTCTTGCGACTAAAAGAGGAGGTGGGAGATCAGCCTGGGCTTCTGTCCACGGCATATTATCGGGACCTGGTGGCCTGGTTCAACCTGGCCTGGATCGATCCCGCTACGCGGGAGAGGGACAGGGAACTAAAAGCCCTGGTGGATAAGGGCAGTGGCTACAGCCACCGGGACATTGAGATGATCTTATATAAACATCAGGAGATGATGGCTGAGATCATCCCCCTTTATCGCCGTTTGCAAACCCGGGGCCAGATGGAGATCAGCACATCGCCCTACTTCCATCCCGTTCTGCCGCTCCTGATCGACAATGGCTCGGCCAGGGAGGCCAGTCCGGGGTTGGAGTTGGCCGATCCCGGTTTCGTTCACCCTGAGGATGCCGCGGAGCAGATCAGGCTGGCGGTGGAGGCCCACCGGCGATGTTTTGGGGAGCCGCCCCGAGGTCTTTGGCCCTCCGAGGGCGCCGTGAGTCAGGAGCTGGTGGACCTGGTGGCGTCCCGGACCGATTTCGCCTGGCTGGCTTCAGACGAAGGGGTGCTGGCGCGGTCACTTGGCATCGCCATTGAACGCGACGGCCAGGGGCGAGTTCTCAACCCCCAGGCCTTATACCAGCCCTATCGCCTGGAGCCCGCCTGGCCTCACCGCAATGGGCCCGGGCTCCAGATCGTGTTTCGCGACCACCAGCTTTCGGACCTTATCGGTTTCGCCTACAAGCACTGGGACGAGAGTGCAGCGGCGGAGGACCTGGTGGCTCGGCTCCGGGGCATCCACCACCCCCTGGCCGGGGACGATGCTCCCCACCTGGTAACCATTATCCTGGACGGGGAGAACTGCTGGGAGGAATACGACCACAACGGCGACCGGTTTCTGCGCCACCTCTACGAGCTTATCTCCTGGGACAGTTCGCTGCAGACGACCACCCTCTCCGAATACCTGGCCCGTTTTCCGGCCAAAGATGCGCTCCCGCGTCTCGCTACTGGTTCCTGGATCGGGGCCAATTTGGAGACCTGGATCGGCGAGCCGGCCCAGAACCGGGCCTGGGAATACCTGAAGCGGGCCAAGGCCAGGCTCACCAA
>JBFMCB010000003.1:0-44131 GCA_040754915.1 Chloroflexota bacterium | reverse complement strand
GTTGGCCACCACAATCTGGTCACCGGCCTGGACGATCTGGATCGGTTTGCCCAGGATATCGCTGCTCGCTTCTTAGCTCCGGGCTAATCGGGCAGCAAAAACGTCCATAGTCAGAGACATTCTCCCCATCTTGACCCACAAACGGTAGTTTGCCAGCAGTATCATGAGAAGTGTATCGCACCTGGGAGCTGAATGGCTCTGACTACTCTTCGGGCGTGTGCCGGATCCAGGCCTCCTCATCGGCGATGTCCCGATCGTAGAGGAAGCGATAGACCAGGGCGGTGCGCCGCGGGCCCACCACCTTCTGGTCCCAGGCATCGGCCAGCAGTCACTTGAGGTAGTCCAAGAAAAGACCGCCCCTGTAGTGTTCCTTAAACCTTCTGAGGGAGGTCAGTATGTTAATAGGGCTCAACGGCGCCACGACCATGGGCGCTGAACTGGAGGTCGACGTGCAGGTGGCAGGCCAGGCAGGCTACGACCTGCTAGAGATATGGTCAGCCAAGCTGGACGTGTTCCTGAAAAGTAAGACCGTGGAGAACCTGGGGGAAATCCTGGCGCAAGCCAAGGTGAGGCCCTATAGCATCAACTCCATTGAACAGATCACTTTCCAGGATGCCGCGGGTTACGAGGCCATCGTCCGGCGCTGCCACTACCTGTGCCACATCGCCCAGGCTTTGGCGTGCCCCTACGTCGTGGTGGTGCCCAGTGATAAGCCTAAAGGCGTTTCTAGAAGGGAGATATTTGCCGAGTCAGTGCGGGTGTTGCGCGAGCTTGCCGCGGTGGCCCTGGGTTACGATGTCGGTCTGGCCTTCGAGTTCATTGGCCAGCCCAATCGTACCGTGAGCAATTTGGCCGATTGCCGGCGGATAGTGGAGCAAGTGGACCGGCCCAACGTTGGCCTGGTCATCGATACCTTCCATTTCTACGCCGGCGATTCCACCGTGGCCTCCATCCGTAAGATCGACCCCAGGAAGCTGTTCATCCTACACATCAATGATGCTGAAGACCGCCCTAAGTCGGAGCTCACCGACGCGCACCGGTTGTTCCCCGGCCAGGGCGTGATCCCGCTTAGACCGATCATCAGGGCCCTCCGCAAGGTGGGCTACGACCGCATGGCGTCGATTGAGCTGTTTCGACCGGAATACTGGCAATGGGAGCCACTGCGCGTCGCCGAGATGGCCAAAGCCAGGACTCAGGAGGTCCTCGGGCTCCAGTAGGTCGGCTTTGCACGCCGACTCAGTACCTGCGCCTCTCTGTCTATATTGGTGAAGGAGTCAAAGATGATGTTGAAAATCGGCCTCGTGGGTGCCGGCTACATCGGCGGGGTTCATGCCCGCATCCTGGCCGCTGATGAAAGGGTCAAGCTGGTGGGTTTCGCCGATGTCGTGGAAAAGAGGGCTCAGGACTTGGCTAACCAGTTCGGGGGCAAGGCCTACACGGACTATGAGCAACTCTTATCCTCCGGCATCGACGCGGTGTACGTCACCACGCCCAACACCCTGCATACGCCCATCGTGTTATCGGCCCTGGCCCAGGGCATACACGTCTTCTGCGAGAAGCCCATGGCCATCACGTTCGAGGATGCCAAGCGCATCCGGGAGGCGGCCAGGGCCAGCAAAAGGCTATACCAGATCGGCCATAACCGCCGTTTCGCCCCCGTCTACCAGTTCGCCAAGGAGAAGATCGCCCAGGGGTTGGTGCCCTACTCGGCCAACGTGAAGATGAACCGGGGCGAGCTGAAGAACCCGCCCTGGGTGTGGAACAAGGACATCACCGGTGGCTTCCTCTTCGAGTCCACCATCCACCTGCTGGATATGATCCGCTGGCTCATGGGCGAGGTGTTGGAGCTGGACTGCCGCGCCCGGGCCAATGTCTACCCGGACCTCGATGACTTCGTCATGATCTTGACCTTCGAGAACGACCGGTATGCCGCCTTCTCCTCCTGTGCCCACGCAACCTGGTCCTTCCCCTTCGAGCGCATTGAGCTCTACGGCGACCACGCCGCCATCATCACTGAGGAGATGGAGAAGGTCACCTACTCGCCGGGCCTGGGCCAGGAGATCGTGCGCCGCGACTATTTTCAGCTCACCAACCCCGAAAAATGGGGGTACATCAAGGAGGACCAGCTCTTCGTGACCGCGGTCTTGGAAGGAAAAGCGCCGCCGGTCACCGTGGACGATGCCTACAAGTCCATTGAGCTGGTGGAGGCCTGCTACCGGAGCGCCCGCAGCGGCCAGCGCGTGGCGCTACCTCTGGCCTGAAACCGAACCATGACTACTTTTCTGTTGATCCGACACGGCCGCACCGGGTGGCTGGAAGAAGGACGGTTACAGGGGTGGGTCCGCGGCGTCAGCTTGAGCGAGAAAGGACGCTGGCAGGCAACACGGCTGGCCCAAAGGATAGCTGCGCTGCCCCTGGTGGCGATCTATTCCAGCCCTCTTGACCGGGCCAGGGAGACCGCTCAGATCATCGCCAATGGCCGGGGGATGCAGGTTACGATCGAGGACGCCCTGGGCGAGATTCGAGTAGGGGAGCTGGAAGGCCGCTTCATCAGGGACCTGGATGCCAATGATCCCTATTGGCGGGAGTACCGGGTCCATCCTGCGGCGGTGAGATTCCCCGGTGGGGAAAGCCTCAGTGAGGTCCAGGAACGAGCCGTGAGCCTCATCGAGAGGCTTCGGGCAGAGATACCATCGGGCGCAGTGGCACTGGTCTCTCACGCCGACGTTATCAGGGCCATCGCGGCCCATTACATGGGCATTGACCTGGACCATATCCACCGCTTCCGGATCGACCAAGCCTCGCTGAGTGTCTTGAAGCTGGAACATGGGAATGCGGCTCTATCAACCCTAAACTGCACTTGCCACCTGGAGGCCGAGTAGCCGGTGGCCCGGACCGGGCCATTGCCCTGACTCAACGGATTATCGGCCATAAGCCCGATTAGTTGTTCTTCGGGAGACAAAGGGTAGTCCGTGGTCCGTAGTCCGTTGACTAACGACCACGGACCAATGACCGATGACTAAGGACCAAGGACTACAAGAGACACTCCGAAGTGGTGGCCTTCTCTAATCGTTACTTGGCCAAAACAATAAGGGGTAGACTCCAGGCCCAACCAAATGCTCATGAAAGCCCGGTGTTGGGCGTCTAGCTGATGGATATCTACGAGCGATTGCGGAGCCTGGGCGTGGAGGTGGGCAGCGGCCGGGTGATCAGGCTGGCCTCGAAGCCCAGAGCTGAACCATCAGTTCCCATAGATCAGGTCATAAAGGGCACCTATGCGCGTTCGGCGTGGGGGGAATGCTTTGTCACCGAACGGTACTTGCCCTTGACCTACCGGCACGGCCGCGTCCTCCTGGACCCCGCCGGGATTTACTCCAGCGAGGCGGCGGCCCTCTTGGCCAGCGAGCCGCCCCTGAGCAGTATCCCGCTGGAGCAGCTTGCCTTTCTGGACACCGAGACCACCGGGCTATCCGGCGGCACCGGCACCTACGTCTTCCTGGTAGGCATTGGCTACCTGGAGGGGGCTGAATTCCGCCTCCAGCAGTTTTTTCTGCGGGACTACGACCAGGAAAAAGCCTTTCTGGCTAACGTCAACGATCTGCTGGGGCGCTTTCGGGGCATCGTCACCTTCAACGGAAAGGCCTTCGACTGGCCACTTCTCACCACCCGTTTCGTCTATTCGCGAATGTCAATGGGGCTGGTGGACCCGCCACACCTGGACCTCCTGTTCCCCTCCCGCCGGCTCTGGCGAAGACGGCTGGGATCCTGTGCCCTGCCCAGTTTGGAGCGACATATCCTTGAGGTGGAAAGGGAAGAGGACGTCCCCAGTTGGCTCATACCCAGCCTCTACTTCCAATACCTGCGCCTCGGCGATGCCAGTTGCCTGCGCCAAGTCTTCTACCATAATGTCCAGGACGTAGTCTCTCTTTTGGCCTTAACTATCCAGCTTTGCGCTATCCTCACCAATCCTTTCGGGGGCCTGGTCAACGAGCCGGAAGATTTTCTTAGCCTGGGCCTGCTTTTCGAAAAGACTGGCCGGCCGCTAGACAGCCAAAGGGCCTATGAGATGGCGGCTGACGCCACTACCACCCCAGAGGTCCGGGAAAAAGCTCAGCGGCACTTAGGCTTTCTGTTAAAACGCACCGGGCAATTGGAAAAGGCGGCGACAATCTGGCTAGACCTGATCGCCACTAAACCTGAAGCGGTGCTCTATCCTTACGTGGAACTCGCCAAATACCACGAACATCATCAACACGACTACCGGGCTGCTGAGGCTAGCGTAAGCCGAGCCCTGGCCGTCCTGGATTGGCGTCGAGCCGTGAGCGAAACAGATCGGGATGGGATTGAAGCACGCGAACTAGAACATCGCCGGCAGCGGCTCCGAAGGAAACTACAGTCAGCCATGTCCCGCTGAACAAAGAGATGCTCTCGTCCGGAACCGTCTCGAGGCACCACGGCATAAGACTATAGCGGCCAGGCGCCGCATTCATACCACACCCCTCGCCAAGTGCCCGGAACTTTGTGAAATATTGCACCATGTTGACTTTTGTAGCCGCCAAACGCTAAAATTAATATTAGATTAACTGTTTTTACGGCAGGAAGGCCGATCACGTATCCCGTTCCAGACCCGCCTAAGGAGCTCTGGATAGTGACATTTGCTACCGTGTCCTGCCACCTCACGGCCACGATTACGTACCATCGTTCAGGCGAGGGGTTCCTGGTGACCACATCTGCCAGTCCCCCTCGCTTTGCTTTTTGACCCCCGAATGCGAACCCGTTTTCAACTTCACAAGGAGGTGTTTAGTGAAAGAAGTGGTCCTGGTAGGCGGCGTGCGCACGCCCATCGGCGCCCACGGTGGGGCGCTGAAGGATGTTGCTGCCCATGAGCTGGCCAAGATCGTGATGCAGGAAGTGCTCAAACGCACCCAGGTTGACCCCGCCGGCCTGGAGGAAGTGATCTTTGGCTGTTGCATGCAGACCAGCGACGCCCCTAACATGGCCCGGGTGGCGTCACTGAACGCCGGCATCCCCAAGGAGGTCACCGGCTTCACCGTGCAGCGCAATTGCGCCTCGGGCCTGCAAGCCATCACCAGCGCCTACGAGGGCATCCAGGTGAACCATGGTGATTCCTACCTGGTGGGCGGCGCGGAGAGCATGAGCTCCGCCCCGTACATGGTGCGGGGAGCTCGCTGGGGCCTGAAGCTGCGGCACACCCAGTTCATCGACGTGCTGTGGGAGGGCCTCACCGACCCGGTGGTGAACCAGATCATGGGCCGCACCGCAGAAAACCTGGCCGATATGTACAACATCAGCCGGGAGGAGCAGGACCAGTTCGCGGTGGAGAGCCACAAGAAGGCCTTCATGGCCACCCGCACCGGCAAGTTTAAAGATGAGATCGTCCCGGTGATGGTTGCCAAGAGGGTAGCCGGCAAAGAGGTGGCCTCCGAGCCCATCACCCAGGACGAGTGCATCAACCCCGCCATCTCCGTGCAAAAGCTGGCGCTTTACCCCACGGTCTTCAAGGAAAACGGCACCGTTACCCCCGGCAACGCCTGCCCCATCAGCGATGGGGCGGCGGCCTTGCTGGTCATGACCGCGGACCGCGCCAAGTCCCTGGGGCTGGAGATCATGGGCTACATCCGGGCCTATGCCTATGGGGGGGTGGGGCCGGAGGTCATGGGCATCGGTCCCACCGTGGCTGTGCCCAAGGCCCTCAAGCGGGCCGGGCTCAAGCTCACCGACATTGACCTCATCGAGCTCAACGAGGCCTTCGCCGCTCAGTGCCTGGCCGTAGGCAAAGTCCTCAAGGACGACGGCTGGGACTGGAACAAGGTGAACGTCAACGGCGGCGCCATAGCCCTGGGGCATCCGGTGGGGTGCTCGGGGGCGCGCATCGCGGTGACGTTGCTCCACGAAATGAAGAAGCGGGGCCTGCACTTTGGCCTGGCCACCATGTGCGTGGGCGGCGGCCAGGGAGGGGCGATTGTCGTGGAGAGGAAATAACAACAAGGAGGTCGAGCCATGTACATTTTCAAGGCCGGCGTGGTCGGCGCCGGGGCCATGGGCGCAGGTATCGCCCAGGTAGTCACCTTCTCTGGCTTGCCGGTGGTGATTAAGGATGTCAATCAGGCATTGGTGGACAAGGGCGTCGAGAAGATCAGGGCCATTTATCAGGGGCGGGTGGACAAGGGCAAAATGAGCGCCGCTGACATGCAGTCAAAGATGGACCTGGTCACGGCCACCACGAGCTATGCCGATTTCAGCGATGTGGACATCGTCATCGAGGCGGTGCCCGAGAAGATGGGCATCAAGAAACAGGTCTTCGCCGAGCTGGACAGGGTCTGCCCGGAGGGCACCATCTTCGCCTCCAATACCTCGGCTCTTTCCATCTCCGAGATGGGCGCGGCCACCAAGCGGCCCCACAAGATGATCGGCATGCACTTCTTCAACCCCGCCCACGTGATGAAGCTGGTGGAGGTGATCCCCGGCCTGGACACCAACCAGGAGACCATCGACGACGTGGTTATGTTCACCGAATCGCTCCGGAAGATCCCGGTGGTGGTCCAGGAGTGCCCGGGCTTCCTGGTGAACCGGCTCCTGATGCCCTACCTGAACGAGGCCGTCCTGTGCCTGCAGGAGGGCGCGGCCACGGCGGAGGAGATCGACACGGCCATGGTGGAGTTTGGCTGGCCCATGGGCCCCTTCACCCTGATGGATATGCTGGGCATTGACATCTGCTACGACGTGGGCGAATACCTATACGCCGAATACGGCGACCGCGTGACCCCTGCAGCCCTGTTCCACAAGCTGGTGGCAGCCGGGCGGTTAGGCGAGAAGGCGGGGGCTGGCTTCTACGGCTACGGTGACCAGACCGATGAGCCGGTCAAGCAGATGATCAAAGAGGTTCAGGCGGAGGGCAAAGCGGTCAAAGGGACGACCTTCGGCGTGGACCGGCTGATGCTGCCTCTGATCAACGAGGCGGTGCTGGCCTTACAAGAGAATATCGCCAAGGCCGGCGACATCAACATGGCCATGATCGCCGGCACCGGCATGAGGAAGGGTGACACGGCTATGGGCCCCCTGCAGTTGGCCGATGAGATGGGGCTGGACACCGTCGTGCAAAAACTCGAGGAGTTCCAGAAGCAGTACGGCGAGCGCTTCCGGCCAGCCCGGCTGCTGCGCACTAAGGTCCGGGCCGGACACCTGGGCAAGAAGGTCGGGAAGGGGTTCAGCGAGTATACGACCTAATATGATTTCGAAATTCGAATTTCGCAATTCGAAATTGGAATTCACCAGTATGATTGGCCATTCAAGCAATAAACTCAAGTAAGGAGACGAAAATGACCGAGCGCCAGTACATCAAGATCAGCGTGGAAGACCGCATTGCCGTGTTGACGATTGACCATCCCCCGGTCAATGCCCTGAACACCCCTACCATGCAGGAGTTGAATAGCGCCCTGGACGAGCTGGCCGCCGACGATGGCGTGAAGGCCATCGTCATCACCGGCGCCGGCCAATACGCCTTCGTCGCCGGCGCCGACATCAACGAGATCGCCGCGCTCAAGGGATCGGAAGATGCCCGGGCCGTGGTGCTCATGGGCCAGGGAATACTAAACAAGATCGAGAACATGCGCAAGCCGGTGATCGCTGCCATCAACAGCGTCTGCCTGGGAGGCGGCAACGAGCTAGCCATGGCCTGCCACATGCGGGTGGCTACCGACCGGGCACGCTTTGGCCAGCCCGAGATCAACCTGGGGATCATCCCCGGTTTCGGCGGCACCCAGCGCCTGCCCCGCCTCGTCGGCAAGGCCAAGGCCCTGGAGATGCTCCTGACTGGCGACATGATCACCGCCCAGGAGGCCCATCGCATTGGGCTGGTGAACAAGGTGGTCCCCGAGGGCGAGGTGGTGAAGGCAGCTAAAGACCTGGCCAAGAAGGTCCTCACCAAGGGCCAGGTGGCGGTGGGCAAGATCATGGAGGTGGTAGACCGGGGACTGCAGACCTCCCTGGAGAAAGGCCTGCTCCTGGAGGCTGACGGCTTCGCCGCCATCACCGCGACCGAGGACATGCGCGAGGGCGTCGCGGCATTCCTGCAGAAGCGCCAGCCGAAGTTTCAGGATAGATAGGTAGTCCGTAGTCCGTGGTCCATAGTCCGTAGTCCGTTGACTAACGACCACGGACCAA
Organism: Chloroflexota bacterium; assembly: GCA_040754915.1. Classification (GTDB taxonomy): domain Bacteria; phylum Chloroflexota; class DTOL01; order DTOL01; family JACQYG01; genus JACQYG01. Next base: position 35,947 of record JBFMCB010000003.1, on the reverse strand, counting down.
TGACCAATGACTAAGGACCCAGGACTACATTCTCTAGGAGATGGCCCATGTCTTTAAACCTGGCATTGATAATGAACGAAAGCGCCAAACGTGACCCGGCCAAGACCGCGATCATCATGGACGAGAAACGGATGTCCTATGGAGAGCTAAATGCGGCCAGCAACAAGGTGGCCAACGCCCTGCGCTCCCTGGGCGTTCAACGTGGCGACAAGGTAGCCATGATGCTCCCGAACGTGCCCCAATTCCCCATCGTTTACTACGGCATCCTCAAGCTCGGCGCCACCGTCGTGCCCTTGAACGTCCAGTTTAAAGCGGGCGAGATCCAGTACCACCTGGAGGATTCGGACGCCGTTGCCCTGTTCACCTGGGAGGCCGTCGCCGCAGAGGCCCACAAGGGCTGGGCCGCCACGGAGACCTGCAAGCACCTCATCGTAGTGAACGCCCCCGGCAGCGACTACCTCCCTGACGGCGCCCTCTCCTTCGGCGCCTTCTCGGCCGTAGCCTCGCCAGCTTTCGAGATGGCCTGGACCATGCCCGACGACACGGCGGTGCTGCTGTACACCTCCGGCACCACCGGCCGGCCCAAGGGCGCCGAGCTGACCCATTTCAATATGTTCTACAACGCGGCCTTCTGCGCTGATCGTCTCCTGGGGGTGACGCCCCAGGACGTTTCCATCGCCGCCCTGCCGCTCTTTCATTCCTTCGGGCAGACCTGTGCCATGAACATGACCTTTTACGCCGGCGCCACTCTGACCATGCTGCCCAGGTTCGAGCCGGAGCAGGCCCTGGAGATCTTCCAGCGGGACAAGGTCACCATCTTCGCCGGAGTGCCCACCATGTATTTCTACTTGCTGAACTATCCCGATGCCGGCAAGTACGACGTCAGTTCCCTGCGCCTCTGCGTCTCCGGCGGCGCGGCTATCCCAGTGGAGGTGATGAAGGGCTTCGAGCGCAAGTACAACGTGGTCATCCTGGAGGGCTATGGCCTTTCGGAGACCTCGCCGGTGGCGTCATTCAACGTGCGCGAACGCCCCAGGAAGCCGGGCTCCATCGGCCTGCCCATCTGGGGCACCGAGATGAAAGCCGTGGACGCTAACGACGTGCCCGTGCCGCCCGGTGAATTAGGGGAGATCGTGATCCGCGGCCATAACGTGATGAAGGGGTATTACAAACGGCCCGAGGCCACGGCCGAAGCCATGAAGAACGGATGGTTCCACACCGGGGACATCGCCCGGCTGGATGAGGACGGTTACTTCTTCATCGTCGATCGCAAGAAAGACATGATCCTGCGAGGTGGCTTCAACGTTTATCCCCGGGAGGTCGAAGAGGTCCTGTACGGCCATCCCGCCATCGCGGAAGCAGCCGTGGTGGGTGTTCCGGAGGAGGCCCTGGGGGAGGAGGTCAAGGCCTTCGTGGTCCTGAAACCCGGGATGTCCGCCAGCGAGCAGGAGATCATCGACTACTGCAAGGAACGAATGGCCTCTTTCAAGTACCCGCGCACTGTGGAGTTCCGGGAATCCCTGCCCAAGGGCGGGACAGGCAAAATCCTCAAAAGCGAGTTAAGAGGTTAAGGCTGGAGGTAGGACATGGATTTTACCTTTACGGAAGAGCAAGAGATGTTCCGGGAGATGGTGCGGGATTTCGCCCAAAAAGAGGTCCTGCCCCTGGCGGAGACCCTGGACCGGGAGGAGCGTCCGCCTCTGGAAACCTTGAAAAAAGCAGCCAAGCTCGATCTCTTCGGCATCCTCTTCCCAGAGAAGTACGGGGGGGTTGATGCCGGCATCATCACCTATTGTATCATGATGGAGGAGTTGGGCAAGGTCTGCTCCGCCACCGCTGGCACCATCGGGGTGGATGTGGGCGTGGGCGCCATGACCATTTACCTGGACGGCACCGAGGAGCAAAAACAGAAGTACCTGACGCCCCTGGCCAAGGGCGAGAAGCTGGCCGCCTTCGCGCTCACCGAGCCCAATGCTGGCTCCGACGCCGCCAGCATCACTACCTCCGCGGTCAGAGATGGCGACTACTACGTATTGAACGGCTCCAAGACCTGGATCACCAACGGGGACATCGCCGACCTCATTGTTACCTTTGCCGTCACCAGCAAGGGCTCCGGCGCCCGGGGCATCTCCGCCTTCATCGTAGAGAAGGACTTCCCGGGCTTCAAGGTGGGCTGGCGCGAGAAAAAAATGGGGCTGCGGGGCACCAGCACCTGCCAGCTCTTCTACGACGACTGCCGCGTCCCCGTTGCGAACCTCCTGGGCGGCCGCCCGGGCCTGGGCTTTCTCACCGCCATGAGGACCCTGGACTTCGGGCGCTTGAGCATTGGCGCCTCCTGTCTGGGCGGTGCCCAGGCGGCCCTCAAGGCCAGCATTGAATTCGCCTCCCAGCGCCAGCAGTTCGGCGGGCCCATCGCCAACAAGCAGGCCATTCAATTTATCATCGCCGACATGGCCACGGAGATCGAATCTCTGCGCCACATGGTCTATCACGCCGCCTGGTTGGCCGAGATGGGCAAGAAATATAGCCGGGAGGCCGCCATGTGCAAGCTGTGGGGCTCTCAGATCTTGGTGCGGGCGGTGAACAAGGCTGTCCAGGTCCACGGCGGCATGGGCTACATGAAGCGCTTTCCTATCGAACGATATTATCGAGATGCTCGCATCACCGAGATCTTCGAGGGTACCAACGAGATCCAGCGTTTCGTCATCGCCTCGGACCTGTTCAAAGAGGTCGGAGTGCGGTTGATGCCGTAGGAGGTATGGCATGGACTTCACTTTCAGTAAGGAACATGAGCTGTTGCGCAAGATGATCCGGGAATTCGCCGAGCGCGAGGTGCGGCCCCTGGCCACGGAGATAGACGAGACGGAGAGGGTGCCAATGGAAACGGTGCGCAAGGCGGCCCAGCTCGGGCTCATGGGCGTCCCGTTCCCCCAGGAATACGGAGGCGTCGGCGCTGGAGAGATCGGCTATTGCATCCTGATGGAGGAGCTGGGTAAGGTCTGCACCTCCACTGCCACCGTCATTGGCGCCCATACCGGCATTGGGGCCATGGCCATCTACCTGGATGGAACACCGGAGCAAAAGAAAAAGTATCTGACCCCTCTGGCCAAGGGGGAGAAGATCGCTGCCTTTGCCCTCACCGAGCCCCAGGCCGGCTCCGACGCGGCCGCCATCCGCACCATGGCGGTTCGCGACGGCGACTACTACGTGCTCAACGGCAACAAGATCTGGATCACCAATGGCGATATCGCCGACGTGATCTCGGTCTTCGCCGTCACCGACAAAGCCCTAGGTGCCCGCGGTGGTGTCACTGCCTTCATCGTGGAGAAAGATTTCCCCGGTTTCTCCATCGGCAGCATAGAGGAGAAAATGGGGATCCGAGGCTCCTCCACTGCGGAACTGATCTTCAACGATTGCCGGGTGCCCAAAGAGAACGTGTTAGGCACCTTTGGGGCCGGGTTTGTCACCGCCATGAAGACCCTGGACATCGGCCGCGTAAGCCTGGCTGCGGCCTGCCTGGGCGGCGCGCAAGCGGCCCTGGAGATGAGCGTGCACTTTGCCTCCCAGCGCCAACAATTCGGCGTCCCCATCGCCCAGAAGCAGGCGATCCAGTGGATGGTGGCGGAGATGTCGGCAGAGATCGAGGCGCTCCGCTCGTTGGTGTATCGCACGGCCTGGATGGTGGACACCGGTCGGCCTTTCAGCCGCGAGGCCGCTATCTGCAAATTCTACGGCTCCGAGGTGGCATCACGCTGCATCGATCGGGCGGTGCAGATCCATGGCGGGATGGGCTACATGCGGGGGTTTGCCATCGAGCGCGGCTACCGGGATGCGCGCATCGCCGAGATCTTCGAAGGGACAAATGAGGTGCAGCGCATCGTAGTGGCCGCCGACATCTTCCGCCAGGTCGGCGTCCGCATCAGCCCTTGAGGGGATAGCGAGAGATAACCTCGATAGGAGAGATGGCAGATGTCATTGCGAGGAGCCGGAGCGATTGCGAGGCGGAGCCGAAGCAAACTCGGGGATTCCTCGCTTCGCTCGGAACAGGCTCCGCAATCCCCAGGTGCAATGAGATTGCTTCGCTTCGGCTCGCAATGACAGATATAGGAGAGCAGAATGGAGATAATCGTCCTAGTCAAGCAGATACACGATCCTACAAAGCTTCGGGTCTCCCGCCAGGGCAGGCTGGTCACCGCAGGGGTCCCCTTGATCATTAATCCTGACGACCTGAGGGCCCTGGAGGAGGCCCTGAAATTGAAAGACTCGTTGGGCGCCAGGGTAACCGTGCTTTCCCTGGGCCCACCGGAGGCGGAGGAGGCTTTGAGGGAGGCCCTGGCCATGGGGGCGGACCGGGCCTACCTGCTCTCCGACCCGGCCTTCGCCGATCCTGATGCCCTGGCCACCACCTACGCCCTGGGCTCTGCCATCCATAGGATCGGCTTGCCCGACCTGATCCTGGCCGGGCAGCTCTCCGGCCACGGCACCAACGCCCAGGTTGGCCCTCGCCTGGCTGAGTGTCTGGGTTATCCTCAAGTCACCAATGTCAGTGCCCTTGAGATAGACAACGGCTCCGTCCTTGCCAAAAGGGTCCTGGAGGATAGCTATCTGGAGGTGGAGGTGGCGCTGCCCGCCCTGGTCACCGTGAACAGCGCCGCTAACCTGCCGCGACTGCCCCATGGTGCCCGGATAATGAACGCCTACCAGGAGCCACCAGGATCTGAAAAGTTCGTGGTCTGGACCGCCCAGGACCTGGGCCTGGAACCACAGAAGGTAGGCGCCGCTGGCTCTGCCACTCAGATACGAGCTAGCACGGTGCCCGAGCCCAAAGGGCCTCCGGAGATGTTGACCGGCAGCCCCCAGGAGCAGGCCAGAGCCCTGGTGGGCCGGCTGCGGGCGAAGAACTTGGTTTAAGCTCTTTATAGTAGGGAAAGTTGTCCAAGATCATCACCCTTCGAGAGGCGGTCGAGTTGGTTCGTCCGGGCGATATCCTGGCCCTGGGTGGCATGACGCTCTATCGCCGCCCGGTGGCCTTCGTCCGAGAACTCCTTCGCCAGCGGGTTGGTGAGCTAACGCTATTGGAGCTCACCGGCGGCTTCGAGAGCGATCTCCTGGTGGGGGCCGGTCTGGTAAGGCGGGTTCGCACCTGCTACTTCGGGCTGGAGACCTTCGGGCTCGCTCCCATGTTCACCAGGCTCGCCAGCTCCGGTGGCCTGGAGGTGGTGGAGGAGACCGAGGCCACCATCGCCTTCGGGCTCAGAGCAACCCTGGCGGGAGTGGGATTCATGCCCGGGCAGGGACTCCTGGGCACCGACATCCTGGCGGTCCGGCCCGACATCGAGCTCGTGACCTGTCCGTACACGAAGCGACAGTTGGTGGCCTTCCCGGCCTTGCGGCCCGATGTGGCCGTGGTACATTGCCAGATCGCTGATAGGAATGGCAATGCCCGCCTTTTGGGGAACAAGGCCATTGATCGCGACATCGCCCTCACTGCGAACCGGATGGTGCTCACCGCCGAACGCATCGTGGACTCCCCAGCTGACCTGGGTGGGGAAATCGACCTGCTTGGCGCCAGGGTGACAGCGGTGGTAGAGGCCCCCGGCGGGGCCAAGCCCACGTCCTGTTTCCCGCTATACCCCTTGGCCAGCCTGGAGATACTGGACTACGTCCTGGCCTGCCAGCGGGAGGACTTCCCCGGCTACCTGGAGCGCTTCCTTGGCAGCGATTAGGCAGGTGCTGGAATGCCAAAGATGACCGCCGATTATACCGTTTCCGACTTGATGGCCAGTTGCATCGCCCACCAGGTCAACGATGGCGACGTGGTGGTCCAGGGCATCGCCACCCCCCTGGTTATGGCGGCCTATCTTTTGGCCAAGCGCACCCACGCGCGAAATATAATATTTGCCTCCGCCATCGGGAATGCCATCTGCTCCGACTGGGCACCCTTATCCCTCTCCGGCATAGAAGACGTCTGGGTTGGCAAGGCCTTGCGCCAACTGACCTTCCCGGAGATCGTTTGCGAATGCCTGCCGACGCTCAAGCCCAAGGAATTCCTGCGGCCAGCGCAGATCGACCCCTGGGGGAATACCAACAACGTGGCCATCGGGAACTACCACCGGCCTCGGCTGCGGCTGCCCGGATGCGGCGGCATCGCCGACGTGACCACATACTACGATGAGTTATACTTCTACGTGCCCCGGCACGGCCGAGCCACGTTCGTGAAAAGGTTGGATTTCAAGAGCGGCCTGGGGGTTTCTTTGGGAGGCCCGGGGGCAGCGGCCAAAGGCCGGTATCTGGTGAGTGACCTGGGCACCTTCGATTTCAACGGCGGCCGTCTGCGCCTGGTCACCTACCATCCCGGGGTCACGCTGGAGAGCATCCAGGCGAAGACCGGTTTCCCCCTGGCCATAGCGCCAGATTTGAAGGAAACACCTGCGCCGACCGCAGAGGAGCTCAGGCTGCTGCGCCAGGAGCTAGACCCGCTGGACATCCGCTCCATAGAATGCCTGAGCGGCCCAGCCCGCTGGGCCAGGCTGCGCGAGATAGCGAATCTCGAACTCTCATAGGGCACATCTCCTAGAGGAGGCTTGAAACCATGGACTTGGATTATCTACAGGCGTTGACCGGCGGGCTTGCCGAAGAAGAGACGGGCCTGGCCGCCTATCGCCATATCTGGGTGGTTGCCGAGCACCGAGAGGGCAAGCTCCTGCGCGTGACCAAAGAGCTACTGGGACGCTCTCGGGAGCTGGCCGAGCGGCTGGGAGCCCGGGTGGAAGTGGCGCTCCTTGGAGACAGGGTAGAAGCCTTGGCCGAGCAGCTGATCAGCTTCGGCGCGGACCGGGTTCACCTGGCCGAGCACCCACTTCTGGCGACTTACACTGCCGAGACGTACACAAAGGCCCTGGCGGCTTTGATCCAGGAGAAAAAGCCGGAGATACTCCTCTTGGGGGCTACCGCTAATGGCAACGACCTCGCCCCTCGCCTGGCTCAGAGACTGGCCACCGGGTTGACCACCGACTGCGTGGCCATCGATATTGACGAGTCGGAGCGGTTGCTTCTATCCACCAGGCCCCTCCACGGCGGCACCTTGCTGGCCACCATGGCCTGCCCGCAGCATCGGCCGCAGATGGCCACGGTCCGCCCGGGCGTGCTTCACGCCATGCAGGCGGACCCCTCCCGGGAGGGGGCGGTGGAGAGAGCCGAGGTTTCCCTGGATGATGGCGATCTCAGGGTCAAGCCCCGCAGGGTGGTGAATGAGTTCCCCCGCCCTGCCGATTTGCAGGAGGCCCAGGTCATCGTGGCCGGCGGCCGGGGGCTGGGGACCGCTGAGGGATTCAATCTCTTGGAGGAACTGGCCCGGGTGCTAAATGGCTCCGTGGCCGCCTCCAGGGCCGCGGTGGAGGCCGGCTGGGCTACCAGGGACCGCCAGGTGGGCATAACGGGCAACCTCGTGCGCCCACGGGTGTACTTTGCCTGCGGCATCTCCGGCTCCATCCAGCACCTGATGGGCATGCGCGGCTCAAAGTATATCGTGGCCGTCAACTCCAACCCCGATGCCGCTATATTCAAGTTCGCTGACTACGGCATCGCCGGTGACCTATACCAGGTCATCCCGGCGCTCACGGACGAACTCAAGGCCGCTGGCGTGGGCAGCCTGACCTAGAGGTGCCAGATTGGCTGAGACGGCCAGTGCTGAAGTCACGTTGCGGGTGCGCTATGCCGAGACCGACGCCATGGGCGTGGTATATCACGCCAATTACCTGATCTGGTTCGAGGTTGCCCGGGGTGAGCTTTTCCGCCAGTGCGGCACAGACTATACTCACTGGGAGAAAAAGGGTTACTACCTGCCAGTGACGGAGATCAGCGCCCGCTACCTGGCCCCGGCCCGCTACGGCGACGACGTAGTAGTCCGGGCCTGGCTGGATTCCTTTCGCAGCCGCCAGATCGTCCTGGCCTACGAAGCCCGTGACCGCCGGACCGGCCAGCTTCTGGCCACCGGAAAGACCGTGCATGTCTGTGCGAATTGCCAGGGTCGGGCGGTCCCCATTCCAGCGGATATGCGGGCCCTGTTTGAGGGATCTCCAGAACATGACTGATGCCCACGAGGTTGTCACCGAGCTGCGAGTCCGATACGCTGAGACCGATGCCCAGGGCATCGTCTACTACGCCAATTACTTCATCTGGTTCGAGGTGGCACGGGTCAACTACCTTAAGGCCTTGGGCCTCAACTATGCTGAGTTGGAGAGATCGGGCCTGGGCTTCGTCATCGCCGAGGCCAGTTGCCGCTACCATGCCCCGGCTCATTTCGATGAGGCCATCACGGTCAAGACCTGGGTGGAGGATGTGAAAAACCGCAGCTTCTCCCTGGGCTACCAGGTGGTCAATCAGGATTCAGGGAGAATCCTGGCCACGGGCAAGACCGTACAGGTCTTCGTGGACGCCAGCGGAAAACCGGTGCCCATTCCGGCTCAGATACGGGACTCGTTAACCAGTCATAAGCGCGCGTAGCTGATCCCTCTTGTGTCTAGTTTCATGACTCCCCATGTCACAGGTCCTCATTTTCTTTTGCCGATGCCTTCACAGTCTCCCCCTTGCCCAGGACCTGTGAGCATCTGTAGTGTCCGGCTATTCTGAATTCCAAAAGAAGCAAGACATCTTGCTTTCTTTAATCGGTAAAGAAAAGTGAACTAACTGGCTATCCTGCCGTCCCGGATCCGGATTGTCCTTCCTACAAAACGGATGTTCTCCGGGTTATGGGTGACGAGGACTATAGTTAGGCCGTCCTCGTTCAACGACTGAAACAGCCGCATCACCTCTTCTCCGGTCTGCGTGTCAAGGCTGCCCGTGGGCTCGTCCGCCAGGATCAGCGGCGGTTCGTTAACGATGGCCCTGGCCACTGCCACCCTCTCCTGCTCGCCGCCGGACAATTGGTTCGGGAGCCGGCGGGCCTTGTCCTCCAGGCCAACCCGCCCCAGCGCCCAGAACGCCATCGCCTCTTGTTCTCGATGGGGTCTCTTGCTGATAGCGAGTGGCAAGAGGACGTTCTCCACGGCCGTGAGATAGGGGATAAGCTGAAGCTGCTGGAAGACAAACCCGATGTACTCATGGCGGAAATCGGCCCTTTTCTCCACCGAGAGCCCATACAGGTCGATGCCGTCCACCAGGACGGTCCCGGTGGTAGGAGGGTTCATGGCGCCCAGGATGGAGAGCAAAGTGCTCTTGCCGGAGCCCGAAGGCCCCATCATGGCCACCAACTCGCCCTCGTCGATGGACAGATCAATCCCCTTTAAGGCCTGGACCACACAGCCGTTACTATCGTAGGTCTTGCTCACACCGCGAATATCGATCAACGCCATCTGGATTCACACCTTACCTCTAGATGAACCTTAATGCCTCCGCCGGGTCTAGATTGGCGGCCTGCATCGCCGGATAGATGCTGGAGCCCAGGCCCACCATGGCCGAGAGCCCCACCGCCAGAGCGGCCAGGGCTGGGTTCCAATTCACCGTCACGGCCGTCTGGGCCACGTAGGGGGCAGTAAGCGAACTGACGACCACGCCGGCCAGCCAACCCAGAACCCCGCCCGCCACGCCTAGCACCAACGCCTCCAGGAGAATTATGCGAGCTATGTGCATCCGCCGGAAGCCGATGGCCCGGAAGATGCCGATTTCCCGCGTCCGCTCCTTCACCGAGGACATCATCGTAGTGAGCACGATCATGGCCCCGATGGCCAGGACCACGGCCGAAACCGCCAGAGAGAAATTGGTCAATTGATCCACCGTCTGTCGCCGAGCCTTCCAGGCTTGCTGGAGGGCGGAGACCTTAGCGTTAGGCAGCACGCCTGAGATCTGCTCTACAATGTCCTCGATGGGGCAGGCCTTGCACAAGGCGCTCACCTCGATCAAGCTTAACCTGCTCGGCTTGCCCAAGAGGGCCTGTGCCGCCGATAGTTCCACGTATAGGACGGAGTCTTCCTGCAAACCAGTCTCTTTCAGGACACCCGACACCGTGAACTTTCGCCCATCTATGATCAGCGCGTCCCCCGGCCTGGACATCAAGACCCCTGCGGCACGGCTGCCGAGAAGGACTTCGCCTTCCCTGCTAGGCGCAGCGCCGTTGATCTCCCACCACTTCTTCATCCTGAGCTCGGCCGGGAAGTCCACGCCCACGAGCAACGCCCTGCTCTCACCAGCACCCTTGGCCTGAACCGCGCCCAGCAACTTCGGGGCAATGGTGGCGATGTTTCCCGAGAAGGCGATGGTCTTGATCCTGGGCACGTCCTCCTGGCTCAACTCTTTGACGTCGTAGGATACGCCCGAGACGACGATGGTGCCATAGCTTAAAGAGAGCTCGCTGGCCTGGGGTACGATGACGATATTGGCGCCGAACTGGTCGATCTTGTCCTGCAGGTCGTCCCGCATGGCCGCGGTGATGGAGAAAAGCGCCACTACGGTGGCCACCCCGATGGCCAGGCCCAGGATCACGAAGACCATCTTGCTCTTGCGTCGTCTGAGATTATTGAAAGAAATGTCCGCCAGGCGCACGTAGATCGCCTCCTTTTCGCACCGCGTTCAGGCCTGCCTGCAGGCAGGGCTACGGCTAGAATAGCGGCTGGCCGGTCTGGCTCATGTTGTCTTTGAGAATGTCACTCTCCAGGATCACCACCATGTCCCCCTGCACCGAACGGGTCAGCGCCGCCGGGTTGCAGCCGCCGGTCACGTCGTTGACTTCAATGGAGGGGAAACGCCGGCCGCAGTTGTTGCACACCATATCATCCCCTTCCTGTCGATAGCCTTTCTTGAAAGGATAACAGACGTCACAGGCATCGATGGCGGCGCGGATGACCCCATCGGAGCTCTTCAGGACGAAGAAATCGATCTCCTTCCCGGAGGAGGCCTCGCGATAGGTATAGAATCGGGCCTTGCCGTCGGCAAAATCGGCCACCGGCAGCTTCACCGCCCCATCCTGGGCAACAACGGTTGCTAATCTGGCACTACTGCGCCGCAAGGCGCTGCTGCCAGAGCCCTGGTTTGCCGTAGTAACAGTTGGCTGTCCTCTCCCCTGTCCCTGCAGGAAGAAATATCCCAGAGCCAAGGCAACGATCAAGGCAGCGGGCACCAATACGTACAACAGATTCCCCTGGCTTCTGCTCTCCTGGGTGAACTTGCTGCGCTTGACATGACGCACGTTTTCCGTTGGCGGGGCAGACATCGGATTAGCCTTCTTTTTACTAGTCAAAGAAACGCATTTCCTCCTCAATATCAAAGATAGCTGAGCCTTAAGCCAGGGACGGCGATGATTCTCCCCGGGCCCTGGGGCAAACCTTAAGGATAGTTTAAGGTATCTGCCCAAAAAATACAAAAAAGGTCCGCAAAACTGTCGAGGGTGTAGAGATACCGCAGATAATCGCACACCCTTGTGGCAATTCACTCACGGCTGGAGGGAGGATGAACAGCCTCACCTGGCATCCAGGCGGCCGAAGCGCTCCTCCAGGAGCTCTCGGACTTCGCGCATCCCCTGTTCCATGTAGGGGTACAAGAGCCACACCAGTGCAACGCCAAAGAGCCCCCCGGTGAAGAGTCGCAGTTGCCAGTTGCTCTCGCGAAAGCCCAGTAGCTGGGTGAAGCCGTCCACCGCCATGGGCGCAATGAGGGCCAAGAACAGCGATACGCTCAATGGCTTGAGCTTGCGCCGGACCAGGGAGAAGAGAAGCCCCGCCAGGAAGATGGAGGCGAAGATGGCTGTCTCCCGCTGGCAATAGGCCACCTGGTAGCCAAGGGAGGCATTGCCCAGAGGGGAGTGGTAGAAGGCAAAGGGGTCCCCAACCCCCGTGGCGGAGGAGATCTCCTCAAAGGAATAGGTTGACTTTGGCCCCCCGATGAAGAAGGACCGTTGCGGCAATTGATGGCAGGTGACCTGATAGGCGGCGTAGATGGCTTTCGCCGGCAACGTATAGCCTCGGGAAGCCAGGTAAGGTGCGAAAAGGGGCAGAGCGGCAAATAACCCCAAGGCCGCATTCGCCAATAGAAGCCAGTGCCGGGTGAAGTGTAGGATCAGCCGGTCCAGAAAGATCACCAGGTCGCGCCTTCTGCCGGTGACCACGATTCGGGCCATTAATCCAACCCCTCGCTTTCTCAGAGTGCGACGATGCCGGCCACCGCTTGAGCCCAGGCTCGAAAAGCGCCCAATCCTGCCAGTTCCAGCGATGCCAGGACCAGAGCCAAAGTCACGGGCACCAGGGCCTCCCGGATGGTTTGCCCCCGTTTTCTAGTGAGATTCTGCACCACCACCAGGTTGACGATGGCGACCACTACCAGCACACCGCCACTGGAAAGAAAACCTATGGGATAATAGAGCCATGACCAGCCGGAGACCACGCCCAGGCCCAAGGCCGCCAGAGCGGCCAGCGCCCCCAGCACCTGGCGCACGTCTTCTACCACCGGCTTTAGCTCGGGATCACGCCACAGGCTGAAGTTCAGGATCGGCAACAGGAACATGGCCATGCCCAGGCCCGCCAAAAGACCGCTGGCGAGCCTCAGGCGATTGTCGGGCGAATAAAGGAACGGGAGGCCGTTGTCGTAGGCCGTAGCGTTCAAACCGTCGAAACCCATGATCCCGATGAAGCCTACGGCCAAGGCCAGGTATTCTGCCCTGGGCAGGTTGGCGGCCCTGCCGCGACCGGCAGCCCAAAAGCAGAGACAGGAAACCACGAAGCCGCCGTAGATCCCCACCATCCTGGCCTCCAGGGGAAGCTGCACGCCACCCAGGAAGTAGGAATGGGCCGGGCGCTGGGCACAAACCCCGTAGCCCACCGCCCGGAGCTTGTCCACCAGGGACCAGGGGGCCAGAGAGAACGCCAGCGCCATGCCCGTCAGGACGCCCAAGGCCGCCCATTGCCCCCGGCCGCGGTGCAGACCCCTGGGCGGCTTCACTGAGCGAACACCGTTACTCACCACAGGCTCCCTACGATCGTTCGTCCCGGAAGGGAGCTCACGCCACAACGCAGCAGGCTAATCCAGAGCCTTCCGAAAATTGGCCGCCAGCATGGCCTTGCTCATAGACCCGATCTGAATTTTTCTGATAATACCAGATTTGTCCACGAAGACGCTGTGCGGGATAGCATCCACGTAGTACAAAGCGCTCACTGCCCCCGTCCGGTCGGCCAGGACCTGATAGGACACACCGTACTGTTGGACGAAGTTGCCAATGGTGCCATCTCCCTCCTGGCCCACATTGATGCCCAGGACCACCACGCTCTCCCGGTGCTCCCGGTAGTAGGCCTCGATGGCCGGGGTCTCCGTGCGGCAGGGTGGGCAGAAGGCGGCCCAGAAATTGATCATCACCGCCTTGCCCCGATAGTCGCTGAGCCTGACCCGCCTTCCGGTGGAATCGGTGTACTCGAAATCCGGGGCCAGGTTGCCCTCTTTGGCCTCCACCGCCCCAGCGCCGCTCGTTGCCGTGGGTACTACCCCAGGCACCGTACCGAAAGAAGCGGTGCCTCCGCCTCCCCCAATGACCAGATAGACAGCCGCAACGACTGCTGCGCCGATGCCGATGCCCAAAAGCACCTGCCGCAGCTTAGTGCCGGTGCCGGGCTCTCTTGAGACGTCATCGACCGTTGCCGGTGAGCTGTGACCCATCGTGCTGTCCTCTTTCAATCATCACTCCCACCGATGTCCCGGAGTTCAACTCCGGGACATCGGGTAAATTTAGGGAAGCAGGCAGCAGATAGCAGGGTAGAAGCCCAATCGTGTTGGGCGACCAATGACTCGCCCTTGCTGGCCGCTCCCTGCTCCCTGCTAATGTCCCTGGCCGCCCTGGGCCTTTTCGCCCAGGTACTTCTCCGGGCTCTTGTCAAAGGCAAGCTTGCAACCCTTGGCACAGAAGTAGTAGGTCTTGCCCTTGTACTCAGAAGTGGCTGCCGCTTTCTTTTCGTCCACCGTCATCTTGCAGACCGGATCGATTGCCATGTCAGACCCGCCTCCCTTCGCCAATGCATAATGCTCACGCCGCCTTGAATCCTCTCAACCGCAGGCTGTTCGTGACCACGAAGACCGAACTGAACGCCATAGCTGCCGAAGCGATCATAGGGTTAAGGAGGATCCCCCAGAAGGGATACAGCACCCCTGCGGCCACCGGTATGCCCGCCACGTTGTAGGCGAAGGCCCAGAAGAGGTTCCACTTTATCGTCCGCATGGTCCGCTTCGACAGGGCGATGGCCGTCACCACACCCATGAGGTCGCCGCGCATCAGGGTCACGTCGGCGGCCTCCATGGCCACGTCGGTGCCCGTTCCTATGGCGATGCCCACGTCGGCCTGGGCCAGGGCCGGCGCATCATTGATCCCATCGCCCACCATGGCCACCACCTTGCCTTCGGACTGTAGCCTTTTCACCTGGTCGGCCTTGTCCCCAGGCAAGACCTCAGCCAGGACGTCACCGATCCCGGCCTGGCGGGCGATGGCCTCGGCCGTGCGGCGGTTGTCGCCGGTGATCATGACCACCTGGAGTCCCAGCCGGTGCAATCGCTCCACCGCTTGCCTGGAGCTGACCTTAAGGGTGTCCGCCACGGCCACGATGCCCGCCGGCTTGCTGTCAACGGCCAGGAACATGGGCGTCTTGCCGTCGGCCGAGCAGGCATCGGCCCGGGCCACCAGCTCACCCAGTGCTACGGCCTGATCGTCCATCAGTCGCTTGTTTCCCAGGTAGACTTTCTTGCCAGCGATGGTGGCCGCGATGCCGTGGCCGGGTATTGCCTCGAAATCCTCCGGGTCCAGCAACGGAAGGTTGAGCTCTTTGGCCTTACTGACAATGGCTTCCCCCAGTGGATGTTCGGAGTTCTTCTCCGCGCTGGCCGCCAGGTCCAGCACCATCTCCGCAGCGAAGCCGTTGGCCGGCAAGATGTCCGTGACCGAGGGCTTGCCTTCGGTGAGCGTGCCCGTCTTATCCAGCACCACCGTCTGAATGCGGTGGGCCATTTCCAGGCTCTCGCCGCTCCTGATCAGGACCCCGTTCTCAGCACCTTTTCCAGTCCCCACCATGATCGCCGTTGGTGTGGCCAGGCCCAGGGCACAGGGGCAGGCGATGATGAGCACCGCCACGAAGTTCAGGAACGCAAAGGTAAAGGCAGGCTGGGGACCAAAGACAAGCCAGGCCACAAAGGTCACCAGGGCGATGACGATTACCCCCGGCACGAAGACGCTGGCCACCCTATCGGCCAAGCGCTGAATCGGGGCCTTGGATCCCTGGGCCTCTTCCACCAGGCGTATGATCTGTGCCAAAACGGTCTCTTTGCCCACCTTCGCCGCCTTGAACCGAAAGCTCCCGGTCTTGTTGACCGTGGCTCCGATGACTGGGTCACCTTCTTTCTTCTCCACCGGCATGGACTCACCGGTGAGCATGGATTCGTCCACCGCCGAATGGCCCTCCAGCACCATCCCATCCACCGGTATCTTCTCGCCAGGGCGCACGACGACGATGTCTCCGACGATCACCTCATCCACCGGGATGTCGATCTCCGCGTCCCCCCGAAGCACCCGCGCCGTCTTGGCCCGCAGGCCCATGAGCCGCTTGATGGCCTCCGAGGTTTGCCCCTTGGCGATGGCCTCCAGCAGGCGGCCCAAGAGGATCAAGGTGATGATCACCGCCGCCGTATCGTAGTACACCGCGGGCATCAGCCCTCCAATGGCGAAGATGCCGGGGAAAAACGTAGCGATCAGGCTGTAGACGTATGCCGCCGAGGTGCCCACGGCGATCAATGTGTTCATGTCGCTCGTCTTGTGCTTCAAAGCCCCCCAGGCTCCGCGGTAGAACCGCCAGCCTGCCCAAAGCTGCACCGGCGTGGTCAGGGCGAAAAGCACCAGGTTATTGCCCAGGAACCCTGGGACGAATGTCAGCCATTCGCGAAAGGTGCCCAGCAGGATGAGTGCGCTCATGGCGGCACTGAAGGCGAACCTGATCTTCAGGCTTTGGATCTCCCTGGCCCGGGCCTCCCTTTCCAGGTCCCGCAGCTCGCCCTGGCCGACCACCTCCCTCGCCTCATATCCAGCTTCGATTATCGCCCTTTTTAGTATACCTACCGTCACCTGGGTGGGCAGGTATTCCACCGTAGCTCGTTCCGTGGCCAGATTCACCGACGCGGTGACCACACCTGGCACCTGGCTCAGGGCACCTTCAATGGTGGCGACGCAGGAGGCACAGGTCATCCCGCCAACGGAAATGGTGACTTTCTCAACCCGTGGCTCATAGCCGAGCTCGGTTACCGTTTCCACCAGCTTTTTTTCGTTTACCAGTTCCGGGTCGTAGATTACGGTGGCTCGCTCCGTAGCCAGGTTCACGCTGGCCTCTCTGACGCCTTCCAGGCCCGAAAGCCCCGATTCAATGGTGGCCACGCAGGAAGCGCAGGTCATACCACCGATCGGCAAAGTGATCTGTTTCGTCGGCATATCTAAAGCTCCGAAAGCTTGTAACTATTTAGTTCCTTTGGCTGCTCGCCCGGCTCCACTGACCGGCCACAGAACGGGCACACGGTCCAGTTAACCTCTATCGGCCTGCCACAAGAGGTGCAGGCGTGCCGGAGCGGCTGTAGGCAAACCGGGCAGATCAGGTAGCCGGCCTGGACGGCATGATGGCACTTTGGACAGACTTCACTAGTAAAGAAAGTCTCTTGCGGTTGCCACCTAAGGTATAGAACCACCAACACGATGGCGAAGATGGCCAGGGGTACCAAGATCATTGTCGGACACTTTCCCCAAGCGGAGTCGCACAATATGGGCAGGCCTGCCACCCCGGCTCCAGACTCCTCCCACAATTGGCACACCGAGGCCTGCCGCCATCCCGCCTTTGGAGGCTGCCAACCGCCAACAACACGGGCACGAGAAGAGCGAGGCCCGCTATTGCGGATAACAGTAGCACGAGCAGGCCTGCCGGGCCGCCGGGATTGCCGAGGACGAAAGGATGCTGCGCGCAACCCTGCCCGGCCCAGCCTGAGGCGAGGCCGCTGGACCCCAGCGCGTTGTAGGCCACCACCAAGCCGCCCAGAAGGCCAAGGGCGGCCAATGATGCCTTTACTGGAAAACACACGGTGCCCAAACTGTTGACGCCCTCCAATCTGTCGGCCAAGTATATCTCAACCGCCTGCAAACCGCAAGGGCGATCAGCTGTGCCAGTGAAAGAAATCACCTCAGCGCCAGGACATCGCTCCAGCCTGAACACTGTTGTGGCAAATCGTACAACCACGGGGTGCTGCCACACCCAGGAAAGCTGCCGAGGCTCGCTAGAGTGCCATCGTCACCAAGTCCGCGTTGACAGCTTGTATAAGTGGTGGTAGACTCCCCACGGGTTACACACCGAATACGACTCATTTGGGAATCACAGGGAAGTGAGCTAGATGCGCATCGCCATGTTCTCGGACATCCACGGTAACCTGGCTGCCTTAGAGGCGGTCCTGGCTGACCTGGCTCAGCAAAAGCCGGTAGATCAGATGGCCATTGGGGGTGACCTGGTCTTCGGGGGCCCCCGGCCTAGAGAGGTCATGGCCCGCCTGCGAGGGTTAGGCGCCGTAATCGTCAGGGGAAATACCGACGAAATGGTGGTGGAGGCCAGCTCAAGGGCCAAAGATGGGTCGTCTGATTCCCAGGCACGCATGGACGACTGGGCCTGGTGGGCTAAGGAGATGATTTTGACCGAGGACTTGCGGTGCCTGAGACAGCTCCCCTTCTGCTGGTCGTTACGCCCGGATGACGGCGGTGAGCTCCTGCTGGTTCATGCCACGCCCCGGTCAACCTCTGAAACAATCAGGCCCGCCGCGGAGGATGAGGCGTACTCGGAGGCGCTCACCAGCACTCGAGCCGCGGTCATCGCTTGCGGCCATGTCCACCATGCGTTTCATCGCTCCTTCGGCGATCGGCTCTGGCTGAACCTGGGGAGCGTGGGCCTGCCCTTTGACGGAGACAACCGTGCCCCTTATACGATCTTCGAACTGGCCCTTGGCAAATGGCACTTCGAGCGGCATCGGGTGGCCTACGACGTAGAGGCGGTGGTGTCCGACATGTTCGCCCAGGGTCTGCCCCACGCCCACAACCGGGCTCGCATCCTGCGGTCCGCCAGGTTCCACTAGGTCCAGTCAATCCAGAGGGCCAAAGCTCAGTCGGCAGCTACCGCTGCCGGCTGCCGTTTCTTTAACTAGACAAGTGTCCTATTGTGATCCGTTCTCTACAACAACCTGGTTCCGCAGGTGCCGCAGAATTTCGCCCCTTTGGTGGGCTCACCGCATTGTGGGCAGACCGAGGGCGCGATCTGGGGGACCGGCATCCTGGCTCCGCACTCCTGGCAGAATTTCGTCCCCTCTGGCATGGCCGCACGGCAGGAGGGACATGTCACCGTTTTCTCTTGCCCTGACACCGGAAGTACGCCGCCGCAGTCTGGGCAAAACTTCGTTCCCAGAGGCGATGCAGACCGGCACTGCGGACAAACCAGGACCTCCGGCGCTCCCGCCGGGACCCTGGCGCCGCATGAGGGACAGAAACTAGCTCCCTCGGTCACCAGCCTGCCGCACTGGGGACAGGCTTGCCCGCCTCTCGCCGCGGCCGGGATGCCCAGGCCGAAGGCGCTGGCGAGTCCGGTCAAGGCGCCCATCCATCTCTCCGCCTCTTTCTGGCGTCGCCCGGAACACACCTCGCACTTACCCGCGGCAAAATCGAAGTTGGACACGCATACCACCCGGGCACATGCTGAGCACTCCCGGAAATTGACCTGGACCTGCTGCCAGGCCTCGGCCAGCTCCCGTGGTGTCAAAGAGGTCCGGTCCGCTGCCGATGGCAGGCTGATGGGCGTGCTGGGAAACTCCCGCTCGCACATCTCGCACGAAAACCGGGCATAAGGGCCCTGACCATCGTTCTCAATCCGGTAGCTTGGCATGCGCATCTTCCCGCCTCCTTCTTTGGCTAATTATACCAGAATAGTCAATTATTTGGTTGCATCGCGGCCAACCCTGTGGTAAGATTGCCGGTGGCTATGCCAAGCTTAAGTCTTGAAAATCAAGGAATTGACTAAAAGATGCCAGGCTCTGAGTTTTACCGCAAAACCGTCTTCGACAACGGACTACGGGTTTTGACCTCGGAGATGCCCCACACCCGTTCGGCCAGTATCGCCTTCTTCATCGGTGTGGGCTCCCGCTACGAGCTGGACGGGCAGGGTGGCCTCTCGCATTTCCTGGAGCACATGCTGTTCAAGGGAACCGCCAAACGCCCTACGGCGAAAGATATCTCCGAGGCCATCGAGGGTGTGGGAGGCATATTGAACGCCGCCACCGGCCAGGAGACCACCGTGTATTGGGCCAAGGTCGCGCAACCCCACTATGCCCTGGCCCTGGATGTATTGGTGGACATGCTCTTGAATTCGAAGATTGCCCCGGAGGAGATCAAGAAAGAGCGCAAGGTGATCCTGGAAGAGATCAAGATCATCTTTGACACCCCCAGCGACCTGGTGACCCTCCTGATCGACCAGGTGCTCTGGGGTGAACATCCCCTGGGCCGAGACATCGCTGGCACCAAAGAGACCGTATCGCGTTTTCAACGCGAAGACCTGGTAGCGTATCTTGTCCGTCACTATTCCCCCAACACCACCGTGGTAAGTGTGGCCGGAAACGTCACTCACGACCAGGCAGTCGACAGCTTGCATCGAGCCCTGGGCGGTTGGCGGTCGTCCGCGGGCGGAAGCTGGCAGGAGGTGAAGGACGTGCAGGCCGAGCCACGGCACCGAATCCAATATAAGGACACCCAACAGGCCCATATCTGTCTGGCCGTGCCCGGGCTCTCCCTCAACCATCCAGAGCGCTTCGCCCTGGGGGTGCTGAATACCCTGCTAGGCGAGGGCATGAGCTCCCGGCTCTTTCAAGAAGTCCGCGAGAAACGGGGCCTGGCCTACGATGTGCATTCTTATGTAAATCGCTTTCAGGACACGGGGTCGGTGGTGGTCTACGCCGGCGTGGAACCAAACAAAGCGGTGGATACGATCCAGGCCATACTGGGTGAACTGGCCCGCATGAAAGATGCACCGGTCTCGCCGGAGGAGCTCTCTAAGGTCAAGGAACTCTCCAAGGGAAGACTGCTCCTGGGGATGGAGGACTCGCGGTCGGTCGCCTCCTGGCTTGGGAGCCAGGAGCTCCTGTCTGACCGGATCTTGACCCCGGACGAGGTAGTCATGAGAATCGAGGCCGTCACCGCCGACGACGTCCAGCGGGTAGCGAAGAGCCTCTTTGTCACTGAGAAACTGAACCTGGCCGTGGTGGGACCTCTCGAGAACGATGACCGCTTCGCCAGGTTACTGGCCCTCTAAACCCGCTGTTGCCGATTATAGAGATCGAACGAGGATACCACTCCCAGGATTACGATCTCGCTCAGCTTGGTAAAAGTAGCCGGATGGCCAGGGGCAGGTGACGCCAGAACCACATGGCCGCCCTCTTCAAAGTATTGTTTGACCACCAACTGGCTCTCAGGCGACACGGCCACCACCAGATCCCCATTTCTGGGATGGCTGGCCAAGTCCACGACAACCAAATCCCCCGATTGAACGCCCAGGGGAGTGAGACACTCGCTCGCCACCCTCACCCGCCATTGATTTGCCGGAGCAGCGCTAGTGCCGGGGCCCCGCGTTCGCGTGGCCATGCCCGTTTCTTCACTAGTACAGAAACTATTCGCTCTGGCATTTTGGACAGATATGCGTGCCCCGTCCTCCCAGCTTGAGGCGCTCTACGGCCGTGCCACAGCGGGGACAGGGCTGGCCAGTGCGGCGGAAGACCAGTAGCGTCTCACGGTTATTCCCCCGGGAGCCATCGGCATTTCGGTAGTCCACGAGGGTGGTGCCACGGTTGGCGATACTGGAAGCCAGGACCCGGCGAATGGCACCATGCAGTCGGCCCATCTCCTCCGGCGAAACGGATCGGGCCTCTCGGGCGGGGTGAATGCCGGCCAAAAAGAGAGCCTCGTCCGCGTAGATATTGCCCAGGCCGGCGATGAACTTCTGGTCCAAAAGCAGCGGCTTGATGCGGGCCTTGCGGCCTCTCAGGATCTCGGCCAGCACCTCCACCGTGAAATCATCGGAAAGGGGCTCGACCCCCAGCCTGCGGTGCAAAGTGCTGTACTCTCGCTCTCCCAAGAAGGCTATCCGTCCAAACTTGCGCACGTCGCCGAAACGTAGCTCCCGACCATCATCCAGGCCGAATACGACCTGGGCGTACTTGTCAATGGGCTCCCAGGGAGCCGACACGATCATGCGGCCACTCAAACGCAAGTGCGCCGCCAACCTCCGGCCATTGGCCAGATCGATCAATAGATATTTGCCTCTGCGCCCAACGCCACTTATCTTTTGTCCTTGCACGCCACGGGCGAACTCCTCCAGCGTAGCTCCCTCCACTGCTTTGCCATAGAGCACCCGCACCTGAGTGATAGTTCGTCCCAGGACCGTCTTCTGCAAGTTGCGGGCCACGGTTTCCACTTCAGGCAGCTCTGGCATTCTTACAGCTCTCCCCAGTTCCTGCCCACTTTTATGTCTGCCTTCAGCGGCGCGTCGAGCTCTAACGCTTCCTCCATCCTGGCCTTGACCAGCTCTTTCATTATGCCTAGCTCGTCCTCCGGCACCTCGAAGAGCAATTCGTCATGCACTTGTAGCGTCATCTTGCTTCGCAGGCCCCGGCCCTGTATCTCCCTGTAGAGCCGGACCATGGCGATCTTGATGATGTCCGCCGCCGTACCCTGAATGGGCATATTGATAGCCTCGCGCTCGGTGGCTGCCACCAACTGCCGATTCGGTGACTTCAACTCCGGCAAGTACCTCCGACGCCCTAAAAGTGTAGACACGTAGCCCCTCTCTCGGGCTTCCTGCTTGGTGTGCTCCACGTATTCTTTGACCCTCGGATATTTGGCGAAATAGGCGGCGATGAATCTGGCCGCATCCTCCCGGGAGAGCTCAGTACGTTGGGCCAGGCCATAATCGGTGATGCCGTAGATCACGCCGAAGTTGATGGTCTTGGCCAGCCGTCGCTTGGCTGGGTCCACCTGATCCATGGCCACGCCAAAGACCGTGGATGCCGTGGCGGCGTGGATGTCCTCGCCAGCAGCAAAGGCGGATAGGAGCCCAGAGTCCTGGGAGATGTGGGCCAGGATGCGCAGCTCAATCTGAGAGTAATCTGCCGCCAAAAGGTAGGGCGCGCCGTCCGAGGCGATGAAAGCCCGGCGGACCTGTTTGCCGATGTCCGTGCGGATAGGGATGTTCTGCAGATTGGGGTCGCTGGAGGAAAGCCGGCCAGTGCTGGTCACGGTCTGATTGTATGAGGTATGCACCCGGCCGGTTCTGGGATTGACCAGGAGCGGCAGAGCATCGGCGTAAGTGGACTTGATCTTCACCAGCTGGCGGTATTCCAGGATCAAATCGATGATCGGATGAACGCCTCGCAGGCTTTCCAGCACCGCCATGTCGGTGGCGTAGCCGGTCTTTGTCTTGCCGGCCGAGGGCAGCCTCAGCTCATCGAACAGCACCGCTCCCAGTTGTTGGGTGGAGTTGACGTTGAAGGCATGCCCGACAGATCGGTATATCTCGTTCTCCAGGAGCTGAAGGCGTTGGTAGAGCTCTCGGGACATCTGCTTGAGGAATTCAACGTCCAGGGCCACGCCGTCCAGCTCCATCCTCGCCAGCGCCTCAACCAGGGGCATTTCCACCTCGGCAAAAAGCTGCCAAAGCCCCTGTTCCTGGAGCCTGGGCTCCAGGTATTCCTTAAGCCGATAGGTCATGGCGGCGTCAGCGCTGGCATAGGGAGCCACCGCCTCCACCGGCACATCGGCCATGGACAACTGCCTGGTGCCACCGCCGATAAGGGCGCTGATGGGCGTCATTTCCACGCCAAGCCTGGTGAAGGCTAAATCTTTTAACCCCAGAGCCTTCTCGTTCAAAAGATACGCCGCTACCATGGTATCGAAGGCCAGACCCTTAAGTTGCACGCCGTCCTGGGCCAACACCAACATATCGTATTTGCCATTGTGGGCATACTTAGGGATTTTTTCCTCCTCCAGCACCGGTTTCAGCTTAGAAAGGGCGGGCTGTGCCGGCAACTGCTGGTCCGTGCCCCGATGTCGCAAGGGGATGTAATAGGCTTCATTGCCATCCACCGCCACCGCCAGGCCCACCAGGTCGGCCAGCATGGCCTGCCGGTCGGTGCTCTCCACATCCACCGCAAAAGACCGGGCTTGGGCCAGCTTAGCGACCAACCCCTCCAACTCCGACCAGGAGTCCACAACGTGATACTGCACCAGCGATTTAGGACGTGCCCCCACGGGCCCCGGCAGCGTTGCCACCGATC
Source organism: Chloroflexota bacterium (assembly GCA_040754915.1). Classification (GTDB taxonomy): domain Bacteria; phylum Chloroflexota; class DTOL01; order DTOL01; family JACQYG01; genus JACQYG01. The sequence continues at coordinate 12,601 of JBFMCB010000003.1, read as the reverse complement.
GGGGCGGTGCGGCGGGGGCCGGTTCAGCGAAAAGCTCCATCTGCAGAGGCACGGCCGGCACCGCGGCCTCCCTGCCAGGCGCTTCAGCCAATAGCGCTGCCTGAGGGGCAGCGGCCTCTTGCTCGGATGGGAGCTTGCCCAAAAGGCTGGAGAACTCCAGCTCTCGCAACAACTCCACCGCCCGCTCCCGCTGATAGCCGCTCACATGACAGGCGGCTAAATCCAGCTTCACCGGGGCATCGGTGACGATCGTCACCAGCCTTTTGCTAAAGGCAAGAGCCTCTCGTCCCGCCTCCAGCTTTTCCCTGGTTTTGGCATCCACCTGGTCCAGGTGCTCGTATATCCCCTCGACTGAACCAAACTGTTGCAATAACCGGGCAGCGGTTTTCTCACCGATGCCCGCCACGCCGGGAACGTTGTCTGAGGCGTCGCCCTTGAGGCCCTTGAAATCGATGAGCTGTTTTGGCTCCAGCCCATAGCGCTCCCGTACCGCCGCTTGGTCATAGACCACGTACTCTGAGTACTTCCGGCCAGGCGTCATCACCTCCACCGAGCCGTCGATCAACTGCAGGGCATCGCTGTCGCCGGTGACGATCAGGGTCTGGATCCCCTCTTTGGTCGCCTGTGCCGCCAGGGTGCCTATGCAGTCGTCGGCTTCATACCCCTCCGCCTGAAACACCGCGATGTTAAGGGCCTCCACTACCTGGCGAACCCGGGCGAACTGGCTCGCCAGATCCTCGGGCATCTCCGGCCGCTGAGCCTTGTATCGGTCGAATTCCTCGTGGCGGAACGTCCGGCCCACATCAAAGCTCACCGCCACGTAGTCAGGCTTTTCCTGAGCCAACACCTTGAACAATGTCGAGGCGAAGCCGTACACTGCATTCACCTGCTCGCCCTTCGAGGTGGTCAGCGGTGGGATCGCATGATAAGCCCGGTGAACCAGGGAATTCCCGTCGAGCAACAACAGCTTTGCCATTTCACACCTTCGCCGGCTTTTTTACCTAAAAGCCCCCTAATCGCGATACATAAAAACAACCATACCTCGCTCAGTTTAACACGCTCGGCAAGAGCCTGTCAATTGGCAGTGGCGTCGGGGTGTGGTATAATACGGCGGTTTTTGCGGTGGTGCTCCATGCAGCCGGTAATGGAACTCTTCCTGGACGACATCGTGCAGTTGCGAAAAAGCCATCCTTGTGGCAGCGACCAATGGCTGGTAGTGAGACTGGGCGCTGACATCGGCCTGAAATGTTGCAAGTGCCAGCGCCGCATTCTGCTCCCCAGAAGCACCCTGGAGCGCCGTATCAAGAAATTCATATCTCGTGGTCCCGGGCACACCACCCGCATGGGCGCTGCCGCCGAGAACAAATAGGTGATCTTAGAACCAATGGCAGTACACACTATACTTCATGCCGAGAACCCGCTGCTGCGACAGAAATCACAAAAGGTCAAACACTTCGATCATTCCTTACAAAAGCTCATCGCCGATATGGTTGATTCCATGCATGCGGCCAATGGCCTGGGGCTGGCTGCACCTCAGATCGGGGTGCCCCTCCGCTTGGCGGTGGTTGAGGCCCCCCTCAGCGATGAGACAGAGAACGCCCCAGTGAAGACCCGTCTCTACGTCCTGGTTAACCCGGAGATCCTGCACGCTGAGGGTGAGGATACCAGGGAGGAGGGCTGTCTAAGCCTGCCTCACTACTACGGTGAGGTCAAGCGCGCGCAGACGGTGGTCGTCAGGTGCCAGGATCGCCGGGGCAGAACGGTTAAGATCAAGGGCGCCGGGATTCTGGCCCGGGCTTTGCAGCACGAGGTAGACCACTTGAACGGCATCCTCTTCGTGGACCGCCTGGAGGACATCGAGAGCCTGCACTACCGGCCGCCGCAAGAGCAAGGGAGAGCTGAGACGGGTCTTTAGGACCGGTTCTTTAGCTAACATACTGAATGCTTTTACATTGCCATTGTGAGACCGATCGTGTAGCATGTTTCAGTCTTATGTCGCCTTTCGCGAAGCGTTTCGCAGTGAAAGGAGAGATTCTTCGCTGGGCTAAGAATGACAGGCCCTTGAGACTGCTTCGTCGCTCCGCCCCTGGCAATGACGCTTTATTTAATGCGCCTGTATTAATAAAGGGCGGGTACGATACCCACCCACGACCATCCTCAACGAGGAGGCGGTCAAGCCAATGAAGATCCACGAATATCAGGCGAAACAAGTCCTGGCTCGCTACGGCATCCCTGTTCCGCCCGGCGAGGTGGCGTACAGTCCCGGACAAGCTCGCGACATCGCCCGGCGCTTGGGATGCCCGGTAGTAGTGAAGGCCCAGGTTCTGGTGGGCGGGCGAGGCAAGGCTGGGGGAATCAGGCTAGTTAGCACCCCGGACGAGGCGGAGGATGCGGCCAAGAAGATCTTCAGCTTACACATCAAGGGTAGCCCGGTGCGCAAGGTATTGGTGGCTCAAGCCGCCAGCGTCGCCCAGGAGTTATACCTGGGCGCAACATTGGACCGCTCCGCTAGGCGCCTTGTCCTCATCGCCTCCAGCCAAGGGGGCGTCGACATCGAGGAGGTGGCCGCCAGAACACCGGAGAAGATCGCGAAGGTCTTCGTTGACCCCTTCATCGGTTTCTCCGATTATTTGGCCCGGGACCTCGCTTTTGAAATCCAGTTGCCGCCCAGCTTGTTGCGCGACTTCATTACCATCTCGCGTGGCTTGATCCAGGCTTTTGTGGAGGTGGACGCCTCCCTGGTCGAGATCAACCCTCTCGCCCTCACCGCCCAGGGCCAGCTTTGGGCGCTGGATGCCAAAATCGTCCTGGACGATAACGGGCTCTTCCGGCACAAGGACCTGGAGGCCCTGCGAGACCCCGATGAGGAAGACCCGTACGAGCGCCAGGCCCGGGAGAACGAACTAAGTTATGTGAAGCTCGATGGACGGATCGGCTGTATGGTCAACGGCGCTGGACTCTCCATGGCCACTATGGACGTGATCAGGCTCTATGGCGGCGCCCCGGCCAACTTCCTGGACATCGGCGGCGGGGCCAAGGCCGACAAGGTGGCCGCGGCCCTGCGCATCATCCTTTCCGACTCCAATGTCAAAGCTGTTCTCTTCAATATCTTTGGCGGGATCACCCGCTGCGATGAGGTGGCGCGCGGCATCATCACTGCCCTGGACGAGGTCAGGCCAGACGTGCCCATGGTGGCTAGACTGGTGGGGACCAATGAGGCCGAGGGCCGTGCTCTCCTGTCCCAGGCCAGGATGATAACCGCCACCACTCTCCAGGAGGCAGCGCAAAAAGCCGTCGAGGTGGCCAGATGAGCATCCTGGTCGGCAGGACAACCAGACTTCTGGTTCAAGGCATCACTGGCCGGGAGGGCGAGTTCCATACCCGCCAGATGCTGGAGTACGGCACCAACGTGGTGGCCGGTGTTACCCCAGGCAAAAAGGGCATGCAGGTGGCTGGGGTCCCGGTTTTCGACACGGTCAAGGCGGCCCGAGAGGCGACCGGCGCCAATGCCTCGATCATCTATGTGCCAGCGGCCTTTGCCGCCGATGCCATTTATGAGGCAGTGGATGCCGGAATCCCGCTCATCGTTTGCATCACCGAGGGCATCCCTACACTGGACATGCTTAAGGTATACCATTACGTCAAGTTCAAGGGGGCCCGGCTCATCGGCCCCAACTGTCCCGGGCTCATAACCCCTGGCGAGGCCAAGGTGGGCATCATGCCCGGCCCCATCCACGTCGCCGGCAAGGTAGGACTGGTCTCCCGCAGTGGCACTCTCACCTACGAGGTAGTCTGGGAGCTTACCCAACGCGGGTTCGGCCAATCCACCTGCGTGGGCATTGGCGGCGACCCGATCATCGGAACCAGCTTCGTGGACGTGCTCTCCCTCTTCCAGCAAGACCCCGCCACCGAGGCCGTGGTGCTGATCGGCGAGATCGGCGGCACCGACGAAGAAGAAGCCGCCGAATTCATCGGTTCCAGGATGACCAAGCCAGTGGTAGGTTTCATCGCCGGTCAGGCTGCCCCCCAGGGCAAACGAATGGGGCACGCCGGCGCCATCATCTCCGGTGGCCGAGGCACAGCAGCGGAAAAGGTCGCTGCTTTGCAGAAAGCAGGCGTCAAGGTAGCCAAGAGCCCAAGCCAGGTGGGCGAGTTGGTAGGGACGCTGGGACTAGGCGCGGGTCCGGCGAACAATCGGCAGCCCCTAGGGAACGGATAGTTTGGCACAGAGCGCGTTTTCCATAATAACCGAGCTTGACCGTTTCCTGGGACGCCGGGCTGAGGGTGTCTTCCTGGTGGGGGGCTGGGTGCGGGATGCGCTCTTGGGCCGGCCCAACAACGACCTGGACTTTTCCGTCACCGGCGATCACGTGGAACTGGCCCGGGCCGTGGCCAATCATTTTGGCGGCGCCTTTGTCCTGCTGGGAACCGGCAACGCCTTGGCCAGGGTGATCCTGCCGGACAAGGCCGCTCGACGGAAGCCACCGACGTACCTCGACTTTCAACCACTACGGGGCGAAGACCTCCAGGCCGACCTGGCCCAGCGGGATTTCACCATCAACGCTTTAGCCTTGCCCCTGGCTCGGGTGAAGCCGGGAGGCGAATGGATGCTGGAGATCATCGACCCCTCGGGCGGGCGCCGAGACCTGGAGCACAGGATCGTTCGCGCCGCCTCGCCCAAGGCTTTTTCCCAGGACCCGATTCGTTTGATCCGAGCAGTGCGCCTGGCCCACCAGTTAGGCTTCCAGATCGAGCCAATAACGTGGGCACTGCTTGCCAGCGGTTTGGGCCTGCTTGCCGGAGCCTCGCCGGAGAGGATCAGAGATGAGTTTTGGCACATCCTTTCACTCTTCGGCGCACCGGCGGCCCTGCGACGGCTGGATGAGTTGGGGCTGCTTACGGCGATTATCCCTGAGTTGGCAGCCCTGAAAGGAGTCACCCAACCGCCAGAACACCACTGGGATGTCTTCGGCCATTCTGTGGAAACAGTGGCCGGGATTGAGAAGCTCATCGGCGTCTTCGCTGGATACCGGTCCAGGCTGGTTCACTGGCCCCGGCCCTTATTCCAGCCACTAAAAGGGCACTTCAATGAGGCTATCTCGGCGGACCACCGTCGCCTGCCTCTGCTGAAGCTGGCCGCCCTCTTACATGACATCGCCAAGCCTGAGACCAGGAGCAGAGAACCTGACGGCCGCATCCGTTTTCTGCGCCACCAACTCCTCGGCGCCGAAGCGGCGGCAGAGGTGATGAAACGGCTGCGATTCAGCAACCAGGAGATCGACGTGGTACGGACCGTCATTGCTAACCATTTGAGGCCAAGGCAACTCCTGGACGGGCCCGGCCTCACCGGCCGAGCAGTTTATCGCTTCTTCCGAGATACCGGCCCGGAGGGCCTGGACACCCTGGTTTTATCCCTGGCCGACCACCTGGCAACCCGGGGACCGGCTCTGGACAGAGCAAGCTGGGATAAGCACATGGCTTTGACCGTTGATATGTTTCGAAAGTATTTTGCAGAGAAAGAAAAGACAGTCTCTCCACCCAGATTGCTTGACGGCAATGACATCATGGCAGTCCTGGGCCTGGAGCCCGGGCCCCTCATCGGCAACCTGCTGGAAAAGGTCAGGGAGGCCCAGGCGATGGGCATGGTAAACAATCGGGCCGAGGCCCTGGAATACGTGAGGGAGATCACAGCGAATGCCTCACCCTAGAAGGTGGCAGCTTTTACCACGGGCTCCAGCGGAACACTTCCAGCGTTTCCAGCACCTGCCTGACTTCGTTGCCCAGATACTGCACAACCGTGGCATCTGCGATCCCCAAGTGGCCCAAGACTTTCTATCTGGTCCAGAGGGCTTGTCTCTTGGTGACCCTCTCGAGCTCAAAGATATGGACAAAGCGGTGAGTCGCCTTCTCCAGGCGCTGGATCGTCAGGAAATCATCGCTGTTTACGGTGACTTCGACGTGGATGGCATCACCGCCGTCGCCTTGCTGACCCTGGCCTTGCGCCAGCTAGGTGCCGCGGTGATCCCCTACATCCCTCATCGTGTAGACGAGGGATATGGATTGAACGCCCAGGCCCTGGAAAACCTGCGCGCCGAGGGAGCCAGCCTGGTTGTCACCGTGGACTGTGGCATTGGCTCGCGCGCGGAGGTGGCCCACGCCAACCGGCTCGGCATGGACGTCATCGTCACCGACCATCACCACGTCCCCCTCGAACTCCCTCCAGCCCTGGCGGTCATCGATCCCAAGCGATCCGATTGCCGGTATCCTCATAAAGAGCTGGCCGGCGTGGGCCTGGCCTTCAAGGTGGTCCAGGCCATGACGGAGTCACGTGGTGCGGCACCGGTGGCAGCGATGGGTCCTAACCAATCCCTGGACCTGGTGGCCTTGGGCACCGTTGCCGACCTTGCCCCTTTGATCGGGGAGAATCGGAAGCTGGTCAAGCTGGGCCTTCTTGCGCTGAACGGCACGGAGCGGCCTGGTCTGCAGGAGATGGTCCTAAAAGCCAGGCTGCAATTGGGCCGGCTCGATACCTACGCCATCAGCTTCATCCTGGGTCCCCGACTCAACGCCGCTGGGCGCATCGAGAGCGCCCTCACCTCCTTAAACCTTTTGCTCACCGACTCGCCGGAGCAGGCCCGAGAGCTGGCCGAATCCCTGGAGACGTTAAACCAGGAACGCCAACGATTGACCAGCTCCGCCGTAGACAGAGCAAAGAACGAGGTCCATGAGCTCGCCGATGACGCCCTGTTACTTATAGCTGGCGAAGACTACACAGCAGGCATAGTGGGCCTGGTGGCCAACAAGCTAGTAGAGGAGTTCTACCGGCCCGCTATCGTGGTGGAAAAGGGGGAGGCACATTGTCGCGGCTCGGCCCGCAGCATCCCTGAGTTCGACATCATCTCCGCCCTGGACGAATGTCAGGACCTGCTCCTGCGGCACGGCGGCCACCGCCAGGCCGCGGGGTTCACCGTCACTGCCGACAACCTGCCCCTGCTCAGAAGCCGGCTATTGGAGATCGCCCGGCGCCAACTGTTCGGCCTGGATCTGCAGCCCACCCTGTACCTGGACGCACGGCTCGAGCTGAGCCAGGTGACCTGGGAAAACTACGACTGGATCAGTCGCCTGGCGCCCTATGGCTGTGGCAACCCGCAGCCCGTCTTCTTAAGCCGTCGTGCCAGGGTGAAAGACTATCGTCTGGTTGGCACCAACGGGAACCACCTGAAACTCAAGCTCACCGACGGTCGCCTGACCTGGGACGCTATTGGCTTCCGCCTGGGAGACAAGGCCAGGGAGATCGCCCTAAATCCTTGGGTCGACCTGGCTTATACGCTGGAGACCAACGAATGGAACGGCGCGAAGACCCTTCAGCTCAATCTACGGGGGATTCGGTCGAGCACGAGCTGAGGGCTCTTTGCTGTTAAAAACCGGTTGCCTGCCCCTTACGTCTCACGGGGAATGAACCCGTCGGCATGGCAGCGGTACACCCACTGGACGCCATAGGGCTCCAGAAAAACCCTACCGTTCGCCGGAGGGCCGCCCCGCCGCCATAGGAGAATGGCCAAGGTGTTCTGGCCATGAAGGTCCAGGAGACCTTCGGGGAGATAGAATTTTCGCTGGGGTGAGATGCTCCAATCCCGGGCGATGAGCACGCCGTTCAAGTAGACGTGCGCCTTATCGGCCACCCCTTCCAAGACAAGGCCCAGGAGGGCATATACGGTTGGGGACAGGTCGAGCTGGAAGTGGCAGCGAGCCCAAACCACGTCATCGCGGGGTGCGTGGGATAAGTCCTTGACTGCTGTCCAACCCCCATCCTCGTAGTCGGTGGCATCGAATCCCTCGGCTTCCCCCGCGAAGCCTGGCCGGAATCTCCAACGAATCTCTCGATCAGAGGCCCAGGCAAGCAACCCTCTAGGCAGCCGCACGTTCTCTAGATAGCCCTTGTTGTGGCCCAGGCTCTCCACCAGGACGGCAACCACGTTCTGGCCCGGCCCGCAAAGCTCTTCCGGCAATGCCACGGCCGCCGGCTCCACCCCTTCCATCTCCGGACCGCCCTCCCAGCTCTCGTTCTGGTAGTTATCGAGCCTGGCCACGAATTTCCCGTTGAGGTAGAGGGCTGCGTTATGCCGGATGGCCAGCGATAGCTCCGCCATTTTGCCATGAAATTCACCACGATACCAGCAAACGCCCTGGTATATCCCCAAGCTATCCATATCGGTCCTGCCACCGGTGGGGATGACATGCCAGGCTCGATCATCGTAGTCCACGGCGATCTCAGGGCAGGCTCCAGCCACGCGCCAGCTGTCCAGGGCTGGTAACTTCAGGGCAGGCCCTTCGGGCAAAATGAAGCTCACCTTGCCGGTCCCAGGGTCATATCCCTGCGCCACGGGCCGGCTGTCCACGGTTACCCTGGGCGGGCGCCCTGCGGCGTAGACCCTCACCTGGCCCCTGCTCCCACCGTACATCTCCCAGTCCAGAGCCTCGCCATCCATCCTGGATTCCCCCACGTAATCCGGGCCCAGGATAAGGGTGTTCTCCACCAACCAGGCCTGATCGGCCTCGGGAATGAACACCAGGGTATAACGGGCCTTCTCCGCTGAGAAGACGAGTTCCTGTACCTGGCTGCCCGCGTAGTAGATTTTCCAGCGCGAGCCTTCCCACTCCGAGCCCAGCTCATCCTTAAGAACTTCGGGTTTGACCGGCAGATCGAAGGCTACGCTGCCTTCGCCGACAAAGACCAGGACGTGGTCGCCGTCCTTATCCAAGGCGCCGAAGATAGAATTGGTGGCATAGACGATTCGTAGCCCGCTGAGTTCCAGATTGACCACTACCGGGCGCATCTCGCTGCTCGCCAGCGTCACTGGAGGGACAGTCAACGCTCCAACCTGGATGGTGGTTGAGCGCCTCTGTCCGGTGAGATTGCGCAGGAAGATAACCCGGGCTTCACCATTGCCCAGGGCCCGGTAGAATACCTCAGGGTCGCTACACGCCACGTCCTGGACCGTCTCCGCTTCGGTGAAAAATCCCTCCAGAGCCCCATTCTGGCAGGCCATCGCTTTAGCCGCGTGGTAACGCTGGGATAGCCCCCCCCATTCCTGCACCGGAGCGGCGAAATCGTACGAGGTGTTTACAGCTGGGCAGCCAATGTGGTCCCAATTGGTGCCACCCACGAACATGTAGTGGTTATAAAGGGTCACGCCCTGAGCCACGGCGCTCCAGCTCACGAGTTCCAGGGCTTCCTTACCCAATGCTTTACGTAACGCATCGTATCCCCGACCATCCCAGGGATCGAACCACCCGCCCTGGAGCTCGGCCACAAAACGAGGCGACTCGGGAGCGAATTCGTTGTAGATCTCCGCCAGTCCATCCACCTGCCGAAAGGTCTCAGGAACAATGCGCCAGTCGAGGTCGAACCGTGTTATCGCATAGGTATCGACGGCGTAGATATCGACCAAGCCTGCCCAACAGCCTTGTCCCCAGCCGTCGTTATGGAAAATGGGCACCTCTATCCCCAACTGGCGCGCCCAGTCGTAGAGCCTCTGCATGTAATCGGGGGTCAGGTCATCGTTCGCGTGCTCGTTCTCGATCTGGAAGAGCACCAGGTTGGGACAGCGGGCGATGCGCGGCACGATCTGCTCATACCACTGCCGGGCATATTTCAGGTATTCCGGGGACTCGACGTAGGCCCCGTCACTGACGCAACGCAGGGGGACGTGATGCTTGTTGATCAGCCAGCCGGGAAGGCCTCCGCCGCTTAGCTCAGAATTGATGTACGGGCCCGGTCTGGCCACCACATAGAGGCCCACCTCCTCGGTGAGCCCCAGAAGGTAGTCCACGTCCCTGATGCCGCGGAAATCCCACTCCCCCTCCGCCGGCGAATGGTAGGCCCAACTGAAATATAGGTCCACGGCGTTATATCCCGCCCGCTTGATCTTCCACAACCGATCGCGCCAGAGGCCAGTGGAGGGCAGGCGATAATACTGGAACGCGCCGGACCGCAGGAACACCCGTCGGCCGTCAACGATCAGGCTGTGGCGGTCGTACGTGACTCTCATCTCGTAGATCCTCCAGTCTCTTCCTTATCCTTTTCCAGCCAGGCGGCGTCGATGAGCGCCCACAGGCCTCCAGCTACCAGCGTGTGCCCGCCCAGAACCACGGGGATCGTCGCTTCTCGGGCCGCCTCAGTAAAGGCCCGGGCGACCGGATTTGTCACCTTCTCCGGCTGAAACAGATCGGAATAGAACCTGTCCGGTGCCGAGAGGTTCAAATGCAGATGATGGAAGATGACCCGAGAATCGATCAGGGCAGCCTGGCCCAGTTGCGCCAACGACCTAAAGAACCTCTTGGGGCCCACCGACCCCAAATAGTAGCCCAAGAGCGACCGGACCTGACCCCGTTCCTCCCTGCCGCTGGCCCTCATCCCGCGCTCCTCCGAGAATACCCGGAGCCGACACGCCACATCGGTCTCCAGGTGTGCCCACACGTAGGACCCCACACGGCCCGCTACGATCACTTCCGCCATGGGGTCGGTAAGAAGCTTCATGGAACGCCTCAGGCGTGACACGTCCAGGTTGAGGCCTTCCAGGTACTCCTTCACGTTTCGACCCACCAGTGGATGAAGCTGGAGGACCATTAGGTCGGTGGGGGTGTCAACGTCCAGTTGAGTGCCGACGGTGCGGTTCAGGGGGATATCGGTCAATCCTGCCTGCTCTTTCAACAGCCAGGCCAGGTTGTTATCGAAGCTCGGCAGTTCGATGCGCTCGATGGCCTCACCCGGGGTAAAGGCCAGGAAATCCGCAGAGAAAATGTTATTAGCGATGAAGGAGTTTTCGGCGGTCCGGATGCTCTCCGCAATACTGGAAAGTTCCGCGGTGGAGAGCAATGGAGCGCTGCCACCTCCTATATAGAAAGGCTTCTTTATGCGGTACCTGGCAATGATCTCTCTCATTCGGCGACCGAAGTGGAAGGGGCCGCCATCAATCTCAACACTCACCGGCAGAGCCGAGCACCGGCTCGCCAGTTCCCGGGAATCGGTGATCAGGATGATCTCCTTGAATGATCCGGTGATGACGGCTTTCTCAATGGTGTCCACCGCAATGGCGTATTGTGCGCCGGTCACCATCTCCTCCACCGGGCTGGCGTGACTGCCGCCGACGAAGATCATTAAGGAAACGTCACTGGACACTTCTACCAACAACTTGGGTATTGAGCCTCTGCCCAATACCCAAGTTCCTCGCTAGTAAAAAAGGACGCCCATCTTGCTTCAAGGCAGCTCCGGCTGCAAAAGGCCATAGTTTCCATCCTGCCGCCGGTAGACCACGTTGATGCCTTCGGCGGCAGCGTTGAAGAAAATGTAGAAGTCGTGGCCTAACAGCTCCATCTGCTCGATGGCTTCCTCGGCATACATGGGTTTCAGTTCAAAGCGCTTGGTGCGAACGATGCGGCTCTCTTCCTCCCCGATCTCAATCGCTTCCAGAACGTCAGCCATCGCCAGTTTGCCCTTACCACCATACAGTCTACCCTTGTAGCGGTCGATGCGGTTCTTCATCTTGTCCACCACAGCATCCACCGCGGCATATACGTCGCCCGACCTCTCCTCCCCTCTGAGGATACGGCCGTTGGCCAGGATTGTAACCTGTATCACCTGGCGCGTCTCGGCGCTCCTGGTTCTCTCGTTGGAGAGCTCCACCAGCACCTCGGTGATGTTGTCAAGGTGCCGATCCAGTTTGCCCAACTTTTTCTCCACGTACTCGCGCACTCCATTCGCCACCTCGACATTCTTCCCTTTAATGACGATCTTCATGGCACGTTTCCCCCTTTTTATATGTTCATCCGCTCCGAGTCCGGGAACGATTCGCTCACCAAGACCGGGCTGGCTCAACTCGGTATCCATCGCCCTCCCGCCGCAGATAGCCCATGGGAATCCTGGTATCGTGACCAAAGATGAGCAGCGCGCGCTGCTCCAACGCCCAGCGCAGCAAAGACCGTTTGGTCTCTACCGTCTCCAGCGGTTCGGCGTCGAACGCGGGAATCCAGGCGATCCTTTCCATGTGGACGGTAAAAGGCGCCACATCGCCCAGGTAAATAGCCACCAGGTCCTGCGATTTGACGATCACGCTTTGATGGGCATAGGTGTGGCCTCTGGTTATCTGGCACTCTACACTCGGTGTAACCCTGACGTTTCCGCTCTTTAGCTCTAGTTGCCCGCTTTCGCTAAGCGGCACCAAGTTGCCCGCCTGGTAGGTGGCCTGGGTGCGTTCATTGGGGTAGAGCGCATCGCTCCATTCCCGCCGTTGAATCCAATAGCAGGCCCGGGGAAAGGCGGGGACAGGCTTGCCGCCCACCAGCTTGGTGTTTCCACCGCAATGGTCGCTATGCAGGTGGGTGTTGATGACGATATCGATGTCGCCGACCCCCAGGCCTAACCTCGCCAGGCCTGCCTCCAGGCCACTGTCGTCGGCCAGTGAAAAGAAGCCACGCTCTTTTTCGGAGAGCTTCGTCCCCATGCCGGTATCCACCAGGATGCGCCGGCCCTCGCCCTGAATCAAGAGACAATTTGCCGCCATGGGGACGCGGTTCCGCTCATCCGCTGGCAGTTCCCTTT
>JBFMCB010000002.1:0-45838 GCA_040754915.1 Chloroflexota bacterium | reverse complement strand
TTGGAAAGGATGATCGGTGATTTGGGTCGTCCGGTTTTCATGGGCTTTCTCCTTGACATCAAAAGGATAGACCCATGATACCATCATCTTAATACTTATTCAACTTGTTTGTGAGACTCGACACTAGAAGGGGGGCACTATCTATGGAGACCAAAAAGGGTACCAACTGGCTGGGCGTGCTGGTAGGATTGGTGATCATCCTGGTGCTCGCCGGGCTAAGCTGGCAAGGCTCTACCTGGGCGGTGGCCCAGGGCAAGGCAGCGAAGGGCTTCTGGGCTGACCTGGCCAAGTCGCTGGAGTATCCCCTTTGGGCAGTGGTACTGGGCTTGGCCGGCAACGTCATTCTCACCATGACTAAGACCAAAGACTTCGTCAAGCCGGCCATTCGCACCGAGCTAATCTTAAAGGTTGGCCTGGTGCTCCTGGGCCTGGGCATCAATATCAACACCGTGGTCAAGGCTGGCGGTGGCGGTGTGATCCAGGCCCTGGTCATGATCGCCGGCGTCTTCCTATTTACCTGGTGGCTGGCCGGCGTCTTCAGGCTGGCGCCTACCTTGAAGGCGGTCATGTGCACGGCCATCTCTATCTGCGGCGTCTCGGCGGCTATCGCCGCGGCGGGCTCGGTGTTGGCCAAGAAGGAGGAGTTGGCCTATACCATCGCTTTGGTGATCATTACCGCTCTGCCACTAATGGTCATCATGCCACCCATGGCCAGTGCCTTGGGCTTGACACCAACCGTCGCTGGCGCCTGGTTCGGCGGCAACATTGACACCACGGCGGCCGTGGTGGGAGCAGGGACGATCCATAGTCAAAAGGCCCAGGGGATCGCCTCCATCGTCAAGATGTCCCAGAACGCGCTCATTGGCGTGGTGGCCTTTATCCTGGCCCTCTACTTCGTCACCATGGTGGAGAAGGGCGCGGAGCGACCCAGCGTCAAGGTCATCTGGGATCGCTTCCCCAAGTTCGTGTTGGGCTTCATCATCGCCTCCGTCTTGGGCTCCCTGGTGGATGCCAAGGGGGCGAGCCTCATCTTCTCCAGCGATGCCTTGGCCGGCATCGCCAATATTAAGAACTGGGCCTTCAACTTTGCCTTCGTCTGCATCGGCCTGGAGTTGAACTTCTCCGAATTCAAGAAGATGGGTGGCGCGCCCTTCTGGGTCTACATGATCGCCACGGTCTTCAACACGGTGCTGGCCCTGCTCGTAGCCTCGGTCATCTTTGGGGTGATCTTCCCACTTTAGGGGCGGTGTGGCACGTCACTGGATGGCTTTCATTAGAAGGATAGCAATGCCACAGATCGCGAATAGCATCCTGGAGCTCATTGGCGATACCCCTTTGATTCGGCTAAATCGCCTCCCTGGGGCTGGATCAGCCACCGTTCTAGGGAAGCTGGAGAGTTGTAACCCTGGTGGCTCGGTCAAGGATCGGATCGCCCTGGCCATGATCAAGGATGCGGAAAAGAAGGGGTTCCTCAAGCCTGGCGGGACCATCGTGGAACCAACGAGCGGCAATACCGGTATCGGTCTGGCCATGGTGGCGGCGGTGAAGGGCTACCGCCTGATTGTGACCATGCCTGAGGATGTGAGCCTGGAGCGGCGCCAGCTCCTCTCCCGCTTCGGGGCGGAGTTGGTGCTAACCCCCGCCATCGAGGTGATGTCGGGTGCCGTCTATGCCGCCGAGGAGTTGGTGCAAAAGAACCCGGACTACTTCATGCCGCAGCAGTTCCTGAACCCGGCCAACCCGGAGGTCCACCGCCGCACCACGGCTGAGGAGATCTGGCAGGCCACCGGTGGCCGCCTCGACGCCTTCGTAGCCGGGGTGGGCACCGGTGGCACTATTACCGGTGTGGGCGAGGTGTTGAAGGCGCGGCTGCCCTCGGTACTCATCGTGGCCGTGGAGCCGGCCCGTTCCCCTGTACTCCAAGGGGGCAAGGCCGGCCCGCACGGCATCCAGGGCATCGGCGCTAGCTTCGTCCCCGGCGTCCTCAATCGTGCGGTCATCGACGAAATCGTGGCCGTTGCCGACGAGGAGGCCTACGCCACGGCGGCCAGGCTGGCGCGAGAGGAGGGCCTTCTGGTAGGCATCTCCGCGGGGGCTAACGTCTTCGCCGCCCTCCAGGTGGCCAGGAGGCTGGGGCCAGGCAAGACGGTGGTCACCATCCTGCCGGACACCGGGGAGCGATACCTGACCATTTCCTTCTGAGAGGATGACACACATGTCCGTTAAGGTTTACATTCCTAGCCCATGGCGCAACCTCACCGGTGGCAAGGACAGGGTGGAGGTGGGGGCCAGCAACATCGCGGAACTCCTGGCGGGGCTGGAAGCCCTCTACCCCGGCTTCAAGAATCATGTGGTCAACGAAAAGGGAGAGGTTCTTCGCCATATAAACATTTTCGTTAACCGGGAGGTGATCTCTCCAGGGATCCTTGCCGCCCTCAGGGATGGCGACGAGGTGGCCTTCATTCCCGCCGTTGCCGGTGGTAGCTCTGAACGCCTGGTTATAGAAGGCGAACCCGCCGGCCGTGAGCGAGAGGCGATAGACCTGAACGCCCTCAAGGCCGGCGGCTTCATCATGCAGAGACAGGGCAACTTCTTCTCCCTGCGCTTGAAGGTGCCAGTTGGAAACATCACCGGCGAGCAGCTCATGAAGGTGGCGGATGTAGCCCAGCGCTATGGCAAGGGTCACGTCCACCTCACCATGCGTCAAGGAATCGAGATCCCCTTCATCCGTCTGGACGACTTCAATGCCGTCACCGGAGAGCTGGCCACTGTCGGCCTGGGCCTGGGGGCTTGCGGGGCGCGGGTGCGGGTGGTCACCGCCTGCCAAGGGACCGCCATCTGCTCGCACGCCCTGGGCGATACCCATACCCTCGCCGGAAGGCTCGATGAGCGCCTCTACGGGCGACGGGGACTCCCACACAAGTTCAAGATGGGGGTTACCGGCTGCCCCAACGCCTGCGCCAAACCCCAGGAGAACGACCTGGGTTTTATGGCTGCGGTGGAGCCGGTTTTCGACGAGTCCGACGGGCATGAATGTATCGCCTGCGGCCTTTGCGTAGACCTTTGCCCGGGGAAGGCTATTCAGTTGGTGGATGAGAAGCCGGTGATTGACCGGGGCAGATGCTTCCACGATGCCCGCTGCATCATGCATTGTCCCACTGGCTCCTGGCGGGCGAGGCGAGAAGGCTGGAACGCCTACGTCGGGGGGAAATGGGGCCGCCAGCCTCAGCTCGGCGTCCTTTTCACCGAGTTCCTCTCCGAAGAGCAGGCGGTCGATCTGGCCGAGAGGACCCTGGCTGCCTACTGCCGGTTGGCGAACAAAGGGGAACGTCTGGGAAGTCTGATCAACCGTCTCGGCCTGGCCACGTTCAAGGAGGCTGTCTATTATGAGCAACCATCTCCTTGACTTGCGGGGAGAGGTCTGCCCCCTGAACTTTGTGCGCACTAAGCTGAAGCTGGAGGAGTTGCGGGGCGGGGAGTGGCTAGAGGTCTGGCTGGACGAGGGGGAGCCGGTGCGCGATTTGACAAGGAGCGTTAAAGACGAGGGACACAAGGTCCTCAAGCTGGAGCGGGTTAGTGGCTTCTACAGACTCATCGTCGAGAAGGCCCAACCGATTTGCTGAGGAGGATCAAGGAGGCGAGCGTGTCCCCATCTCAATACTAGCATCAATGGTTAATTAAAATCAAAGGCCATGAGCAACTATCCCGTAGTGTTGGCTAACCTGAAGAATGGCGTTCTGGTCATCGGCGGCGGCGAGGTAGCTGCTCGCAGGGTGGAGGGACTGCTGGCGGCCGGCGCCAGGGTCATAGTGATCAGCCCGCAACTGTCGCCTGGCCTGGAGGGGCTGGCCGCCCGAGGGCGGATCACGGTCCTGCGCCGCGCCTACCAGCCCGGCGACTTGGCCGGAGCGCGCCTGGCCATCGCCTGTACGGACGATCCCCAGGTGAACCAGGCTGTGTACCAGGAGGCCCAGGAGCATAATGTCCTTATAAACTCGGTGGACAACCCGGCCCATTGCACCTTCCATGTCCCAGCCGTGGTGCGCCGGGGGCTGGTGAGCATCGCCATCAGTACCGAAGGGGCCAGCCCGGCCCTGGCAGCGCGGCTGCGAAAAGACATCGCGGCGGCCGTGGGCCCGGAGTACGGGCGATTGGCAGCGCTCCTGGCCGCGTACCGGCCCTGGATGCAGGCCCACGTTCCCCAGGCCAACCGGCGGAAGGCGCTGTGGCAGGAGATGGTGGACGCCTTGCTGCCTCTCCTGCGCGAAGGACAGGAGGCGGCAGCACGGCAGGAGGCGGAAGCGATCCTGCGTCGAGCGGCGGAAGGGTAGGTATTTCTCACCGTAAAACGCGCAAAGAACGCGGAGAAAACAGCCCATGGCGAAGGCATGTGGGCCAGGCCGGAGTAGCGGGGGAGAGGCCGGCGAGACGGTTGCTGGAGGAGAAACAGCATTGATTTCAGGCATCGTCTATATCGTCGGCGCGGGGCCTGGCGACCCGGGTCTCATCACTGTGAAAGGTGTGGAGTGCTTGCGCCGCGCCGACGTGATCATCTATGACCGTCTGGTCAGCCCGCACCTGCTGGACTATGCCCCATTTCAGGCCGAACGCATCTACGTGGGCAAGGCCAGCAGCGATCATATCCGATCCCAGAAGGAGACCAATCGCCTGCTGGTGGAGAAGGCCCGGCAGGGCAAGACTGTGGTGCGACTGAAGGGCGGCGACCCCTTCGTTTTTGGCCGCGGCGGCGAAGAGGCCCTGGCCCTGGCCGAGGCCGGCATCCCCTTCGAGGTGGTGCCCGGTGTTACCAGCGCCATTGCCGCTCCTGCCTATGCCGGCATCCCGGTGACGCATCGGGGTGTAGCGCGGTCATTTGCTGTCTTCTCAGGGCATCGGGCGGAATTGGAAACACGGGGACACGGGGACGCGGAGACGGCCGCCGAGAGCCGTCAGGCATCTGCCGACACGCTGGGTAGCGAACGTGGACCGTGGAATGTGGAACGTGAAACTCTGATTGTCCTGATGGGCGTGGAGAACCTGGGCAGCATCGTGGCCTCTTTGCTGGAAGAAGGATACTCGCTGGAGACGCCAGTGGCCCTGGTGCGTTGGGGGACTACGCCACAGCAGGAGACGGTGGTGGGCACTTTGGGCGACATCGTGGAGCGGGGCCGGGAATTATATCCACCGGCCGTGCTGGTGGTGGGCCAAGTGGTGTCGCTGCGAGAAAGGCTGAAGTGGTTCGAGGATCGCCCGCTCTTCGGCAAGCGTATCCTAGTCACCCGCTTCCGGGAGCAGAGGAGCGAGCTTTCTTGCCTGCTGGCGGAACAGGGGGCAGAGCCCATCGACTTCCCGGTCATCCAGATCTTGCCAACGGAGGACAATACGCCGCTGGATGAGGCCCTGGCTCTCCCTCACGATTGGGTCATCTTCACCAGTGCCAACGGGGTCAAAGCCGTCTGGGATCGACTGCAAGCGGCAGGACGGGACGCCCGCGCCTTTGCCGGCGTGCGCCTCTGCGCTATTGGCCTGGCCACGGCGGCCGAGTTGGCCGCCCACGGCCTCCACGCCGATTTTGTCCTCGCCAGGCACATAGCCGAGGCCGCCGTCGCAGGCATTGGTGACGCAACTGGCCAGCGTATCCTCCTCCCCCGCGCCGACATCGCCCAGGAGGCCCTGGCCCAGGGTCTGCGTCAAAAGGGAGCCTTTGTGGACGAGGTGGTCGCCTATCGCACGGCAATCGCCTCTGACCCAACGTCCAACGATATCCGCGCCATGCTACAGGATGGCCAGATAGACGCCATCGTCTTCACCAGTCCGTCTACGGTACGCGGATTCTTCGAGTCCAAAGTCCAAAGTCCAAAGTCCAAAGCACCTATTGTTGCCTGTATTGGCCCTGTTACCGCGCAAACGGCCCGCGACCTGGGCCTACGGGTGGACGTAGTGGCGAAGGAGCACACGGTAAAAGGGTTGGTAGCGGCGCTGGTAGACTATTATCAGAAAGATGGCTCAAGAGGGCTTGAGAAGGCAGCAGAAGGCCCAACGTCAAGCGTGCCGGCGCCGACCTAATCACCTATCATGCCCAAGAGGCCGCCCCATGGCTACTCTGACCCAGGGTGATGGATGAAGGACGTGTTACAAACCTGGCTGGCGCAAGGCGATTACGCCGCCGTCTCTTGCTCGGTTGCCGGTGATGAGCACGTCTCAAGCCGTCTCCTCTCCTTGACCTACGTCGCCGACGATCTGCTGGCCTGACTGCGGCGCATGTAGTCGAAACCGACGTCGAATTCGTACGCAATATGCTGCGCCACCTGCGCGGTCTCTTAACGGCGAGCCGGGCAGCATCGGTTGGCGTTCGCCCCAGGCAATGGGGATAGTCATCGCCGAGCGCCCGCGCCAGTTTGCGGAATTCGTGCCGCTGGTCGTCTCCCCTGTTTGCCCCGGAGAGAAGTCATTTTACCCCTAGCGTGCTCTGGGCCGTCGGCCATCAGCCCAATCGTTGCTGTTGTCCGCACCTTTTGTTGCTTGTGGCCTGATCTGGCTGGTGCTCTTTTGGCTGCACCTGGAACATCGTCCGAGGGCTGGTGGGCCTGCGGGACGAAATCGGGGCCCTCAAGCAGGCACAAGAGTAATCTGCTGCCTGGCGGGGCCTTTAGCCGTCGTCCACCCAGAAGCTGATCATACACCTAAGACATTAGCGGCAGCGTGACGATCGGTGATAAGGAAGTTTCACCAAACATTAAACTGCCGCTAATCTGCCTTTAACCTGGATGGTGTACACTGCTCTCGCATAACAGGACAGATATCCGCCACTTTAATCTGAAACCTGGGGTACGTAACATGAATCTGGCCCGCCGCAATCTCTTTCAAGACAAGACGCGCCTTGCCCTGAGCGTGGGTGGGGTGGCGCTGGCCGTGATGCTCATCTTGCTCTTGAACGGCTTCCTCAGTGGGATGTACCAGCAATTCTCGGCCTACCTCGACCACGCGCCCGGGTCGGTTGTGGTGGCCCAGGAGGGGGTGAGCAATCTCCTCGGCGCCACCTCGCTTCTAGCCGCTGGCACCGCTGACTCCGCCCGCAAGGTGAAGGGAGTCTCAGAGATAGTGCCTATCCTCTCCCAGTTCATCATCCTCGACCTTCACGGGAAGAAACAACCGGCCTACCTGGTGGGGTATGACCCGGCGATCGGCGGCGGCCCATGGCGCCTCGCCGAAGGGCGCGAACCTAAGGCGGACGAGGAGGTGGTCTTCGACAGCGTGCTGGCCCGGCGGCATGGCATGACCCTCGGCGATAGATTCGACATCATGGGGCGGGAGTTCACTGTGGTTGGGCTCTCGGCGGGAACGACCTCGTGGATGACAAGTTTCTTGTTCATCCGCAAAACCGCCGCCGAGTCGCTCCTGCGTGCGCCGGGGGCGACGAGTTTTCTATTGGTGTCTCCGTCCGACGGGATTGCGCTCGAAGAGTTGCGGAGTCGCCTGGACGATTTGCCGGGCAGCGAGGCCTTGCTCAAGCACGAAATGATCACCAATGACCAAAAGCTCTTCGCCCGTTACTTTAGCGCGCCGATCCGGCTGATGGTTGGGATTGCCTTTCTCGTGGGGACGCTGGTGGTGGGATTGGTGATCTACACGGCCACCGTGGAACGGCAGCGCGAGTATGGCGTGCTCAAGGCCATTGGTGCCAGGAACGGGGTGCTCTATAGAGTGGTAACGACTCAGGCACTCATCGTCACCAGCACAGGTTCCATAGCTGGGGTAGGGCTTGCCCTCAGCGCGGCCCGACTGATCATGACCCTGCGCCCGCAGTTTCTGGTGGCGTTTGAGCCCACGGCGGTAGCCTGGGCCCTCGCTATCGGATTGGCCATGGCGTTGCTGGCGGCGTTCTTCCCGGCTCGCGTCATCGCCGGGCTTGTCCCGGCAGATGTCTTCCGGAGGTAGGGCAACATGCTGCGCTTAGCCTATCGCAATCTTTTTCAAAACAAAGTCCGGCTTGTGATTTCGGCGGGCGGGGTGGCCCTGGCGCTACTATTAATCCTTTCACTGGACGCGATCTTTGTAGGGGTAGAACGGCAGGTCACGGCCTATATCGATCATTCTGGCGCGGATATCTTCGTCTCGCAATCGGGGGTGCGGAACATGCACATGGCCTCCTCCTCGCTCTCTGCATCCGCAGTGGACGAGGTGAAAGCTGTGCCGGGGGTCGAATCGGTCACGCCCATACTGTATCTGACGAACATGATCGTCGTGGGCCAGGAGCGCAACCTGGCTTACGTAATTGGCCTGCCGCCGGAAGCCGTGGTGGGAGGGCCATGGCGCGTCGCTAGAGGGGTCTCGATCCCGGCGGCCGGGGAGGCGGTTATCGATCGCGGGATAGCGGAAAAGTCAGGCATGGAGATAGGGGACAAGGTCAAAATCCTGGGACAGGAATTCAAAATCGCTGGCCTGTCTGAGGGCACCGCCAGCCTGGTCAACTCGGTGGCATTCATCTCGATGGAGGACTTCGCACGGATGCGCGGGAACGCTCAGGCGGTGAGTTTTTTGCTGGTGAAGGTCAGGCCAGGTGAATCGCCAGAGACAATCGCGGCACGGATTGAAGCAAAGGTTGAAGGAGTGACCGCTCAGTCACGGCTGGTATTCAGTGAACAGGAGCGCAAGGTCATCAAAGACATGAGCACCGACGTGGTGGCCATCATGAACCTGGTGGGCTTTCTAATCGGGCTGGCGGTGATAGCCCTCACCGTGTACACCGCCACATTCGCCCGGCGGGCGGAGTATGGCGTACTCAAAGCCCTCGGCGCACGCAATGGGCGTCTGTACCGCGTAGTCCTGGCGCAAGCGCTTTACAGCGCTGCTCTGGGGTTCGCCCTGGGGTTGGCCTTCACGCTGCTGCTATCGGTGATCGTGCCCAGGCTGGGACTCAACCTGGCTCTGCAAGTCAGCGGCGCTTCGCTGCTCAAAGTTGGCAGCCTGTCACTCGTCATCGCCGGGCTCTCGGCGATTCTGCCGATCAAACAAGTCGCCGGGCTTGACCCGGCCGTGGTATTTCAGAGAGGAGTGAAATGACCAGCCCAACATTGCAAATCACGCACGTGACTAAACACTATGGCTCCGGCGCTACGGAGGTGATAGCCGTCCGTGACGTCTCGCTCACGGTTGAGCCGGGCGAGATCGTGCTGATCATGGGGCCATCGGGCTCTGGGAAGACCACCCTCCTCTCGATGATGGGTGCGCTGCTCAAGCCGACGGAGGGAACGATTCAACTCAATGACGAAATCATCAGCGCGTTGGCGGAAAACCGCCTGCCCGACATTCGCCTGCGCCAGTTCGGATTCATCTTCCAGGATTTCAATCTGCTCCCGGCCCTCACGGTGCTGGAGAACGTGGCCATCGTCGCAGAGCTGGCTGGCATGAAACACGGTGCAGCGCAACAGAAGGCGGCGGCTCTGCTCACCGACCTGGGACTGGGGGAGCGACTGAACTTTCTGCCAGAAAAATTGTCCGGCGGCGAAAAGCAACGGGTGGCGATCGCTCGCGCCCTGGCGAACGACTCTGCCCTCATCCTGGCCGACAAGCCGACGGCCAACCTGGATTCGAAGATCGGGCACGAGATCATGCGGCTGTTGCGGCAGATCGCCAAGGAGCAGGGTCGGAGCGTGGTAATCGTTAGCCACGACCAGCGGATTAAAGACATCGTCGACCGGGTGCTTTGGCTGGAAGATGGACGGTTCAAGGAGATGGTGACGATGGCGACCGATCCGGTATGCGGCATGGCGGTGGAGCGAGAGAAGGCGGCGGCGACGCTGGAGATCAACGGGCAGACGTACTACTTTTGCTCGAAGGGATGCCGGGGTGAGTTCGCTAGCCAGCCAGAAACGTTCCTGGGGTCAGAAACTCACGATCGCTACCAATCTCTCTGAGCAAGAACGGCAACCGCTCGTTTTCAGGCTATGCTAGAGCTGGCTACCGGCAGGATATGACCATCTTCGAGGGTTCGCATGCGCGGTACCATCCTGATCGTAGAAGACAACCAGCTACTCCGGGATTCGCTGACCTATAATCTGCGGAAACAGGGCTACACCGTGCTCTCCGCTGCCAGCGGTGAGGAGGGTGTGGAGAGAGCCCGCCGCGAGAAGCCAGAGTTGATGATCATTGATATCGGCCTGCCCGGCGTGGATGGCCTGGAGGTATGCCGGGTGGTTCAGGCCCAATCCAAGACGCCGGTGATCTTCCTGACGGCCAGGGGCGAGGAGACCGATAGGATCGTGGGGCTGGAGATCGGCGCCGACGACTACGTCAGCAAGCCCTTCAGCATGGGGGAGCTATTGGCGCGAGTGCGGGCGGTGTTGCGGCGGGCCAGGGCCCCGGCCGCCGGTCTGCCCACGGCGGAGGTGATCCGGGCTGGAGACATCACCATCGACCAATGCGCCCATCAGGTGGCCATTGGAGGTAAGCCGGTGGCGCTGCCGCCCAAGGGATACGGGCTTTTGCGACTCCTGGCGGCCAACGCCGGGCGCGTGGTGGACCGCCAGGCCCTTCTGGATGCTGTCTGGGGCGAGGATTTCTTCGGTGACCCAAAGACACTGGACGTGCACATCCGTTGGCTGCGCCAGAAGATCGAACCAGACCCCCACCAGCCGCAATACATCCTCACTGTCCGCGGCGTCGGTTATAGATTTGCCTCGGTAAAAGATGGCGCCTAAACGGCTGCGCTGGAAACTTATCCTCAGTTACATCATCCCCATATCCCTGGCCCTCTCCACCCTGGGCTTTTACCTGGTGTATGCTCTGGAGGAGTTCTATCTCAGGCACTTACAGGATGACCTGGCCTCCGAGGGAATCGCCATTGCCGAACGGGTGCGAGACGACCTGGCGGTAGGCCGCACCGAGATCGTCCTTCAGGGCCCCCATGCTAGCCCCGACACCCCGATGATGCCCCAGGCCCGGATACTGGTTCTGGACCGCACGGGGACACTCCTGTCCTCCTCCCGGGAGGGGGACAGGGGGCGGATCGGCCAGCCGGATAGCGAACCTGGAGTGGTCGAGGCCCTGCGCGGCAGGGCCACCCGGGGAAGGCAGGAGAGCGGCGTCCTCAAGGCTGACTCTTTCTACGTGACCCTGCCGGTTCGCCATCAAGGGGAGGTGGTGGGCGTCATCAGGCTGTCCCACGCCCTGGTGGAGGTGGAAACCGCGGTGCGCCAGCTTCGACTGACCATCGCCTCCAGCGTGTTGGTGGTCGGCGTCCTGGCGGTGATCATCGCCTGGCACCTAGCCGGCAATATCACCCGTCCCGTGGAGGCCTTGAGCTTCGCCGCCCACGCGGTGGCCCAGGGAGACTTCTCCCAGCAGGTGAAGGTGAAGACCGGCGATGAGCTGGAACAGCTTGGTGACAGCTTTAACCGGATGGCCCGGCGCCTGGACGAGTTGGAGATGGGCCGGCGTAGCTTCCTGGCCGACTTATCTCACGAGCTGCGGAGTCCCGTGGGGGCCATGCGCGCCGGCGTGGAGACGCTCCGGCGCGGGGCCAAAGACGATCCGCGGATGCTGAACCGGCTCCTACAGGGCCTCGATGAGGAATTGGCCAGGCTGGGGAGGCTCACCGGTGATCTGGTGCAGCTTTCCCGGCTGGAGGCCGGGCCGCCGGAGTTTCACCTGTCTGCGGTGTCGGTGGAAGAGGTGGTCGCCCGAGCCATATCCAGATATCAGGCTGAGGCTCAGGGGCGCAGCATCAGCCTCACCGCCCAGGTGCCCAGGTGTATCCCTCTAGTACGTGCAGACGCCGATCGGCTGATGCAGATCCTGGCCAACCTTATGGACAACGCCTTGAAATTCACCCCTGCCGGCGGGCAGGTTGTCGTCACTGCAGAAGAGGCCGGCCATGATGTGTGCATAGCGGTGGCGGACACTGGCGTGGGCATCGCTGCCCAGGACCTGCCTCGGGTCTTCCAGAGATTCTACCAGGGAGCGGGCCGGAGGCTCCGGGAACGGCCGGGGGTGGGGTTGGGGCTGGCCATCGTCCGGGAGCTGGTGCACGCCCAGGGCGGAGAGATCTGGGCGGAGAGCCAGGAGGGGCAGGGCGCCACCTTTACTTTCCGCCTGCCGAAGGCATGAGGAGGTCAACCATTGGGCACGTCAAAGTTTAACCAGATCTTAACACCCTCTTAATGCCCTTTTAAATACAAGCGCCCGTGATTGTGGTAGGCTGCACCCGTTCGTAGCCACAGTTGTCTCTGGGATATAAGGAGGCGGGAGATGGACCATTCCAGTCATTCCATGAACAATAGACACCTGCTGATCATGCTCATTTGCTGCCTGGTTCCTCTGGTGGCCTTCGCCGCCATTACCGTTCTGGGAGTGCCCTTGACCTCCCTGGGCTATGTGATCCTGATCCTGCTCTGTCCGCTGGGCCATTTGCTCTTGATGCACTTCGTGGCCGGACCTCAGGACAAGGCCGCGACCGGGAGCAGCTCCGATGGCCAGGGCGGAACGGCCAGGGCCGGAGACGGCGGGCCAGCGAAATGCCACTAAGAGAAAGATCGTCTTTGAGAATCGGGCAAGGGATAAGCAGCAACGTGGTTGCCACCCACCTGGGGGTCTTCCTGGTCTCCTGGAGCGTGATGGCGCTGGAGTTATCGCTGACCAGGATCCTTTCGGTCTTCCTGGCCTATCAGTACGTCTTCCTGGTGCTCTCGGTGGCTATTCTGGGACTGGGCCTGGGGAGCCTGCTGGTGTACCGAAAGCGCCTGGTCCCCCTCTCTTCATCCTCTTCGCTGAGGGCCGCCGCCGCCTTTTCCGGGGTCGGGGCCCTCGTGTCCCTGGTCGCTCTGGTTCTCCTGGTTCGCCTGACCTGGTTCGATTCGTTCCTCATCTACCTGGCCATGGCCACGGTGGTCTTCCTCCCCCCAGGCATGGTCCTGGGGCTTGTCTTCGCCCGATTCGTGAAACAGAGCAGTTCCCTGTACTGGAGCAATCTCTTTGGCGCCGGCAGCGGTGTGCTTTTGGCATTGCCCCTTCTGGGCCTCTTGGGCGGCATCGGGACAGCCGTGCTGGGAATAGTCGCCCTGAGCCTGGCTGGCGTGGCCTTTTCCCTTCCCACATCCCCACGGCAGCTCGCCGCGAACCTGGCCGGGGTGGCGGTCCTGGGCTGGGCCCTGGTCCTCACCGCCACCGGCCAGGGCCTGGACCTGGAGTTCCGGGGCATCAGATTGGCGGACAAGCCCATGACCCTGGAACTGAACGATCCCAAGCGCCCGGCCTCCATCGTCTACTCCGACTGGGACGCCTTTGCCCGGACCGACGTGGTGGAGTTGCCCTCCCTGCCCGACGAGAAGATCGTGTACATTGACGGTGGCTCCGGCTCGGTGATGTATCGCTACCCGGAAGGCCCGGTGGCAGCGCTGAAACGGGACATCGGCTTCTTCCCCTTCACCCTGAAAGAGCCGGGCAAGACCCTGATCATCGGCCCCGGCGGTGGGAAGGACGTGCTTCTGGCCCTCCTTGGCGGCAGCAGGGATATCACCGCCGTGGAGCTCAACCAGGGCACGGTGAGGGCAGTGCGGCGCTTCGCCGACTTCAACGGCGGCGTCTACGACCTGCCCGGCGTGAAAACCGTGGTCGGTGAGGGACGCAACTACTTGCGGCGCAGCCTGGAACGTTTCGACACCATCTATCTATCCTTGACCGTGGCCCAGGCCGCCGAGATGAACGGCCTGGCCCTCTCGGAGAACTACCTGTACACTGTGGAAGCGTTCCAGGACTACCTGGACCACCTGACGCCTCAGGGCCAGGTGATCTTCAAGCTCCACGACGAAAGAGACCTGACCCGGGCCTTCGTCACCGCGGTGGCGGCCATCTCACGAAAGGGGGAGAGTACGGCTCAGGCCACCCGGCACCTGGCCATGTTCAGCGATAAGAAACCGGCGGTGGCCATGGGGCACGGCGCCTCGCCCATGTACCCTCTCTTGATCCTGCGCCGTGAGCCCATTTCACCCTTCGGGGCTGGTGAGATGAAGGGACGCGCCATCGCGGCGGGGCTCACCCCGCTCTTTGTCCCTCATCTGCAGTCCACTGGGCCCTTCGTGCCTCTGGCGGAAGGCCAGCAGAGCCTGCCGGGGTTCATTCAGGGGTTCACCCCGGCCAGGATGACACCAGTATCTGACGATCAGCCCTTCTTCTACTTCACCGCACCGGGGCTTCCCGGGACCTTGTGGTCGCTCCTGCTCCTGCTGGGGCTTTTGGTAGCCTGGGGCTACCCCTCCCTGAGCCGGGGCTCTGGCGCCGAGGCGTCGATCAAGGCGAAGCTCGTGCCCTACTTCTCACTGCTGGGAGCGGGCTTCATGCTGGTGGAGATCAGCCTGATCCAGCGCCTGACCCTGTTCATCGGTCACCCGACCACCGCCATGGCGACTGTCATCTTTCTCTTGCTGGCTTCGGGCGGCCTGGGGAGCCTGCTGTCTGGGAGGGTCCCGTCAGGGAAGTTGCCCCGACTGGTGGCCCTGGCCTCCTTGGGAGCGGGCCTATTGACCATCGCGGTGGCCCTGCTCGTGCCCCAACTGGTGGCCCTGGCCCTGGCCTGGCACCTGACCCTGCGCCTGGGCCTGGCGGGACTCCTTATATTCCCACTGGGACTCCTCTTGGGCATCCCATTTCCATCGGGCCTGAGGATGGCCAAGGATCTGGCCGGGCCGGGCACTGCAGCCCTGATGTGGGGGGTCAACGGCATCATGACCGTGGCCGGCAGCGCCCTGGGGATAGCCGTGGCGATCCTGTGGGGGTTCAGTTGGAGCCAGTTGCTGGGTGGGGCGGCCTATCTGGGTGTGGCAGCCCTGGTGGCCTGGGGATGGCTGAGACATAAACCGCCTGAGCGGGGGACGGCCCTCCGGCCGGCATACGCGGTGGAAGTGGCCAGAAACCCAAGAGGAGACAGGTGAGAGATGTCGCAAACCGCTGAGGCCAAGGTGACGGGCCGGAAGAGGGAGATGGTGATCTTTCTGGATCGGGCTGTGCTCGCCTTCGCTCGACACTGGCTGGCCTTCTTCAATCTCTTCATGGGGGTGCTCGTAGGGCTGTCCCTGGTCCCGCCGATCTTGATGGGCGCTGGCTGGGCGGTTCCGGCTCAGACTCTATATCTGGCCTATCGGCTCATCTGCCACCAGCTCTGGTCGCGGCACTACCTGCTCTTCGGCTATCCCACCGCCCTGGACCATCGCAGCCTGGCCATCTATGGCTCCATCCTGGTGGCTGGTCTGGCCTTCGACCTGGTGCGGGCTCGACTGCGTCCCCTTCCCTGGCAGGCCTATCTCCTCTTCATCGCGCCCATGGCCCTTGACGGCTTCACCCAGCTCTTCGGCTGGCGGGAGAGCACCTGGTGGCTGCGCACCATCACCGGGACCCTCTTCGGCGTGGGCACGGTCTGGCTGGCCTATCCTTATATGGAAGAGGGCCTGGGTCAGGTGTGCGGGGATTTGGAGCGGGTCCTGAACGGCATTGGATAGCGTCTTTGAAGAGCAGGAGATAGCCCGAATGGGAATGCAGCCTTAAGGCTGCACTCCAGACATCGATCCGGTCATATTCCGAGCGGGCATCTGGCGCCGCGCTGGTGGACGCCGTCTCCGGCGAGAAAGCTACGGCCCAACTGGCGGAGCCCCACGCCGATCGCCTGACCCTTGCGAGCCGCTATATCTAGCCAGGAAAAGCGATCCAAAATGGAGACCCGGGAACTGAGGCGGATAATTGCAGACAAAGGGGAAAAACGATGAACCACGATCATCCCACTGGCGGGTCCATGGGCCGCATGGGCCTGATCATGCTCCTGTGCTGCCTCGTGCCGCTGGCAGCACTGGTGATATTGCCAGCCCTGGGGCTATCTTTAGGGGCTTTTGGCCCTTTCCTGATCGCCGTGCTGTGCCCTCTCTTGATGGTGGCCATGATGTGGGCCATGAAGCCCCACAGCCCCAAGCAATAGGCTGGCCGGCCAAGGCCTGGAAGAGGAGAAGAGGGTGGGTGGAGTCCGACGACCCTGCGCCGCCAGTGAAGGACGCATCAGTCAACGCGGGCTTCAAGGCCTCAGCGGGTCCCTGGCCCAGGCGCCATGCTAGAGGCCATTCACTTTACCGGTAAAGAGACGGAGCCTCAACCGGCGGGCCAACCTTTCGCTGGCCCGCCGAGCATTGGTCACCAGTAGCTCCACGTCTTGTGGGGTGGCGTTATCCAGGTGTACCCCCGCCGTGACCACTGCCAGGCAGCCCAGTTCCTGGGCCAGGAGATGAGCCGCCGGGCGGGCGATCTCGTCGTCTTTGTGCCCTACCACGGTATACACCGAGGTGGTGGCGCTAGGCATGGCCGGGTCAGCCAGGCTGGGGCGCGGCACCGCTATGGCCACCGCGCCGATGTGGGGCAAGGTGCCTCCAACCAGTATCACGCTGACACCGTTGGACAGGACCGTGGCCTCCGCAATAACCCGGTGCGTCCCGGTCCCGGCGCTCGTCCTCGTGCCTCTACCCATCATTGCCGGGAAGGCCCTTCCACCTGGCAGAGAGATCATGGGGGATGCTAAAAAAGTCCAATACCCTGGCCACCGTGTGGTCAACGATATCGTCGATGGTCTTGGGGCGCTGATAGAACGACGGCACTGGCGGCAGGATGGTGGCGCCCATCTCCGTCAACTGTGCCATGCTGCGCAGGTGACCCAGGTGAAGTGGCGATTCCCGCACCACCAGGACCAGGGGCTTGCGCTCTTTCAAGGTCACGTCACCGGCCCGGACCAACAGGTTGTCGCTGTGGGAATAGGCCAGGGCGGACATGGTCTTGATACTACAGGGAATGACCACCATTCCGTCCCGCCGGTACGAGCCGCTGGACGGGCCGGCCATCAGGTCGTCCACATCGAAGACACCGGTGGCCAGGGCCTTTACCTGCTCTACCCTCCACTCGGTCTCGTATTCGATGGTCTGTTGAGCTGGACCGGTGATGATGAGGTCGGTCTCCACGCCTGATGCCCTTTGCAGCACCTGAAGGAGCCGGATCCCGTAGATGGCACCGGTGGCGCCAGATATCCCCACGATCAGTCTCAACTCGTCTCTCCTACGTCGTGGCAGGGTGACGGTAACCTAGATGACGCCGGGGTAAGGCTTGCGTCGCAGGAACTCGCCGGCACCGGCTTGGCCCAGGAAGGTCCCATTTTTTACGATGACCTTTCCCCTGGACATCACCACCGTGGGTTTGCCCCTGGCCTCGAACCCCTCGTAGGGGTCGTAGTCCACATTTTGATGCAATGTCTCGACGCTCAGGACGTGCCTGACCTTGGGATCCCAGACCACAAGATCGGCGTCGCTGCCCACGGCGATGGTGCCCTTTTTGGGGTATAGCCCGAAGAGCTTGGCCGGCGCGGTGGCCACCAGATCCACGAACCGATTCAGGCTGATCCTGCCCTTCGCGACCCCCTCGGTGTACAATAGATACAACCTGGTCTCTATGCCCGGGGCGCCGTTGGGGATGCGTGAGAAATCCTCTCGCCCCAGCTCCTTCTGCTCTTTGAAGTTGAACGGGCAGTGGTCCGTGGCTACGACCTGGATGTCGCCATTCACGAGGCCGGTCCAGAGCGCCCCTTGGTGCGATCTCGGGCGCAGGGGGGGAGACATGACGTATTTGGCCGCCTCGAAGCCAGGTTCGTCGTACTTGTCGGCGGAGAGGAGGAGGTACTGCGGGCAGGTCTCGGCGTAAACCGTAAGCCCCCTGGCTCTGGCCGCCCGCACCTTCTCCAGGGACTGGGCGGTGGTCAAATGCACGATGTAGACCGGCGCCTGGGCCATCTCGGCCAGGGCGATGGCACGGCCGGTGGCCTCTGCCTCCACCTCCGGAGGGCGGCTCTCGGGGTGGTACCTGGTGCTGGTCTTTCCCTCGCTCAAAAGCCTCCGCGTTAGGACGGCGATCACCTCGCCGTTTTCGCAGTGCACGCAGGTCAGCGCGCCTATGTCCTTGGAGCGCGAAAGCAGCACAAGGAGCGTCCCGTCATCGATCATGGTCCGGCCTTTGTAGGCCAGAAAGCACTTGAAGCTGGACACGCCCGCGCTGACCATCTCCGCCATCTCCTCGGCCACCCGGGCGTTATACTCGGTGAGGACCAGGTGGAACCCGTAGTCGATGACGGCCTTGCCGCGGGCGGCGGCCACACGTGCCTCCAGGCCCTTGGCCAGGGGTTCTCCATGCACCTGGTCAGCATAGTCGATGATGGTGGTGGTGCCGCCGCAGGCTGCGGCGACGGTGCCAGTGTAGAAATCGTCTGAGGAGACCGTGCCCGACACGGACAACTCTAGGTGAGTGTGCGCATCTATCGCCCCCGGCAGGACGTAGGACCCCGAGGCGTCGATGACCTGGTCCACCTGGGCCTCCAGGAAGTTGCCGATGAGGGCGATGATCCCATTGTCGATCAGGATATCGGCCTCGTAGGTATCGCCTGCCGTCGCTATGATGCCGCCCTTGACTAGCGTGCTCATCCCGACCTCCTATGCGGGTGCTGGAGACAAGAAGGGCCAGCGAGCGATACCGGTGGCACACTCGCTGGCCAGTTCCTCTTGGTCTCTACTCGCTGAGGCCCAACAGCCAGCGCAGGCGCTTCTGTTCTTGTTCCAGGGGGCGCGGGAACCAGCTCTGCTGGGTGAACCGCAGGAAGGTGCGCGTGACCGTGATGGCGGTGAACATGCTGACCAGGACGCCGATGGCCAGGGTGAAGGCAAAGCCGCGGACGATGCTGGCTCCGAAGTTCGCGCCGAACCAGTACAGTATGCCACACGTGATCAGGGTGGAGAAGTTGGAATCGCGGATGGAGGTCCAGGCCCGGGCGAACCCCGCCTCGATGGCGGCGCCCAAGGTCTTGCCCGACCGCATCTCCTCCTTCATGCGCTCGAAGATCAATATGTTGGCGTCCACCGCCATGCCGATAGAGAGGATGAACCCGGCGATGCCGGGCAGCGTTAGGGTAACCGGGATCAGCTTGAACAACGCGAATACCAGGAGAGCATATATGCCCAGGGCCAGGTCAGCCAGCAACCCCGGTAGGCGGTAGTAGATCAACATGAAGAGCACCACGATGAGCAGGCCAATGGCGCCGGATATAATGCTCTTCTGCACCGACTCCTGCCCCAGAGTAGGACCCACGGTGCGGGTCTCCTTTTGGATCAGCGGCACCGGCAGCGAGCCGTACTTCAGCACCACAGCCAGGCTTTTCGCCTCGTCGAGCCGGAACCCTTGCTCTCCGCCCTCGATGATCCCGCTCCCGTCGGTGATCGGCTGGTTGATCACTGGGCAGGACACGACCTCCCCATCCAAAACAATGGCTAGATACCGCCCTACGTTTTTCGAGGTGAAGTCGGCGAACTTTTTCGGGCCGTCGCCCTTGAGGGAAAAAGTGACGGCGGGCCGTTGGAGTCGATCCAACCCCACCCCAGCATCTTTTATCTCGCTGCCGGTCATGATGGTCTGGTAGACCTTGGCCGTTGGCGTCACCGGGGCGGTGGAGGTGACCGGCGCCGTGGTGGTGAGCGCCTGGGTGGCGGTCACAGCCGGGGTCACGGTAGCCGATGGGGCCGTCGTGACCGTGGGTGTGACAGGGGCAGTGGAGCCATGGTCCGTAGTGATCCGGGTGCCGCGGGGCAAGAAGGTTGAGCCGCTATCCACGAACTCCAAGAGACCGGTTTTGCCAAAAATCCTGATCGCCTCGTCGGGATCTTTGATGCCTGGCAGCTCGACGATGATCCGGCTGCGGTTGGCGCCTTGCAACTGTATCAGGGGCTCGGTCACCCCCAGGCCGTTGACCCGGTTCTCGATGATGCCTTTCACCGTTTCCATGGTGCTGGGGTCGACCTTCTGGTCGGGCAGCGCCGTGGCGTCGGCCTCCAACAGCACCTGCAGGCCTCCCTGGAGATCCAGCCCTTCGTGAACCCTTATCTCGCGGTCGTACTTTATCCCCGCGAAATCAATGTGAATGCCCGGGTTATCCGGCAGATTCACCCAGATGGCCACCAGGGCCATAACGATGATGCCGATGAGCAGATTGACGTTCCGTTGCTGCATCAAGTTCTCCAGGTGCAGGTTTGACTGGCGGTGCGCATTGTTGCCTCCCTTGGCGCAAGGTAGGCGCGAAGATGACGGTTGGCGCCAGGCGGTCAGGTGCTTAGCTGCCCGGGCGTCGAAGCAGGATCAGATCGACACCCCTCTTTCGGGCAACGGCGTAGATTATATCGCATGGGTCTGCCGATGTCAAACCACGCTTGTGCGGGGGCTAGAGTGTTGAACAAAGATCAATATCCCCATCGGGCCCCTTCGGACGCCCGAACTTGTTCGGGTTTGCCTCATTGTAGGCAAGGATCGGCCAAAGCAAGTTCTGGCGTCCCCACATGGCTCGTTCGTTCAACACCCCCGCTATGGCGCGGTTAGCTCTGCCACCAGGAGGTCCAGCGACAGGATCTCGCTCACCCTGCCGGTCTTGATCGACGCGTCGGCCGCCAATAGACGGCGCAGGATGCCCTCCAACTGCTCCAGGGAAAAGGACCTGGCCTGCTCCGCGCTTTTCTTGGCCACAAAAGGGTGTATGCGCAGCGCCTCCGCGATCCGATCGGGGCTGGCCCCTTTCGCGGTCAGTTCCTTCACCTGCAAAAGCTGCCGGAAATGTCGGGTGATCATTAGCAGGAGCGCCACGGGGTGCTCGCCCTCCTCCAGCAGCCGATGCAAGGTCCTCAGGGCCTTCGCGCCTTGCCGGTAGGCCAGGGCATCCACCAGGGAGAAGACATCCCCCTCCCGGGCGTAGCTCACCATGGCCTCCACGTCCTCCACCTCGACGGGCCGGGTGTCGCCAACCGCGGTCAGGAGCTTGTCGATCTCCTGGGACAACAAGCGCAGGTTCGGGCCCACGAAGGCCCCCAGCGCGGCGGCGGCCTGAGGCGTTATCCTTCCGCCCCTCTCCTTGACCTGGCGAAGGATCCAGGGGGTCAGTTCGGCCTCTTTTGGCAAGGGGAACTCCTTGATGTATCCGTGGCTGTCTTGGACCAAACGAACCAGGGGATGATCAGACTTTAAGGGCTCTTCCTCCAGGAACACCAGTCTAGTCCAGTCGGGCAGATCCGGTAGAAAGGTGGTCAGGAAACCAGTAAGGTCCTGATCAGCAGACGTTTTCTTGCGCCGGGCAGCGTTCTCGGTGCCTCTCACTAGCCTTGGGGGAGCCAACCTCGCTGCGAGCCCAGTCACCACTACCAGGCGGCGATCGCTCAGGAAGGGCATGGCATTACACGCCGCCACCAGGTCCTGAGGTGCCACTCGCATGCCCTCCAGCACAGTGGTGTTGAGCGCAACGATGGCCGCGTCACCCAACTTGGCCTTGAACCTCTTTAGCTCTAGATGGCTGGAATACTCATCCGAGCCGTGGAAAAGATACAATCTAGGTGGGGAATCTGCCAACTTTGCTCCTGATGCCCTTCGGGCAGCCGCTGATCGTACCAGCGGTTGAATCCGGTGCCAAGAAACGGTATCCAGAGGGCCTTTTGGACGTTATATTTGTTTGCCGGTGAGTGTCTGGGACTGGCATGGGGATACTATAGCAAATATCCAACCAAAAGGCCAGAGGGTTGAATTGAGGTGTGTGGCCGGCCCAGTATCTTTTGTGGAGCCATTTCGTTATAATGGTGCACGAGAAGACGACTTGCATCATTCATGCCCGCCGACTCGCCTGCTTGAAGGAGTCTTCCCGTGACCGATGAGGTGCTTCTGGTCGACCGGCTCAAGGCAAACGATGCTCAAGCATGGGCGCAGATCTATGACCGTCACTACCAGCAGATCTATAATTACCTGTACTACCAACTGAGAGGCGCCTCCGAAGCCGAAGACCTGGCCGCGGAGGTTTTCCTGCGGGCGCTCGAGGCTATCAGCTCGTACACGCCTCGGGGCCTGCCGTTGGTGTCCTGGTTGTATCGCATCGGCCACAACCTGGTGGTGGATCATCTGCGCCAGCAGAGCCGGCGAGGCCAGCTCCCGTTGCAAGAGAGCCTCGTCGGGGACCATGAGAGCTCAGAAGGCCTTCTTCAGAGCAAAATCGAAAAAGAGGAGCTGCTTCGGGCCCTTCAGCACCTGACGGTGGACCAGCGACAGGTGCTTATCTTGAAATTCGTCCAGGAAATGGATAGCAGCGGGGTGGCTCAGGTTTTGGGCAAGACCGAGGGGGCGGTGAAATCCATTCAGCATCGAGCCCTGGCCTCCCTGAAGCGTGTCCTGGAGAGAACACAATGAAAGCGGATCTCGCTTCAATTCTAGATGAATGTCTGGCCAGGATGCGGGGCGGGGAAAGCGTCCAACGGTGCCTCGACGCCTTCCCGGAGCACGCTCAGGAGTTGGAACCGCTGTTGCGCCAGGCGGACGTGCTGCGCTCGCTGCCGGCGGTGGCGCCCTCGGCGGAGGCGATGGTGAGAGGAAGGCAGGCGCTGCTGAGGAAGCTGGCCTCCATGCCGCAAAGAAAGAAAGGGTCCCGGCTGGCCAGCATGTTCGATGTGCTTCCCTTCTGGGCGATGGTGGGTTGGCCTTCAGCGCCCGGCCGGGCCAGGGCCTGGGCCTCGGCGCTGCTGGTGGCGGGCCTCTCGGCGGCCGCGGCCATCGTCTTAGGCACGGGGACCATCGTCCTGGCCCAGGATAGCTTGCCCGGAACACCTTTGTATCCGGTTAAGATGGTGTCTGAGACCACGCAGGTCGCCTTGACACCCGATGGGCAGGCCAAGGCCGACCTCTACATGCTTCTGGCCCAGCGACGCTTGACCGAGGCTTTGGCCCAGGCCAACCGGGAACATAAGGTCAGCGCCGGTACGCTACTGGCCATGAGAGATTACACTTCCAAGATCCTGGATACCATTTCTCGGTTGCCTGAAGGTGAGTCGCGAGACACGCTGGCCCGCTTTCTCCAACTGGTGGCCCAGCAGGAGGTCGGCCTGCGAGAGGTACGAGCCTTCACCGGCCCGGAGGGGCAGGAGGCCGCCAGCCAAGCCCTGAGCGCGGTCCACTTCGGGGGTCAAGCAGCCCGGCAGGCCTTGGAGAACCCCAAGGTCCTGGCTGGGTTCGTGCCAGCCCCGGTGGAGAACGTGGTGATGGTATCCGAGTTCCTGGGGATCGTCGAGAGCACTGGGAGCAAGGCCTGGGTGGTGAGCGGCAAGACCATTCTGGTGGACGCAAATACGGCGATGGCCGGCGGGCAGCCGACAGTTGGCGGGACGGTGGAGGTGGAGATCGCCCATCTGAGGGATGGAACCCTATTGGCCCTGGAGATCGAGGTCGAAACGCCGGAAGAGCACGCGGCCGAGGTGGAATTCCAGGGCAAGGTCAGCGCGGTCGAGAAGGGCGCTTGGGTTATCGGCGGTAAGAAGATCATAGTTGACGGGGAAACCATTGTCATCGGCTCTGCCAAAGTGGGGTTGGCGGCCCAGGTGGAGGCGCTCCGCCGGGCCGATGGCACGATCCACGCTCGGAAGATCCGGACGTTCAAGGTCCAGGACGAGGCCAGGCTCCAGGAACTCAGCGGTCAAATTGAGGCGCTCAGCGCTGGGGCCTGGAAGGTGTCGGGGAGACTTCTCGTGATAGATGCCAATACCTTTATCGATGAGAGCGAGGCCACCGCTCAGGTGGGCCGCAAGGTGGAAGCCACTCTTTGGCTTCGGAATGGGGATTCACCGTTGGCGCTGAGGATCAAGGTCAAGAAAGGCGAGGCATTGCCACCAGCGTCTCAATCGCCAATACCGGGCATATCTCCGACGCCCAGGCCCAGCCGCACGCCCACCGCAACGCGCAGCCCTGAGCCCACCGGGACCAAAGAGCCGGAGAAGCAGGAGACGCCCGAAGCAGCCAAGACGGAGGCCCCGGAGGCCACTAAGACCCCTACCCCGACGCCTTCAGGCACGATATCGCCCGAGCCCACGAAGACGCCGGAAGACGACTGACCTCGCCCAGGCGCCAGGATAGGCAGACCCCGCGGAGAAATCCAGGGAGAAGAGCGCGACCTCAAGTCGGAGAGAAAGATCGGGGCTCTGCGGCCTGAGCTACAACTGCAAGGCCGGGTGCAGGGCATCTCGCCCGTAAATGCAGACCCGGTTTTTCCCGGCCTGTTTGGCGGCATAGGCCGCAGCGTCAGCGGCCTGGACGAATTGTTTTTCGCCCCAGGATCCTTGAGGATAGGCGGCCACGCCTACGCTGACGGTGATGGCGGTCTCCAGCGGCCTGCCGCTCACCATGAAGACGTGGTTCTCCACCGCCACCCGGATGCGCTCGGCCAGTTGCCGGGCCTGTTCCAGGCTGGTTTCGGGAACGATGATGGCAAACTCCTCTCCCCCATAGCGGGCCACAATATCCGCGCCTCGGGTGATGCTGGTGAGGAGCGAGGCCAACTGCACCAGCAGGTTGTCACCCACCAGATGGCCATAGGCATCGTTGTAGGCCTTGAAATCGTCCAGGTCTAGGATGATCAGCGACAGAGGGTGACCATAGCGGTCGGTCTTCTGCATCTCTTTCTCCAGCGCCTCGTAGAAGTAGCGGCTGTTGAATAGACCGGTTAAGCCATCGGTGATGGCCAGGCGCCTGGCCTGCTCATAGAGCTTAGCGTTCTCGATGGCAATTGCCGCCTGGTTGGCGAAGACCTCCAGGCCTTCGATGGTCTCCAGGGTGGGCACCATGCGGTCCACCGGATCGTCCACAGAGAGTATCCCGATGATCCTGCCGTCGGTGCCCATCAAGGGGACGAAAAGCGCATCGTTGGACTGCCATTCGCCCTCTCTTCTCTCTCCCAGGTCCGGCACGAAGACCCCGCTAACCCCTTCCCAGATCTCCGGATGCGAGTGGCTAACGTAGTAGGACTGACTTATGCGGAATCGCTCCTGCATGATCCGCTGGTATTGCGACAACGGAACAGACGTTGCCCTCAACTGCTCGAAGGTGGCGGGATCCAGCCCAGCACCGGCCACGCGTTTCAGGACCGTAGGATCATCCTCATCCACCAGGCTCAGCAAGGCCAGGTTGAACCCCAGGCTAGAGGTAACGGCCCTGGTGATCTGTTCCAGGACGTCCGGCAGGCTCAGGTTCGCTTTCAGGGCGTTGCCGACCTTGAGGATCTCGGCCAGTTGATTGGCCTTTTGTTGTAGGAGCCTGGCTTGCCGCGCTTCTTGTTGGTAGAGGTGGGCATTGGTCAAAGCGACCGCCGCATGGTCGCAAAGACGCTGCAGAAAGCCCTGGTGCCCCTGGTTGAAGGCAGCCAGGCGGTCGCTTTCCAGGTTGATCACGCCGATCACCTGCCCTTGTCGAAGGAAGGGCACGGCCAACTCGGAGCGGGTGTCCGGTGAGACCGAGGCGTAGTCGCCATCGCGGCTTACGTCGGAGACGAGCGCCGCCTGGCCGGTCCGGGCCACCCTGCCCACGATCCCGCGCTCCGCCGGCCACGGCTCCTGGCGATAACGGTCAACGCCCGGTGGATAATTGCGCTCGGTCACCAGGAAGTAGCTGCCTTTGTGCTCGTCGAAGAAAGCGATGAGCCCCCTATCTGCCGCAGTCTGGGTCATGGCCCGGTCCAGGACCAGATCCAGGACTTGGCCCGGGTCCAACGTGGCGTTCAGCTCCCGGTCGATCTCCTGGAAAGTCAATAGCCCCTTCTCCTTACCAGTAAAGAAAGTGGCATCGCGTCGCCGCCACAAGGAGATGCCCACCAGGAGGAGGATCACGGCGATCAGAGAGGTGACCAACGAGACGACTTCCAAGCCGAACATTTGCTGGTTCGCTCCGCATCACGACTATGCCGGGACCTGGGCTTAGAGAGGCCATCCAGGGACCAGCATGAAACGTTCTTTGCTAGTAAAGAAACGCATTAAATGGGCAAGACAATAGAATTATAACATACCGTGACCCTCGAAAACGCTCAAGATCGAGGTGGCGCGTAGTACTTTTTTCCTATAGCCAGGCGCTATTGATCCCAGCGAATCGAGTAACTTCTGCCGTCGGTAGTGACCTCCACATTACCATGGAGGTCAGTTCGGAAGACTTTGATCCCCTCCAGTTTTCGTAGACAGGAGGTGGCGGGGAAGCCGAACTGGTTTTCCTTGCCAAGCGATAGAATGGCAACTTCGGGGCTGACCTGGTCGAGAAAGGCCTGATCCAAGGAGGAGGCACTGCCGTGATGGGGCACTTTGAGCACCAGGGCCTTGAGATCATCGGCACGCCCCAGGAGCCTATCCTGCCCCGGGGCCTCCAAATCGCCGGGGAGGAGGGCCGTGAAACGACCGATCACCAGCCTCAAAACTATAGAGCAATTGTTGGCGTCACTTCCGGAGCAAGTGCTGTGGTCCTCGTTGGGATACAGGACCTCCAGCCAGGCTTCTTCGCCCAGCTTGATGAGTTGCCCGCTCTCGGCGACGACAGCTTTGATCCCTTTGGTTTGGACCAGCCTGGTCCACTCCGAGGCCAGGGGATTACCCTTGAGGTTGGGCGGCTCCAGGACTTCCGTCACGTGATAACGGCTCAATACCTCCACCAGCCCGGCCAGGTGATCCTCGTGAGGGTGCGACAACACCACCAGGTCCAGGGATCGGTCCCAGAACGGCAGCCTTTTACCCAGGGCGGCGGTTATAGCCGAGGGGCTGGGGCCGCCATCCACGAGAATCTTCTGACCCTGGGCGGTCTGGATAAGGATGGAATCTCCCTGGCCAACGTCCAGGA
Source organism: Chloroflexota bacterium (assembly GCA_040754915.1). Classification (GTDB taxonomy): domain Bacteria; phylum Chloroflexota; class DTOL01; order DTOL01; family JACQYG01; genus JACQYG01. Next base: position 19,117 of record JBFMCB010000002.1, on the reverse strand, counting down.
AGGTCACGCGCCAGCGGCCGTCCGGGAGCGACAGGAGCGCCAACCAGAGCAGCGAGCCCGCAACCAAGAGAGCGACGATCACCGGTTTGAGCGGAGCCGGGGCCAGCCGGGGGGCGTTCTTTACTAGTGAAGAAGCCAGCTCGGCCAGCCTCCCTCGGGATAGAAACGCCACCACCAGGATAAAATACAGCCAAACCCAGCCCACGTGGAACCGGGGGAGAGTCACGGAGGCCAGGGCCAGTGAGCCCAGCGATTGCGCGGAAAAGGCAATTGCTCCGGCGGTGAGCCAGGCTGTCCACCCCGAGACGTTGGCCAGGTCGGGGGAGAGCAGGCCCACGCCGGCGGTCGTTGCCCCCGTCAGCATGGCCCAGGGCACAATCGGCAGCGCCACTAGGTTCGCCAGGGGGCCCACCAACGAGACCTGGTGGAAATCGTAGGCGATGAGCGGTGCCGTCATGGCCTGGGCGGCCAGGCTGACCGCCAAAGGGCCGCGGAGGACCGGAGGCAGAAAGGCGAGCCGACCCTCTATGGATGGCGCCACCAGCACCAATCCGGCGGTGGCCAGAAAGGAAAGCTGGAAGCTCAGGTCCTGGAGGGCCATGGGATCGTGAGCCGTCATGGCTGCGGCAGCTAGGACTAAGGCATCCTCGGTGAAGCTGATGCGGCCGGTCAGCGAGGCCAAAAGGGTCAGGCCGGACATGAGCGAGGCCCGGAGCACCGGCGGGTTCCAGCCCGCGAAGAATAAGAAAAGCAAGATGGAGGCCATGGCCAGGACCAGGCTCGCCTGATACCCCAGGAGCTGGCGCGTGGCCCTGGCTACGGCGCCAGCGATTACACTGATGTTATACCCGGAGATGACGATGATGTGGGTCAAAGCGGTGGTCGCCAGGGCCCTTTTGAGGTCATCCGGGATGCCTGGCTTGAGCCCTAGCAGGATCCCCGCCAGGAGCGACGCCTGGGGCTCGGGCACGGCCCGGACCAGGGAGGCGTGCAGGGAACTCTTCAACTGCAGGAGCCGGGAGATCAGGGGGTTTCCTCTATCCCGGGCCACGATCTCGATGCGAGGCTCGTTGACCACGGCATAAATGCCTCTGCGGGCCAGGTAGTCGCGGTAGGAGAAGTCCTCGTAGACCGGTGGCTCAGAGAGCTGGCCACGAACCCTCAATACGTCCCCGTAGCGATACTCGGGATAGCGGCGCGCTCGCACCTGAACCGCCCCGGCTGCCGGCGCCGGGTCATCCCCACAGGTCAGCCCTTCGACCTGGACTCTCAGGTAAGTCCAGCGGTCCCGGACGTCGGGCTCCTCGGTTACCCGGCCGATGATTTCCACGGGCCCCCGCTCCCGGCAATGCTGGAGCGGCTGGCTACCTGCCGGGGGAAGGGCAGCCTGATAGCGCAGGGCGCCCAGGAGCAGAATGCCCATGGCGAACCCAAGGGCCCAGGGAAATCGCCTCCTCCAGAGGAAAATGGCGACGGGGAGCAAGAGGGAAGCCAAAAGGGCGAAAACGAGGTGAGCCGGGGACAGGAGAGGCCCCAGGAACGTGCCGGCCAGCCAGGCCAGCCCCATTTGAGTGATGGTCATGAGGCACCCGGGCCAGGGGTTCTCAGGCCCTGTCTATGGTCCCGCCGGAGGTAGGGGTTCGACATCTCCTTCAAGGCATAGCCCACCGGCCGTTGTCCCTAAAAAGCACGAAGGTCCCCTTGCCACCACAGGTGAAGATCACCCCGCGCTGGAAGTCCTCCACCGGGCTCCCGCTAAGCCCCTGTTCCGCTGCCGTGGCCCAGCCCAGGGCGCTCCTTGCACCGCCCAGTTGTTCGCGCCAGACCTTGCCAAAGCCTCTCACGGGCGCCACCCTTCCCGCCGGCGGCGTAGGGGTGATGGTTGGCTCGGGGTCGCCTTCTTTGTACGAGTCCGTATACTCGGCCCAGGTCCCGGCGTTGTAGAGCACGTAGATCTTCAGCGCATCCTTGCGCCAATACATGAAGCCGTTTTCAAACGCTTCGTAGGCCGCGTCGGTGGGGTGGACTTGATTGAGGGCGCAGCCCAGACGCCCCCTCCCGCCGAACGCATTCCAGACCTTGGCGTAGTCGGCCGCTGGCGCGATGGCACAGGTAGGGGTGGGGGCCGGCGGGGCGCTGGTGATGGCCGTGGGGGTGGCCCGGGTGGGGGTGAGCGAGGGCGTTGTGGTTGGCGTCGGCGAGACCGTAACCACTGTGGTCACTGAAGGAGTAGGGGCCAGCGTTTCCGTTTCTTTACTAGTAAATGTGGCGGTGGGAGAGGCCAAAAATGCCGTCAGGAGAGACCGGGCCGGGCTGCCGGGCGTAAGGAGACCGAGGATGACCAGGGCGCCGCAGCCCAGGGCCAACACCCCAGCCAGGAGGCCCAGCGCCGCTCCGGAGAAAACGGTGGCAGCCCTGGCCGGTGAAGGCACGACTGGCGGGACCGAGGGAGGCGAGATGGCCGAGGGCGGGAACAGGGCCGGCGCGGTAACGGCCGGCCCCGGCGGTGGAACCGCCACCGTCTCTGCCGCCGAGACCCTGGGCGCTTCCAGCAGGGCTCGAGCAATGCCACAGGCCTGGAGCAAGGCCTCCACCATCTCCGCGGCGCTCTGGTAGCGTTGGGCCGGGCTCTTAGCGGTGGCCTTTAGGATCACCTGTTCCACCAGCTCTGGAATCTGGGGATTCAGCCCCCGGGGTCGAGGCAACGGTGTGCTCAGGTGTTTCAGCACCACCGCCAGGGGGGTCTCGGCATCGAAGGGCACCTGGCCGGTGAGCATCTCGTAGAGCACCACACCCAGGGAGTAGATGTCCGACCGCCCGTCCACCGGCTCACCGCGGCCTTGCTCGGGGGACATATACTGGGGGGTGCCCATGCCCACCCCGGCCTTGGTCAAGGCACTGGTGCTCTCCATCATCTTGGCCAGGCCAAAGTCAGAGAGCAGCACCCGGTCGCCCTTGGCCAGGAGGACATTGCTGGGCTTGATGTCGCGGTGCACTACTCCCAGGCCGTGGGCGTACTCCAGGGCCTCGCCCACCTGGCGGATGATCTTCGCGGCGACGTCCAGATCCAGGGGGGCTCCCAGCCTCTCCTTCAGGGTGCCGCCTTCGACGTACTGCATGACGATGTAAAGGGTGCCGTCGACCTGGCCGAAGTCGAAGACGGTCAGGATGTTGGGGTGTTCCAGCCTGGCAATGGCCCTAGCCTCCCGGTAGAAGCGCTCCATGGCCGTGGGGTCTTGCGCCTGGAAAAAGGGCAGGACCTTGATCGCCACGTAACGGTCCAGGGAGGCCTGGTAGGCCTTGTAAACCACGGCCATGCCTCCCCGGCCCAGTTGCTCCACGATGCGATATTGCCCCAGCGATTTGCCGATCAAGTCGTCCATGGCTAAGTCCTGGTGTCCAAAGCCAACGGGGGCCCTGGGGCGATCCTGGATCTCGGCGGCGCGGAAGATGCGGGTGCTATCAGCACGTCAAATGTAAAGCCGCGATCACTCTACTCGCCGGCGAAAGCCGGTTGTATTCCGCACAGGCCTGGCCGGTGGGGGCCACGATCACTTCGATGCCCCGGGCTCTCAGGCGCTGGATCACCGATTCGGGGACCTCCATCGCCCCGGCGCTGCCGGTGCCCAGGACCACCACCTGGGGGTTCGCGGCCAGGGCGTCACTGAGGTCCTCCCAGGAGAGCCGGTGGCCCTCCTGACGCCGCCAGTGGCCCTGCACGCGGTCAGGATAGATGATGACATCGGCGGTGTATAGCTTCCCGCCAACCACGAGCCGCCCGAATTCGTAGGACTGGATGATCATGCCTCGTTCAAGCGGGCTACTGCACGGTGATCAATTCCTTGATCCGCTCGAAAGTAGAGGAATTGACCAGCTTTTTTTCTTTCAACTCCTCTATCCTTTGGAACGGGCCGTTCTTGTTACGGTGCTCGATGATGCGCTGGGAGGTGGTGGGACCGATGCCGGGGAGCGAGTCCAGCTCGGCCCCCGAGGCGGTGTTGATGTTGATCAGGGCCGGCGGGCCGGACACGCCAGGGGCATTGAACCCGGCGGCCTCGCCACGTCGGGGGACGTAGACCTGCTGGCCATCGCTGAGCCTGGCGGCCAGGTTCGGCATCCTGGACTCATCCGCGTCGGGGGAAACCCCGCCGGCGGCCTCTATGGCGTCTTTGACCCGATCACCTGGCTGCAATGTATATAGGTCGGGCTTGACCACGGCCCCGTTGACGAAAACCTTAATTGGCCCAGGCCTGACGGTGGGGGGCTTAGTGGGTATGACGATCTCCAGCGGCTGGGGTTCGGGTCGGCGGAGGACCAGGACCACACCTCCGACCAGGGCCAAGGCCAGGAAAAGAACCAGAATAGGCCCCCGGTACCTTTCCAGCGAATCCATCCTGTGCCTCCACAGCCATGGCGATTTCCCATAGAACAGGATCAGCGCACGGGAGCTGGGCTACGCCACCTCTTGGGGCAAAGGCTCTGTGTGCACGATCACCCGTTCCACGTCGGGTATCTTGTTCATCAAGCGGCGTTCCACCTCGGTGGAGACCTGGTGGACCTGGGCCATGGACAACTCCTCATCCAGGGTGCAATGCATGGATACAGCCAGATTGCCGTTGACCTTTCTCAAGATGACCGCATGGCAATCCCGCAGCCCTGGCACCTCCAGGGCAATGGCCCGGATCTCCCGCACCACCGCTGGCATCCGGGCGGTGACGTCCTCGCCATTGACCACTCCGGTATCGCGGGATTCGATATGGGTGTTGAGCCCCACGATGGATGGGATATCCCTTTTGATGTCTTCCTCTAAGAGGCTGGCTATATTGTGGGCCTGTCTCAGGTTCAGGTGCTGGTCCACCTCCAGGTGCAGGTCCACGTGCAATTTGCGGTGGGATTCATGCACCGAGACGTTGTGGACGTGGAGCTGGCGCTTGCCGGCGATGGAGCGGAGGCGGGCGATGATGGATTCCTCCTGGGTCTCAGCGGGGTCCGTGTGCACCACCACGTCCACATTGGGCAGGAACTCGTGGACCTTATGCTCCACCGCCAGGGCCACGGCGTGGGCGGTCTCGAAGGAGATAGTACGGCCCACCGAGATGTTCATGTCCACGAAGGTTTGGGCACCCGATCGTCGCACCCGGAGGCGGTCGCAATTCTCGACGCCGGGGATCTGTTCCACCTGGGCGGCGAGGCGCTCCGCCAGACCCGCCGGGGCCCGGTCCAGCAGCACGTCTACCGTGCGCCTCCCCAGTTGCCAGGTGGCAACAATGACGATGGCGGCCACACCCAGGGCAGCCAGGGGGTCGGCCCTGGTCCAGCCGAAGTGGACGAAGACCAGGCCCCCGATGACCACCAGCGAGCTCAATACGTCGCTTGAGAAGTGCAGGGCGTCGGCCTCCAGGGCCTGGCTGCCATACTTCCGGGCCACGCGGGAGAGGGCCTGGGACCGCGATACGTTGATGGCTATGGAGAGCATCATGACCCCAAAGCCCCAGACATTGGCCTCCACCGGCGCCTCGTACACCAGGAGCCGTCGCAGGGCCTCGTAGATGATCCAGAGGCAGGTGACGAACAGGAGGGCGGTCTCGATGAGGGCGGAGAGGCTCTCCACCTTGCCGTGGCCGTAGAGGTGTTCCTGGTCCGGCGGCCGGTCCGAGACCCGCACCGCGAAATAGGTGACAAGGGCGGCCACCAGGTCCAGGGCAGAGTGGGCCGCCTCAGAGATGATGCCCAGGCTGCCGGTGGCGTAGCCCACGATGAGCTTCACCACGGTTAAAAAAACCGCGGCGGCCACGGAGCTCAGGGCCACGGTCTTTTTTTCTTGTTCCGCTTGCGTTATGGTCACCGACGTTGGATGTCCAGCTTCCATTATTTACTAGTCAAGAAACGGCTTGCCCCGGAGATTTGGTACTGGTGCAGCTTTTTACTAGTAAAGAGTTTGGCCAGGCCGGCCCTTATCCCTGGCCGGCGTAATAACGGTACAGGCTGGCTTCCAGCTTCACGTTGTTCAGCACCACGCCCAGGACGTTGGCGTTCACTTTGTCCAGCAAGAGCTTCGCTCGCCTAGCCAGGTCGCGCTTGGTCTTGCCAGCATTTACCACCAGCAACACGCCGTCTACTTTAGAGGCCAACACCGCCGCATCGGTTACGGCGATTATTGGTGGGGCATCGAAGAGAACCAGGTCGGCCTGGTCCTTCAGGAACGCGATGATCTCCCCCATACGCCGGGAGCCGAGCAACTCCGATGGGTTGGGCGGCAGCGGCCCGCTGGCCAACAGGCGCAGGTTGGGCACTGCCGTATCCTGGATTGAGGCCCCCTGCATGGGAGCGTTACCCACCATCATGGAGGTCAGTCCGTTGATATTACTCAAGCCGAAGAGTTGGTGCTGGCTGGGGCGTCTTAAGTCACAGTCCGCCACCACCGTGCGCAGGCCTGATTGGGCCATGGTCACTGCCAGGTTGGCCAAGACGGTGCTTTTCCCCTCCCCGGGGTCGGTGCTGGTGACCAGGATGGTCTTGAGCGGCCGGTCCAGGCTGGAAAACTGGATGTTTGTCCTCAGTGTCCGAAAGGCCTCGCTGACCGGCGACCGAGGGTTGGTTACAGTGACCAGGTTCAGCCTGGGAAGGGGTTCCTCTACCAATTGCCTGCCTCCTTGAATGGCTAGCTCCGATGCGAAAGGCAAATTCTTCACTAGTAAAGCTCACCTGGACGAGCTGGGGATGGCCCCCAGCGTGGTCAAGCCAACGTGACGTTCCACGTCCTCGGCGTTCTTCAAGCTGTCGTCCAAATATTCCAGGGCCACAGCCACCAGGCCACCCACGATGAGGCCCAGCAGGGTCCCGGCCAGGGCATTGAGCCTGGTCCTGGGCCGATCGAGTTCCGCGGGAGAAGCGGCGTCGTATATCTCGACGCTGATGCGATCGCGGGGGTCGATGTCCTTGTTGCGGCTATTGTAGCGGTCGGCAAAGGTCTTGGCCCAGGTGTCGGCCACGGCCCGGGCCGTGCCGGCATCGGGGTCATCCACGCTTAGCTGGATCACATACTTGCCTTCCTCGGTGCCCACCCTGGCCCGGCGCAAGAGGGTCTGGGCCGTGACCATCAGGCCCCGCTGCCCTATCACCTCTTCAGCCAGGCTGGGGGCCTGCAACCGGAGGCTCAACTGCCCCATCAGGAGCTTGCCGGCCTCGGTGAGGCCGAAGTCATACCGCGCCGGCCGCACCAACAGCTTCACTGTGGAGCGAAACATAGGCGTTTGCAGCTTGCTGGAGACCACCGCTCCGGCACAAGCGCTGGCCGCCACCAGGACAACGATCCAGCCGCGTTTCAGCAGCAGGCGATAAAGGCTTTTGATGTCCATCGTTAGTCCTTCTCAGCGACTACCGGGATGGCGCCCAGGGTGGTGAGGCCGACGTAGCGTTCCACATCCTCCGGGGCTTTCAGGGTATCGTCCAGATACTCCAGGCCGAACACCAGAAAGACGCCGAAAAGCAATCCCACCAGGGTGCCCACGGCCACGTTCATGGGCAGCTTCGGGCGATTCAGCTCGGCCGGGGTCGCTTTGTCGTAGATCTCCACGTCCACCCGATCCCGACGGTCCACCTCCAGGCTACGGGCATTGTAGCGGTCCACAAACGCCCGAGCCCAGGCGCTGGCGATCATCTGGGCCCTTTCCGGGTCCGGGTCGTCCACGCTGAGGTTGATGACGTATTTGTCCTCCTCGCTGGACACCCTGGTGTAGCCCAGCAGAGCCAGGGCTGGCACGTCCAGCCGGAGCCCCTGACTGACCTCCTCCGCCAGGTTTGGCGACTGCAGTTCCAGGCTGAGCTGCCCCAGGAGGTTTTTGCCGGCCAGGCTAACCCCCAGCTCATACCGCGCCGGCACCACCAGGAGCCTGATGCTGGATCGATAGATGGGCACCTGCACTCTGGTGAGGGCCACCGCGCCCAATAGGCCGGCCAAGGCCATAAGCAACACGAGCCAGCCACGTTTTACCAATATCGCCACATAGCTTCTCAGTTGCATAAGATATGCCTTGTCACCCTTTTAGCATCCCTATTTCCGCGAGAGCTATCCCCGGCGGCTTTTGCGGATCAGGAGCCTCCGCCACCGGGAGGGCCGGGATGGTATCTCTGCCAATACCCTAAATCCCAAGGACTCAAGGTCGGCCGAGGTGCGTACGGACTCGTCCAGGTAGTCGAGCAAGAAGGCCAATCCCACCCCGGCTGCCAATCCCAGTAGCACGCGCAGAGGCAGGTCAAGTTTCTCCTTGAATCCCCCGGAGACGGGGGTCGCAGGGTTCACCTCCAGAACGCTTATGGCAGCATTGCTGGAGCCGAGTTGTGCGAAGAAGCGACCGCCCTCCTCCTGAAGCACCGAGGCCACGGCCTGGGCCACCTGGGTAGCCAGGTTGGCGTCGGCCATGATGACGGTTATGGTCAGGATGCGATGGAGTTTCTTGGGGCTAGTGGCCCCCGTGATCGCCGCTGGTGGCACCGGGCTCCCGATCCGGTTGCTCACCGCCTGGGCAAAGCCCTGGCTCTTCACCACCTCCGCCAGGTCGTCGGCGAGGTACTCCGCCGTGAGCCACGTGTAATAATTATCGTAGGTATAAAATCGGCCCACCCCGGCTTCGGGGCTTATGCCCACCGCCAGCCGCGTGGAGGCCTGATATTGCAGGGTCCGGGTCGGCCTCACCAGGACGCTTGCCACCAGGGTCAAGAGCGCCAGCCCCAGGACCACCCAGGCCCGGCGCCAAAGGATGTCCCAGTACTGCCTCAGTTCCATTGGATCCTGCCTTTCGGCGAGAGTATAACAGAAGCCCCTTGAGGGTGTCAATGAACCGCATCCTCCCATTCCTTTATCTCTTGCTGCAAGTGAGCCAGGCTTCGCCGTCTCTGCATCTCGAAGAGCTCGGCCAACGCTTCAACCCGCCGCTGCAGGTAGCGCCGATCCTCCTCCCATTGCTTGACCTGGCTGGTCAAGAGGGCCCCTTGCTCCCGCTGCACTAGGGTCAGTTGCTCGAGATCGGCGCCCTGCTCTAGAGTTCGCCGCTCGGTAGCCTCGGCCAGAAGCTGTAGTGCCGGGACCTCCCGGACCCAGCGGTCCTCCGTCAGCGCCTCCAGTTGCGCCAGGCGCTCGTGGTTTTGTTTCAAATCCTCCTCGATGCGGGCCAGTTGGCTCACCTGCTCCACGGCACTGTCCAGCCTCTCAGCTAGAATTTGACCCTTTTCTCTCAGTTCTCGATTCTGGCGCACGAGCTCTTCGATGTATTGGCGCAAGGCGGTCAGCTCGCCGATGTCCTGGGTCTGTTGCTTGGCGTAATGCTTCAAGACGCCACTGATCTCCACTGTGCGCTGATAGAGGTTCTCCTCCCGGGTTTGAATCTTACTAATCTCCTGCTTGCTCTGGGCCACCTCCGTGGCCACGAGGCGCGCCTGGCTGGAGGCACGTTCCATCGCCTGCCTCACGTCATCTATGGCGCGGGCCAATTCCGTGCGCCAATTCTCCACGTCGCTTTGGAGCAAGGCCAGGGCCTGCGTCAACTGGGCCTGCTGGTTTTTGAGCGTCTCCCCGATGGACTCCAATGCGCTCGTTCGTTCCATAATCCCCACGCGCTCGGATTCCACCTGCCCCAGCCGCTCGGCCAGGGAAAGGGCCTGCCTGGTCAAGGCCTCCACGTTAGAGGCCAGGGCGGCCAGAGAGGCGGCGCTTCGTTTTGTTTCCTCGGCGTGGAGCGCCAACCTGGCCTCCAGAGAATCGCAGCGCTTGCCCAGTGCGTCCAGGGCCAGGCGTAGCTCTGCCTGCACCTTGGCCTCTTGCTCCTGCTCCAGGTGCTTTAACTCCAGGGCTTTTTTCTCTCCCTCCTGGCGCCGCCGGTCTCGCTCCTCCCAATGGGCCAGTTGGCCCTTGATCGAGGTGATCTCCGACCCCAGGGAGCACCACCTCTCGACCTGTTCCTGTGCGGCCTTCAGTGCCACCTGGGTTTCCCTGAGCCGGTTCTCCATGTTTTGGCTATTGGCCAGTTGGCTGTCCAGCTTCTGGTGCAAAAGTGTGATCTCGGCGCGGTCTTTGCGGTGCTCTTCATCCAGCCACGCTGCCAGCCTGGCCAGCCCTTCCAGGGTGATCTCTTTACTGAGCGTCGGTCTCTCCATATTCGGCCTTCCTCTTTATGAGCTGGGTGGGGAGGAGCTAAAGGGCCTCACCGTAAGCGTCCCTGAGTTGAGCTAGGGGCGGTGGAGAAGCAGGCTAGCCAATGATACCACAAGCGCGGCCAGGGGACAAGCTGACGGCCTCGGCAGTCTCCCTTGACTTGCCCTGGCTTCATGCTAAAATAGGCAGGAATTTCTCACCAAAGCTGGGGGTGATTTTTCTTTACTTGAAAAGAATTTGTCCCCACCGGCAGAGAATCAACGAGGAGGTTTGCTTCATGCGCAGAGTCTGCGTGATCTCCGGCGGGATCACCAAGTTCGCCAAGGCCAATCCCGAGCTCACCCAGGAGGCGATGTGCAAGGATGCCTTCGACCAGGCCCTGGCCGACGCCGGGCTGGAGCTCAAGGACATCGACTCCTCCATCTGCACCTACTTCTCCGATCACTTCAACGGCCAGCTCCTCTTCGATTCCCTGACCCAGGACTACCTGGGCCTCTGCCCCAAGCCCAGCATGCGCATCGAGGGGGGCGGCGCTACCGGCGGGTTGGGCATCCGGGCCGGCTATATGAACGTGGCCTCCGGCCTCTCTGACGTGTGCCTGGTCTACGGTTTCGAGAAGATGTCTGAGGTCAGCACCGCCAAAGGGAACGAGTTCATCGCCCTGGCCTCGGATACCGATTTCGACTTTCCGGTGGGCGGCTTCTACTCCGGCTACTACGCCACCATGGCCCAACGGCACATGCACGAGTTCGGCACCACCGCCGAGCAGTTCGCCCGCATCGCCGTCAAGAACTACGAAAATGCCTTCTACAACCCCTACGCTCAGAAGCACGAGCGCCTCACCGTCCAGGACGTATTGAACGCCCCCATGATCGCCACCCCCATCACCCGCCCTATGGTGTGCGTGATGTCCGACGGTGCGGCCTGCGTGATCCTGGCCAGCGAGGAGAAGGCCAAGCAGATCACCAGGCGCCCGGTGTACATCACCGGTCTGGGGTGTGGGACCGATACCATGCGCCTGGGTGACCGGCCCCGGGGCGACGTCATCCTCCTGCCCGGTGAGGAGCCCGAGAAGTACGCCTACTTGAAAGGCAAATGGCCGGGGGCGGCCAGCTTCCGGGGCGGGCGGGAGGCGGCTCGCCAGGCCTACCTGCAGGCCGGCATCACTGATCCCCTGCATCAGATCGACTTCGCCGAGGTCCACGATGCCTACGCCTCCAGCGAGCTTCAGACCTACGAGGACATGGGCTTTTGCAAGTACGGGGATGGTGGCAAGTTCGTGGACTCCGGGGCGCCTTTCCTGGACGGCGAGCTCCCGGTGAACCCCTCCGGCGGGCTCATCGCCTGCGGCCACCCGGTGGGCGCCACCGGGATCATGCAGGCGGTCTTCGCCCTGTGGCAGTTGCAGGAGACGATTCAGGACCATATGAAGAGCGATCGGCTGCAGGTCAAGGACGCCCGCCGTGGGCTGATCCACAGCCACGCCGGGACCGGCACCTACATCACAGTGCACATCTTGGAGAGAGGATGGTGAGCCAAGGTGACCGACGTATATTCTTTTAAGCCCCTGATGATCGGGCGGCCCTACCGCATCGAGTACATTCACAGCTACGGCGAGGTGAGCCAGTTTTTCCTGGGCCTGAAAGAGCAAAAGCTCTACGCCAGCCGTTGTCCCAGTTGCGGTGCCACCTGGCTCCCGCCCCGGCGGGATTGCGGCAGGTGCGGGGCCAAATGTCACTGGTTCGAGGCACCCACTGAGGGTAAGGTCCACACCTACTCCGTGCTGCATTTCGCTGGCGAGGCCTTCTTGAACGACCTGCCCTTTATCCTCGTGTACGTGGAGTTCCCGGGCATCGACACGGTCTTCTTGTCCAGACTGGTGGGGGTAAAGCCCGAGGACATCGTGATCGGCATGCCGGTGAAGGCTCGCTTTAAGCGCCTGGTGGAGTGGAACGCCAATGACGTCTATTTCGTGCCGGTGTGATGCTAATAAAGAATCCGATAGCAGCGGTGGGGCGGACATCGCCCCCGACCTGGATTTAGTGTTGAGGAGAGGTCAATGACAGAATCTTCGTCCCGAGGCCACTATTTCGACGAGTTTGAGATCGGAGAGGAGTACATCTCCCCCGGCCGCACCGTCACCGAGGCCGACGTGGTGGCCTTCGCCGCCCTGTCCGGGGACTACAATCAACTGCACACCGACGCGGAGTTCGCTAAAACCACGCCTTTCGGTGCCCGCATTGCCCACGGGCTCCTGGGGCTTGCCGTCGCCTCGGGCCTGGGCGGACGGGTGGGCTTTATCGAAGGCACCGCCCTGGCCTTCATGGGCCTGGAGTGGAAGTTCGCCAAGCCCATCTTCTTGGGCGACACAGTCTCCCTGAAGGCGAAAGTCGCCAGGAAAAAGCCCCTGGGTGACCAGGCGGGCATCGTGGTCTTTCAGGCAGCCCTGGTGAATCAAAAAGGCGAGACGACCCAGCGAGGCGAGTGGACAGTGCTGGTGGCGCGGAAGGGGCAGTGACCACAGGGAGGAGGTACCGATGGACTTTGAGCTCACGCCGGAGCAACAGCTCATCCGCGACACCGTCCACGATTTCGCCCAGAAGGAGATCGAGCCCGTCGCCGGCGAGATCGACCAGGCCGAGCGCTTCCCCTGGGAGATAATCCGCAAGATGGCCGAGCTGGGCCTTCTTGGGCTGCCATTTCCGGAGAGATATGGCGGGGCGGGCGGCGACGCGGTGAGCTTCGCCATCGGCGTGGAGGAAATCTCCCGGGCCTCTGGCTCCCTGGGAATCACCATGTCCGCCCACGTCTCCCTGGGAGCCATGCCGATCTACCTCTTTGGCACCGAGGAGCAGAAGGAGCGCCACCTGAGGCCCCTGGCCCGGGGCGAGATGCTGGGCGCCTTCGGCCTCACCGAGCCTGAGGCCGGCTCCGATGCCGGGGCGATCAGGACCACCGCCATCCGCGACGGGGATCATTGGGTCATCAACGGCCAAAAGACCTTCATCACCTCCGGTGCCATCGCCGGCACCGTGGTCCTCACCGCCGTCACCGACAAAGGAAAGGGCACGAAGGGGATAAGCGCCATCGTCGTGGAGAAGGACACCCCGGGCTTCACGCCGGGGCGCAACGAGGACAAGCTGGGGCTCCGGGCCTCCGTCACCAGCCAGCTCTTCTTCCAGGACTGCCGGGTGCCGGTCCATAACCTCCTGGGCAGAGAGAACGACGGCTTCCGGCAGGCGCTGGTGTGTCTGGACGGCGGCCGCATCGGCATCGGCGCCATGGCGGTGGGCCTGGCCCAGGCGGCCCTGGATGCGGCTTTGAAGTACTCCCAGGGGCGGGTGCAGTTCGGCCAACCCATCAGCCGTTTCCAGGCCATCCAGTGGATGCTGGCGGACATGGCCACCGAAATCGAGGCTGCCCGGCTGATGGTGTACCGCGCCGCCTTTCTGAGGGATAAGGGTGCCCGCTTCACCAAGGAGGCGGCCATGGCCAAGCTCTTCGCCTCCGAGGTCGCCGACCGGGCCTGCAACAAGGCCATCCAAATCTTCGGCGGCTATGGCTATACTAAAGAGTACCCGGTGGAACGCTACTGGCGCGACGCACGCCTATGCGAGATCGGCGAAGGCACCTCCGAGATCCAGCGGCTGGTGATCGCCCGGCAACTCCTAAGACTTTCATAGTGGTACTCCCCGGTCAGTTTTGCCAATCTTCACCATGTTGTGATACAATGTTATAAATCGTTGGAGCAGGTATAGGTCTGACGGGCTAAGAACCATGCACGATCACGAGGCGATGCTCTGGGACGCGCTGGATGACGGCCGGGTGCGGTGCCAGGTGTGCCAGTTCCGCTGCGTGATCCCAAATGGGAAGCGCGGCGTCTGCAAGGTCCGGGCGAACCGGCAGGGCACCCTGTACACCCTGATCTACGGTCTGGTCTCCTCGGCTGCGGCGGATCCTATCGAGAAGAAGCCCCTTTTCCACTTCTTCCCGGGCACCGAGGTCTTCTCCCTGGGCACCTGGGGATGCAATTTCCATTGCCGGCATTGCCAGAACTGGGAGATCTCCCATTGCGAGCCCGAGGAAGGCATTTTTCTCCGCGGCCAGCGCTACCTCTCCGCCGAGGACTCCATCGCCCTCACCAGGAAATACCGCTGTGCTGGCATCGCCTGGACCTACAATGAGCCCACTATCTGGTTCGAGTACACCTATGATGGCGCCAGACTGGCCAAGGCCCAGGGCCTCTATACCGTCTACGTCACCAACGGTTTCATCACCCCCGAGGCCTTGGACACCATTGGCCCCTATCTTGATGCGTTTCGGGTGGACATCAAGGGCTTCACGACCGAGTTCCACCGGAAGCTCATGGGACTGACCAAGTGGCAGGGAGTGTTGGAAAGCGCCGTGCGGGCTAAGAAGAAGTGGAACATGCACGTGGAGGCGGTGACCAACGTGATCCCCGGGCTCAACGACGACGAGCCTCAGTTGACCGCCCTGGCGAAATGGATCCTGGAGAGCCTGGGCCCGGAAACCCCCTGGCACGTGACGCGGTTTTACCCTCACGCCCAGATGAGCCATTTGCCGCCCACGCCTATCTCCACGCTGGAGCGGGCCTACCGCATTGGCAAAGAAGTCGGCTTGCGCTTCGTCTATACCGGCAATGTCCCCGGCCACGCAGCAGAGAACACGGTCTGCTACAACTGCGGCAACCGGGTGATCGAAAGGGTGGGCTACCGCACCCAGGCCCCGGGGTTAGACGCCGGCCGGTGCCGGCGTTGCGGGGCTGACCTTAACATCCGGGGTTGAGCCTGGGCTTTGTGTCCTCAGTCGCTGAGAGCCTTGAATTCAACGCTCTCTTGCTGCTCAGGAGGTGCGCCATGAACGAAGCCAGGATAAACGCCAAGGACATTCGGGAATCGGCCATCGCCGGGACGTGGTATCCGGGCGATCCGGTCCGGCTGGCCAAAGAGGTGGGCGACTACCTGGAGAAGGTTCCCGATCGGGAGCTCCCGGGCACACTATTAGGCCTGGTGGCCCCCCATGCCGGGTACGTCTACTCCGGCCAGGTGGCTGCTTACTCCTATAAGCTGCTTAAGGGAAAAAGCTACCCCATCGTGATCATCCTGAGCCCCAGCCACCGCCCCTACTACGGTGGCGTGCTGGTTACCAAAAAGCGCTATTATCGCACGCCCCTGGGGCTGGTGGAGGTGGCCGTGGACCTGGTGGAGCGAGTCCACGAACAGATGACCCTGGACTTCATCGGCCAGGACCAGGAACACTCCCTGGAGATCCAGTTGCCTTTCCTGCAGATGACGCTCTCGGAGTTCAAGTTGGTCCCCTTGATGATGGAGAACCAGTCCATCGAGACCTGTCAGGGCCTGGCCCAGGTGCTGGCGGGGGTGTTCAGTCAAGGCAACGCGTTGTTCGTGGCCAGTTCGGACCTCTCGCACTTCTACGACTACGATCGGGCCACCAAGCTGGATCGCCGCGCTCTGGAGGATATTGAAAGATACGATGCGGTGGGCTTCGCCCGAGACGTGGCCACCGGCAAGTGTGAGGCCTGTGGCGCAGGGCCAATAGCGACCGTACTGCTGGCCACCAAGGCCCTGGGTGGGGACAAAGTGACCATTTTGAAGTACGCGAATTCCGGCGATGTCACTGGAGATCGTTGGCGGGTGGTCGGCTACGGCGCGGCGGCGGTGACAAGGTCGGCATAGCGGGGGTGGTTTTTAGGACTGGTTTGAACGAGGAGGGCAAAGATGGCCGATTTGCACCCCTTGGTCCAATTGGCTAAAGACACCATCGAGGGTTACGTGCGCCACCGGAAGAAGCCCAGCCCGCCGGTGGAGCTCACCCCCGAGATGCGAGCCCGGGCGGGGGTGTTTGTGTCTCTGCACAAGCACGGCGAGCTCCGGGGCTGCATCGGCACTTTTCAGCCCACCAGGGAGAACGTGGCCCAGGAGATAATCCAGAACGCTGTGAGCTCCGCTACCCAGGATCCCCGCTTCTACCCGGTGCAGCCTGATGAGCTCGAGGAGCTGGAGATCTCGGTGGACGTGCTCTCCGAGCCGGAGCCGGTGGCCGGCTATGCCGACCTGGATCCCAAACGCTACGGCGTCATCGTTCAGTCTGGCTGGCGCAAAGGGCTGCTCCTGCCGGACCTAGAGGGGGTGGACACGGTGGAATACCAGGTGGACATCGCCCGCCGCAAGGCTGGTATCGGCCCCGACGAGCCGGTGCAACTCTATCGCTTTGAGGTCAAACGCTACAAATAGGCCGGCCTGGCTGCCGCAAGATGGCGTCGAACAATTCTTTCTTTCTAGCAAGTAAGCCAGCGCCTTGACTCCCTCGCTCCCTCGTGATATATTCTACGCGCGACAATCGAATGGCCTGTTTCTCCGAGTTATCTGACCTAAAGCGTAAGCTATGGTCGATAGCCGCAGTAGGGTTAACGATCTGTTACCCCTCCACGGTGCCGGTGGAAACGCCGGTGCCCCCCGCCCTGGAAAGGAGAAGGCAAGCCGGCTCAGGCCTTCGGCCCTTTGCCTGGCCAGCACTTCCTCCCCGGGTGCTGGCTTTTTCGTTCCCTGGGGCCTCCCGGCGGTGACGCTGATACCAGCAAAGGAGCGCAAGCATGAGCGCGGAGATGGTCTCGCGCATCAATGACTCCCTGGTGGAGGGCCGGCTGCCTTGTGCCGTGGCCTTCCGGCTGGCCCAGGAGTTGGGGGTAGAGCCCCTCCAGATCGGACAGGCCGCCGATGCTCTGGGGGTGCGCATATCGAAGTGCCAACTGGGCCTCTTCGGGTACGAAACGGGCCGCGGGAGAGGGGGCAAGATCCTGGCCCCGGCGCGGGAGGTGCCCTTAGACCGTTCCTCTCGCATCCGCCACCTGGCTTCCGGCGGAGACGTCTCCTGCGCCAGCGTGTTCCGTATCGCCCAAGACCGGGGGATATCCAGGTTGGAGGCCGCCAATGCCGTGGCCGGCCTGGGCTATCACATCGTGGAGTGCCAGTTGGGCTGCTTCAAGCGCCAGGCGGCTCTTTGAAGGCATCTTAGCCGTTGGCAAAGGTCTATTAAAATGGATGCTTCCAATCGCTCGTGCCTGAACGACTCCTATAACCGCCCCATCAGCTACCTGCGGGTAGCGGTCACCGACCGCTGCAACTATCGCTGTGTCTACTGCATGCCGCCCAACGGCGTCCCCGTGAGAAGCCGGGAGGAGATCCTGCGCTACGAGGAGATCGCCCTGGTGGTTCGGGCAGCAGCCAGCCTGGGCATCAGCAAGGTGCGCCTCACCGGCGGCGAGCCCCTGGTGCGGCCTCAGCTTGAGGAGCTGGTGAGAGCTCTCTCTCACGTACCAGGCATCGACGATCTGGCCCTGACCACCAACGGGGCACTGCTCTCCCGGTACGCCCGAGAGCTGGCCCGGGCCGGTCTGAGGCGGGTCAACGTGAGCCTGGATACCCTGCGACCCCAGCGCTTCCGCCAGATCACCCGCTACGGTGATTTGGAGCCGGTGTTGCAGGGCATCGCCGCGGCGCAGGAGGCTGGGCTTGCTCCCCTGAAGATCAACACTGTGGTGGTACGCGGCCTGAACCTGGACGAGGTGGTAGACATCGCGGGCACTACCCTGGTGCAGGACTGGCACGTGCGGTTCATCGAGCTCATGCCCCTGGGCGAAGAGTGCCTGGCCCCTTCCCCTGGAGCAGGCGACCCGGCCGATGTTGCTCTGCCGGGCGGCTTTGTCCCGGTGGCGGAGATGGTCCAGACCATCGAATCTGATCTAGGACCCCTGGAGCCGGCGAAGCTTGTCGGGGGAAACGGCCCAGCCCGCTACTACCGCCTTTCGGGTGCCCGGGGCACGGTGGGGTTCATCTCGCCGGTGAGCGAGCATTTCTGCTACCAGTGCAACCGCCTGCGCCTGACCGCTGACGGGCGATTGCGTCCCTGTCTCCTGTCAGAAGACGAGATCGACCTGCGGGCACCCTTGCGAGCGGGGGCCACCGTGGAGGAATTGAAGGGGCTCATCGTGCAGGCGGTGGTGGCCAAACCAGAACGTCACCGCCTGCAGCAGCGGCAGGTGCCCAGGAGTCGCATTATGTCCGAGATCGGCGGGTGAGGGGAGAAAGCCTATGGGGCTAACGCACTTCGACGCCGCGGGACGGGCTCGGATGGTGGAGGTGGGCAGCAAGCCCGACACCGCTCGAGAGGCTGTGGCCCGGGGACAGGTGACCATGCAACCCGCCACCCTGGCCTTGATCAAAGAGGGCCGTCTAGCCAAAGGGGACGTGTTGGCAGTGGCTGAGCTGGCCGGCATCATGGCCGCCAAGAAGACCAGTGAGCTCATCCCGCTCTGCCACCCACTGAGCCTGACCGGGGTGGATCTCTCTTTTGATCTGGATGAGGCCGAGGGCACCGTGCACATCTCGGCCAGGGCCAGGACCACCGGCAAGACCGGCACCGAGATGGAAGCGCTCACGGCGGTGTGCGTGGCCGCCTTGACCATTTACGACATGTGTAAGGCGGTGGATCGGGGCATGTCCATCCAGCTGGTGCGGCTGGTCAGAAAGAGCGGCGGGAAGAGCGGCACCATCGTCCTGGAACAGGTGGGCTAACTGCCCCCCAGAAGGTAGTAGGCTAGGGCGATGTACACCGCGGCCACGGCGGCCAGGAGCAGGATGAAGAGGAGCAACTGCCAACGGGGCAGGCCCGGGGCTTCGCTGGCGGGGGTTTCCAGGGCAGCGTGCCTTGCCTTGCCCTTGGTCGGCGCAGCCAGGATGCGCGCCGCGCCGGCCTGGATGACCGTGGCCAGGATCTTGTCCTGGACTTCGGGGCGGAGCGCTGCTGGAGCCAGGGCCTCGGCCAGATCCAACGGGTCCTCGAGTTGGGTGAGGAGGGTTCGACAATCAGGACAGGCCTGGATGTGTTTGTCCAAGAGGCGGCGCCGCTGGGCCAGCGGCGCCTGGC
>JBFMCB010000001.1:0-75978 GCA_040754915.1 Chloroflexota bacterium | reverse complement strand
TGTTTGTAGTCGATACGGGGTCCAGGTCTCATACTGCTTTGCATCCTCCTCGGTGATACGCCTACGACCCGACCATTCTAACACAAGCTGCACGTATTCAGCGTAGCCGGAGGAGTGTATAGTATGTTCTGGCCCCCGCACACTTTTGCATTGCGCACCTTGTACAGATGTGCGATAATTCATCTCGCTATGTCCAGAATCTTGATTGAGAGGCCTCGAGTTGTGGTCGCCCTGAGCGGTGGCGTGGATAGCGCCGCCGCCGCTGCGCTTCTGGTGGAACAGGGCTACGAGGTCATTGGGATCATGCTCCGCCTCTGGGCTGATGACGCCCGGGGCTGCGCTAGGGAGAACCGCTGCTGTTCTCCGGAGGCGGTGGAGGACGCCCGGCGGGTTTGCCAGGTGCTAAACATCCCCTTCTATTTGCTCAACGCCGAGCAACCTTTTAAAGGGATAGTGGTAGACTACTTTGTCGCCGAATACTCCCAGTGCCGTACGCCCAATCCCTGCATCGTTTGCAACCTGCGAGTTAAGTTCGGGTACCTTTTAGAGCGCGCCCTAAGCCTGGAGGCCCAATACCTGGCCACGGGCCACTACGCCCGGGTGGACAAACATGGAGAGACCTGCCGGCTCCTCCGGGGTGTAGATGCCCAGAAAGACCAGTCCTACGTCCTCTACGCGCTGGGCCAGGAAAAACTGCGGCGCGCCTTGTTCCCCTTAGGGAACCTGACTAAAGCGGAGGCCCGCGCCATCGCCGTGTCCCACGACCTGCCGGTGGCTGGCAAAGCGGAGAGCCAGGAGATCTGCTTCCTGCCCGATGGGGATTATCGCCAGTTCCTCACGCGTTGGGCACCGCTGGCTTGCCGGCCAGGGCCCATCGTAGACACCGCCGGCCGGGTCGTTGGCCAACACCGTGGCTTGCCTTTCTATACCATCGGCCAACGCCATGGCCTGAGAATCGCCAACCCCGAGCCCTTGTACGTAGTGGCTATGAACCCAGGTAACAACGAGCTGGTGGTGGGTCCGGTCGACGAGGTCTGGCAGGGAGAACTCATGGCTGGAGGTGTAAGCTGGGTCAGCGGAAAGCATCCGGATACCCCAGCCAGGATCACTGCCAAGACCCGTTACCGATCTCCAGAGAGCCCGGCTACACTGTTCGTCCTGAGCGGCGGCCAAGCGAGGGTCGTTTTCGACCAGCCCCAACGGGCCATTACCCCGGGGCAGGCGGTGGTGTTCTACCAGGGTGAAGAGGTCCTGGGAGGAGGCACAATTGAAAGAGCCGCGGCCTGAGGTCGAGATGACCAAACAAACGATAATCAAAGACGACGGGCGCTATCTCATCTATTTCCGGTTCGTCGGCCCACCGGCTCGCCAATCAGCCGATGTGCCCGCCGCTAAGCCCGATGGCACTGGTCGCCCAACGGGGTTGGGCAGCTATCCCCAAGGTGACAGCTCCCGCCCAGATTAGCCCGCCGGGAGGGAAAAGGCGGATCTGTTGGGCCCGGGGCTGGGCTCTAGGCCTACGATCAAACCGCGTTGCAGTGCCGCAGGCAGGCATCGTACCAACCCTGCGGGAGTATTCACCGCAGAGAGCGTGGAGAACGCAGAGAATAAAGTGGAAATCTCAGCGATCTCTGCGTGCTCTGCGGTAAAAATACTTTTTAATTCTCTTTCAGGAGAACTAAAAGTGTCGGAACTGAGATGGAACCCTGTCCTTCAGGAATGGGTGGCCACCGCCACACAGCGCCAGGAGCGAACCCACCTCCCTCCTCCCGATTACTGCCCTCTCTGCGCCACGCAACCGGGCGGCTTTCCCACCGAGGTCCCGGCCCCAGACTACGAGATCGTGGTATTTGAGAACAAGTTCCCCACCTTTCAGCGCACCCCACCGCCACCCGCTGTCCAGAGTTCCTCTTTGTACCGGGTGCTGCCAGCCCAGGGCATTTGTGAGGTGGTCCTGTATTCGCCCCAGCACCAGGGCACGCTCACGGACCGCACCGTCGCGGAGATCCGACGGCTGGTGGAGGTGTGGGCGGATCGCTACCAGGAACTGGGATCATATAGTTATGTGAAGTATGTCTTCGTCTTCGAGAACAAGGGCGAGGCCATTGGCGTCACCCTTTCCCATCCCCATGGACAGATCTATGGCTTCCCATTTATTCCGCCAATCATTCAACGGGAACTGGCCTCATGCCAGGATCACCAGGCGAAGACCGGTCGCTGCCTCTATTGTGACATCCTGGCTGAGGAGCGCTCGGACGGACGGCGCGTGATAGCCGAAAACGCCTCCTTTCTGGCATTCATCCCGTTCTTCGCCCGTTGGCCCTATGAAACTCATCTGGTGAGCAAGGCCCATCGGCTCTGCCTGAGCGATCTCGCCAATTCCGAGAGATGGGACTTGGCTGAGATCTTGAAGACCCTGCTCCTCAAGTTCGATAGTCTTTGGGGGTTCTCCATGCCCTACATGATGGTCATGCACCAAAGACCCACCGACGGCCTGGAACACGAGTACTATCACTTTCATATCGAGTTCTATCCGCCCCACCGCGCCCGGAACAAGCTCAAGTATCTGGCCGGGTGTGAGTCAGGGGCGGGCACCTTCATCAACGATACCCTGGCCGAGGAGAAGGCGGCCGAGCTCCGACGGACAGCGCCCAGGACCTGACATGGACCAGGAGAGACGCAAACTCATCGCCGAAAAGTTCATTGAGCTCTGGGGTGTTCCTCCCTCAGTCATCGCCAGGGGACCTGGCCGGGTGAACCTCATCGGCGAACATACCGACTACAACGATGGCTTCGTCCTCCCCGCGGCCATTGACCTGGACGTGGTCGTCGCGGCCAGGCCGCGCCGGGACCGCCAGGTCAACCTGTATTCCTTGAACTTCCACCAGGCCAGCGCGTTTAACCTGGACGCCATCGCCCGCGATAGCGTAAGCCCGTGGAGCAACTACATGCGCGGAGTGGCTCTGGTTCTGGAGAAAGCGGGTTTCAGGCTCAGAGGGATGGAGGCGGTGATCCAGGGGACGGTGCCGATCGGCGCCGGCCTCTCCTCCTCTGCCGCCACCGAGCTGGCCGCTGCCTACGCCTTCCAAGCGATAAGTGGGTTCGAGTTGGACGGCCGGCGCATGGCGCTCCTGTGCCAGCAGGCCGAGAATGAGTTCGTGGGGATGCAGTGCGGGATCATGGACCAACTTGCCGGTGCCCTGGGTCAGGGAGGCCACGCCTTGTTTATGGACTGTCGGGACCTGTCTTGCCAGCCAGTGCCGTGGCCCTCGGATCTGGGCATAGTCGTCTGCGACACGATGAGGCGGCGCGAGTTGGTGAACTCTGCCTATAACCGGCGGCGGCTAGAATGTGAGCGGGCGGTGCGCCTCCTGTCCAGGTATGTGCCGGGCATAACCTCTCTGCGAGACGTGTCGCCAGAGGTTCTGGATCGCTATGGTCACCACCTGCCAGAGGCGGTACGCCGCCGCGCCAAGCACGTGCTGTCCGAAAACCAGCGAGTCCTGGACGCGGTGGTGGCTTTACAGCAGGCGGACGAAGAAACATTCGGCCGGCTTTTGGATGAATCTCACTCCAGCCTCCGCCACGACTATCAGGTAAGCTGCCACGAACTGGACCTGATGGTCCACCTGGCCCGAGGCCTTCCAGGCTGCCTGGGAGCCCGGATGACCGGCGCGGGATTCGGCGGCTGTACGGTGAATGTGGTGAAGGTAGATGCTGTCCCCGCGTTCGTGCCGGCAATACAGGACGGATATTTTTCTGTCACTGGGATTGTCCCACAGGTCTTCACGTGCCGGCCTGGCACCGGTGCGTCCAGCCTGCCTTGAGACTAACGAGCGGCAGGTCCGTGCTTCTTCTCGTGACCTTGACAGCCGGGCGGCCAATGTTATAATTGAAATACCTTTTTCGAAAGAGCCACTTGCCAACAGAGGAGGCCAGCATGAGCCAGCCAACCAACCTGGCCATCCAGAGCGGACCGGCTGCCGGGACAAGCTTCCCTCTGGCCAAGCCCTACATTGCCATTGGTCGGGACCCCAGCAATGACCTCGTGCTCCAGGATTCCCAGGTCTCCCGAATGCATGCGGAACTTTCGATGCAAGGCGACGTGTGGATCATTGCCGACCGGGGCTCATCCAACGGCACCTTCGTCAATGGCAAGAGGATCACCGAACCCCAGGCCCTTCTCCCTGGAGATACCATCCTGATCGGCGCAACAACCATCCAGTTCCGGCAAGGAGCCATGGCCGACGTCACTGCTCCCGCTGGCTTCGGCCCCCTCGCCGGCGTCACCGCGGAGCCCAGGGCCGCCGGGTGGCAACCCACCCCAGGCGTGGAGGCCAAACGAGGCGGCGTGCCGGCTTGGGTCTGGGGGGCGGGGCTGGCGGGCATTTTGCTCCTGGGCCTAGTGATCTGCGTCTTCGGTGGCCTGGGCGGGCTCTTGATAATCGGCGGCGGGGAGCCCGGCCAAACCCCCACCTCAGCCGTGGCCGTTGCTACTACAGTTTCGCCGACGCCAACACCCTCTATGTCCTCTGCCCTGCGCACGGCCCTGGCGGCAGCAGTGTTGATCCTGACGCCGGACGAGTCTGGTAAGCCGGTGGGATCGGGGTCGGGGTCAATCGTCACACCTCAAGGCCACATCCTCACCAATTTCCACGTGGTGGGCGACCCCGACACCGGGAAGCTGGAGAATAGCAAGGGCCTCGTTTTCATTGGGCTCACTCCTGCCGACACCGGAGCCAGGCCGAAGATCGAATACCTGGCCAAGGCCATCAAGTTCGATCGCAGCCTGGACCTGGCTCTCCTGCGCATTGTTGCCCTTAAAGACGGAGGTGTACTGCCCTCGGACCTGAAACTACCCATTATTTCTGTTGGCGATTCGGACAAGGTGCAGATCGGCGATGAGCTGACGGTGATCGGCTACCCCGGGCTGGGCGAGGACACGGTGACGCTCACCCGCGGCTCGGTCTCTGGATTCCTGGAGGATGCGGAGAGCCTGGGCCGGTGGATCAAGACCGACAGCGAGATCAACCCGGGCAATAGCGGTGGGATGGCCATCAACAAGGCCGGCGAGCTGGTGGGCATCCCCAGCAGGGTCCAGTGGAGCGCCAAGGGTGCCCCGGGCAAACTGGGCAAGATCCGACCGATCAACTTCGCTGCCCCCCTGGTAGCCTACGCCAAGAAGGATGCCGACCAACCGGTGAACTTCTCGTTCTCCGGCTGGGCCGGCGCGAAGCCCACGGTTGTTCCCCGGGCGGGGACCGCGGCCTTCGGCAAGGTCATTATCTGCGAGGATGTGGACGACGACGGCAAGCCCCTCAATACCAAGACCGCCTTCCCGGCTGGCGTAAAAAAGGTAACGGCGTTCTGGACCTATACTGGCATGCGCCAGGGACAGGAATGGGGACGCCAGTGGTACTTCAATGGGGCCTTGAGCGTGGACAAGCTGGGCCAGCAGTGGGATAAGGATGAGAGCGGCTCCATTTCCTACTACCTGAGCAACGACGAGGGGCTGGATTCCGGCCAATACGAAATCCGCCTGTTCATCGACGGCGCGGAGGTGCAACGGGCCTCATTCGTTGTTGGGGGCAAGGCGGCGGTGACCCCGACCGCCAGTTGTCCCAAGTTGACCTTGAGCTGGACCGAGCCGATCTATGAGAACGAGGGCGGCAGGGTGAATTCGGAAAAGTACCCAGGGGAAACCAGGCCGATCTACCGGCGCTTTCGGGTGAAACTTACCATCTACAATGGGTCAAACCAGACTATCCCCGCCAATGTGTTTCCGAGGTTCTACATCACCGATGGTAAAACGGCAGAGTGGACCAAGACCTGGTACTATGTTCCAACCAAGCCAGTCCCGCCCGGTGGCACCCTTCAGGGGGCAGACTTCTACGCGTTGACCTTCACCCCCGGGCAATATGTCGCCCAGGCAGTTTTCGACTTCGGCGGCTGTACTTGGACCTACTACCCGCCCATCAGGTAATAGCGTTCCGAAACAGCCATGGCAAAGCCCCTTGGGCCGGTTGGCCGCAAGGGGCTTTTGCTATTTGGCGATACCCTGATGTCCCGGAGTTGAACTCCGGGACATCAGGGTTGTCTCCTCCTGGTCGAGACAGGAAGCTACCAGGAGTAACGCTCTCTTTACCCCGCCAGTAGCTTGGCGGTCAGCCTGGGCACCACCTGGTACAGATCGCCCACGATGCCGTAGTCAGCGATCTGGAAGATGGGCGCCTCCTTGTCCAAGTTGATGGCTACGATGAGCCTGGAGCCCATTACGCCCACGGTATGCTGGATCTGCCCGGAGATGCCTACGCCCAGGTACAGCCGGGGCTTGCACTTCCTGCCGGAGAGACCCACCAGACGTTCCTCGGCCAGCCAGGCGTAGTCGCAGGCTATCGTACGCGTGCAGCCGATCTCGGCCTGCAGTGCGCTGGCCAGCGCCTGGATCAAGGCCAAGTCCTCCCTCTTGGCCAGACCCCGCCCCACGCACACCAGACGCTCCGCCGCCTCCAGGTCTACCACCTCGCCCCCCTTGGGCCGTTTCTCCAGGATTTTCAGCCGGGGCTGGGGCAAGGCCAGCTTGAGCGTTAGCACCTGACCGCTCCGAACCTCCTGGTGGCCGATCTCAAACGTCTTGGGCATAACCGCCACCACCTGTCGGGCCGTAGCGATGGCCTCCGTGGCCACGGTATTACCCCCCAGGGCGTAGCGCTGGGCCACGACCCTGCCCCCTTCCGGGCCAAGGGCTTCGACGATGTTTAGCCCAAAGGCGTCGGTGACGCAGCCGGCACCCAGCTTTTGTGCCAGGCGAGGGGCCAACTCCTTGCCCCGGCGGGTAGAGCCCAAAAGGATCAGGCTGGCCGCCGCCTGTTCCACGACCTGTCGCAGGGCCTCAGCCACCACTTCTGCCTGAAGCTCGGCCAGGGCCGCGTCTTCACACACATAGGCCGCGTCCGCTCCGTAGCTGAACGCTTCCGCAGACCTGGTGGCCGCACCAGGGCCCAACAGGGCCACGGCCAGACTGGCCTTCAGCTCCCGCCCTTTGGACAAGAGTTCCCAAGCGATCTCGTCCTTCTCAGAGTAGACTAGTATATCTCCCATCTCTTTTCCTCAGGTAGCTATTGCCACACCCCTTCCCGGACCAGCGCATCCACCAGCTTGCCCACGGCCTGGTCCACATCGCCGGTGAAGATGACGTTCTTGCGCTCTTGTTGCGGGGCCAGGTTACTCCGCTGAGTGACGGCCGGCGGTCCAGGAATCAGCCCTAAATCCGCGGCGCTCCACTCCTGGATTGGCTTACGACCGGCCCGCAGGATTTGCGGCAGGGTGGGCAGCCGGGGCTCGTTGATCTCCGCCACCACAGTGACCAGGGCCGGCAGAGGGACCTCCACCACCTCCAGGCCATCTTCCAGAGAGCGCGTGGCCCGCAGCGTGCCGCCGACCACGTCCATCTGCTTGACGAAAGTGACCTGGGGCAGGCTCAGTAACTCAGCCAATCTCGGACCAACCTGGCCCGTATAATTGTCGGCTGAACCCTCACCGAGGAGCACGAGGTCAACGTGGCCCAGCTTGCCAACGGCGGCGGCCAGGGCTCTGGCCGTGATGGAAGGATCGCCGCCTTGCAGGGCCGGATCGGTGACTAAGATCGCCTCATCCGCCCCTATCGCCAAGGCCTCTTTAATGGTCTCCCGTAACTTGCCGCTGCCCAGAGACAGAGCCGTGACCTTCGCCTCGCCCAACCTCTCCTTAAGGCGTACGGCCTCCTCCAGGGCATTCTTGTCAATATCGCTCAAGACCAGCGGCAGTCCCTCCAGCACCGGCTCCCGGGTGTCTCGTTTGATGCGAACCTGTTTTAAGTCTACCACCTGCTTGATACAGACCACAACCTCCATGGTACGTCTCCTTCGAAGGGAGCAGGGCATCCCGGCTCACCTGTCTACCTTGAAACCCCCAAACACTGCCCGTTGATAATCCTTCCAGAAACACTCCACCACCGGGAACCCCGCCTCCCGCAGCCAGGCCAGGTTCTCCTCCAGGGTCACGCATTTAAGGCCAGCGCTGGCATCCATAGTCCTTTGTCGCTCCCGCACCGTCTCCAGCGGTACGTCCTTATCCAAAACCTCTTTGGTGCGGCGGACGATGAATTGGAGCCAGAGTTCATGGTACAGCACATCCAAGGCTGGCGTGGCCGCCCTCAGCCGGTCCGCGGAGACGAAACAACCCGCCGGCGTGAGCATCTGGAACGCCTGGCGGTAAAGGCGGCGCTTAGCATCATCGCTGATCAGGTGAATTGCCAGGCAGGACAGTATGGCGTCGTAGCCGTCGCCCAGATCGTTGTTCCAGTCGGGCTGCTCCAGGTCCCGCAGCAGGAAACGGACATGCTCGGTCTGGTCCACGTACTTGGCCTGGCCAATCTCCAACATCTCCAAAGAGTTGTCCAGGCAGGTGACGGTAGCGTTGGGATAGCGGGCCAAGGCCACCTCCGCCAGCGAGCCGGTGCCGCAGCCTAGATCGAGCATCCGTAAAGGTGCTTCCTCATTGAACGGCAACACCTGGACCATCACGCTGAAGATCTCCTGGCGTTTGGGGATGACTAGATCCGCCCGCCGTTCCCACTGCCGGGCCCGCTCTCGTCCCTGCCACGACTGCTCGTATATGTTTGTGGTCATGTCATGCCTTGGTAGACAACTCGGGGCCTTCGCCTGGTGAGGCTCCGACACCACGGTACGCGTTGAACGTCCAAAGCCTAATCCTCCCGCAGGTTTGGAACCTGCGGGAGGATTGTTCAACGTTGCTGCGTCGTGGGAGTGTCACCAGCGCAGCCCGAGCATCTATCCCAACCGGTATTGTACCCCAAAGCCGGCCCGGGGATAGTGCCACTCCAGGCCCTTATCCTGACAGGCGATCATGCAGGCGCCGCACTCCAGGCAACCTTCCCAGTTGACCTGGACCCGACCCTCTGGGTCCAAGGTGTAGAGGTGTGCCGGGCAAACGAAAAGGCACGGTCGGAGCTTGCAGATCGCCTGGCAGACTTGCTGATCGATGGCAATGTGAGGCTTTTTGTCCAGCCCAAAGACGTCCAGGCCAAGTTTAGCCTCGATGTTCATGGGGTTTCTCCCCTGCACGGAGGATACTGACTTTCACTGGCTTGCCCGGTTGCTTCGCGATCGTCTCACATCTTCAGAAAACCAACGGCATCTCGCACCGTCTCCCAGCTTAGCAGCCGCCTTCTAATCTCTCCAATCACCGTCGCCGACAATCTCCCCTTCGGCCCCGGGCCAATGGTCAACAACTGCTCAAGAATACCGGTGACGGCCTGAGGGTAGACGGTGTATAGCCGAGGGTTGTCCAGCACCTGGAGGGCCTTCTTGAAGGTCGCTAAATCTTTAAGAACGAAGCTGTTTTTCAAGAGCGCCTCGTACTGGGCCAGGGACGCAGCAGAGAAATCACCGCGCTGCCTGGCGGCCAGGATGGCCCGGCCGGCGATGACGCCGGAGGCCAGGGCAAAGTCCATGCCCCGCACCGTCAGGCCCATGTTCAGCGCCAGCCCGGCCGCGTCACCAACCACCAGGAAGCCGTCACCGTAGAGCCTCGGAAGGGCGTTAATGCCCCCCTCCGGGATGATGTGGGCGGAATACTCGACCGTCGTGCCGCCGTCGATGAGGGGAACAACCTCCGGCCGCTCCTTGAAGGCGTCCAGCAAGGTGTGGACCTCCACCGGCGGCTGGCGGTCCATGAGTCCCTGGATGCCCAGCACCAGGCCCAGGGACAGGCTCTCCCGGTTGGTATAGAGGAAGCCACCGCCAAACAGGCCCTGGGTGATGCTACCAAAGAAAAGCTGTGCTGCGCCCTGGCCGGGGGAAACGGCAAACCGATCGTCAATGGTTTTAGCCGGGAGTTCGATGATCTCCTTGAAACCTAAAGCGAAGTTGCGGGGCTGGTGGTTGCCCCACCACCCAGCCTGCTCGGCGATGAACGAGAGTGCGCCGTCCGCGGCCACCACCACACTCGCGCCGATGTCCTCACCGCCGGCCCGGATGCCTGATACCTTGCCATCCTGTAACAGGAGTTCCTCTACCTTGTACTTGGGGATGATCAAAATGCCCTTTTCCGCCACCACGTCAGCGAGCCAGCGGTCCAACTTGCCTCGCAGCACGGTGACGCTGTGAGGCGGAGTGCCACGACGGAAGGCAACGCTGGACAACTCCAGGGTGGTGGAGCCGCCATCGGCCATCATGGTCAGCCGCTCTTTGCTGACGATGCGCTCAAAGGGGGCGTGGTCCCAGAGATCCTCCGGCAGATAGGGGCGCACGGGCCCCAGGTAGAGGCGGCCACCCGAAACGTTTTTCGCACCCGGGTAGTCGCCCCGTTCCACCACCATCACGTCCAATCCATTGCCAGCCAGGGCGTAGGCACAGGCCAGCCCCGCCAGCCCTGCGCCCACTATGACTACGTCGACCCTTTCCATAGTTTCCTTATGTAGTCCTTGGTCCCTAGTCATTGGTCATTGGTCCGTGGTCGTTAGTCAACGGACTATGGACCACGGACTACGGACTACCCTGCTTTTGGTTTATCGATACGCCACAGAAATGTCGCCGATGAACTCCCGGCCGATGATGATCTTCATGATGTTCGCGCCCCCCTCGGCGCCCACCACGTAGGACATCAGGCCCCGCAAGCACATCTCCAGCGGGCAGTCCTTGGTGAAGCTGAAGGCTCCGTAGTAGGTCATGGCATGCTTGACGATGTCCAGGGCCAGGGATGGCGCGGTGAGCTTGCAGATGGCGACGATCTCATTGATCTCCTTGCGGCTGAAGCTGCCATTCCGGTAGAACTGGTCGATCATCCAGGCGCCTTTGAGCAGCGTGTTCATCAGCATGTACAGCTTGGCCCGGTCCTCGGCGATCTCGAACGAAATTCCCTGGAACTTGGCCAATGGCTGCCCGAACAGGTTTCGCTGTTTGATGTACTCCGCACCCATCTCCAGGGATTTTTCGGCACCACCGGTGCATGCCGCTGACACCAGGGTCCGGGCGACGTTGAAGCCTTCCATCGCGGCGTGGAACCCCCGGTTTTCCTGGCCCAAGACGTAGTAGCTGGGGATTTCCACGCCTTTGTAGATGATGCCGCTGGTGGAGAGGCCGCCCCGGCCCATGTCCTCGTACATCTTCCAGGCGAGACCGGGGGTGTCCACCGGCACGTAGGCAAAGGTCATGCCCCTGATGCCTGCCGCGGGGTCGGTGCGGAACAGGGTGAGGTGGCCGCCGCCGCGCTTGGCCGCCTCTTTGCAGCCGGAGATGTACACCTTTTCACCGTTAAGGGCGTACCCGTCACCCTTCTTGACCGCTGTCGTGGTGATCCTTGCCAGGTCAGAGCCGCCGCTAGGCTCCGTGGTGCAGATGCCCAGGAAGGCCTGGCCCGCAGCGACCTTGGGGAGAAGTTCCTTTTTCAGTTGCTCGGTGCCTAAGCGAGTCACCAGATAGCCCCAGCCCAGGCACAACAGCGTGTACACCGGCAGGGACATCGATATGTCGCCCCGGGCGAGTTCGTGCACCGCCAGCATGGCGTACACCATCTCCTCGCCGGGCATCGCCGTGCCGCCGTATTTCTCCGGGATGGTCACGCCGAAGATGCCCAGGCCGGCCATCTCTCTAAGAATGTCTTCTGGCAGATTGGCATCGCTTGAGTCAATCTCTCTAGCCCGGGGGAACACCTTCTTGTCCACAAATTCCCGGACCATCTTCTTGAACAGCTCCTGCTCCGTGGTCAGTCTGAATTCCATAGTCGTTTACCCCCTTTCGCAGAATCGCCCCGATGTCGACATCGGGGATGCCTCTGACACTTTTGAGCCTCTAAACCAAGGCTTCGGCGATGAGCTCCACCACGTCTTTTACCGGTAAGGAGTCTTCGATGCCCTTGACCTTCGCCGCGTCCACGAACATGGTCAGGCAGAAGGGGCAGGCGGTGCCCACACAGTCCGGCTTGATCGACAGGGCATCCTCCAGCCGAATGTGGTTCACCCGTTTTTCTACCTTGGCCTCCATCCACATCTGGCCGCCGCCACCGCCGCAGCAGAAGCCCCGATCGCCAGACCGGTCCATCTCCTTGAGCAGAGCGCCGGGGAGGGCGGCCAATACCTGGCGGGGTGCCTGGAAGATGTCGTTGTACCGGCCCAGGTAGCACGAATCGTGGTAGGTGATGTTCTTGTATAAAGGCCTGGAAAGCTCGAGCCTTCCCTCCTGGACCAACTGGGCCAATAACTCAGTGTGGTGGATGACGGTGTAATTTCCGCCGAGCTGCGGGTACTCGTTCTTGATCGTGTTGTAGCCGTGGGGGCAGGCAGTGACGATCTTCTGGAAACGGTATTTCTTTAGATTATCGATGTTCTCCATGGCCAGAGTCTGGAAGAGGTACTCCTCACCTAAGCGCCGGGCAGAGTCCCCACAGCATCTCTCCTGGTTGCCCAGGATGGCGAAGTCCACCCCGGCCGCCTTAAGCACCCGCACCATGGCCTTTGCCACCTTCTGGTTTCGCGCGTCGTAAGCTGCCGAACACCCCACCCAATAGAGATACTCCACCTCCTGGCCCGGGGCGATGGCCTTCACGTCCAGACCCTCAGCCCACTTCAGCCGGTCATTCTTGGAGAGCCCCCATGGATTACCTTGGTTAGTCATCTGCTTCAGGGTGGTGGCGGTAGTCGCCGGCACCGCCCCCTCGGAGAGGGTGAGATAGCGGCGCATGTCCACAATGGTATCCACGTGCTCGATGAAGACCGGGCACTCCTGCACACAGGCGCGGCAGGTGGTGCAGGCCCAGAGCTCGTCGGCGGCCACCACCTTCCCGTGCAGGTCTTTCGAGCCCGATGTCCCCCGATGTCTCGGAGTTGAACTCCGGGACATCGGGGGGACATCGGGGGTATCCAGGGTGGGCTTTTCCAGCATGCATTGCTGCAGCTCCAGGATCAGTTTCTTGGGGGAGAGCGAGGCGCCGCTGGCCCAGGCCGGACAGGCGTCCTGGCAGCGGCCACAGCGGGTACAGGCATCGAAATCCAGGCGCTGTTTCCAGGTGAATTCCTCGAACTTCCCCACACCGAAGGTCTCCTG
The DNA here is from genome assembly GCA_040754915.1 of Chloroflexota bacterium. GTDB lineage: Bacteria > Chloroflexota > DTOL01 > DTOL01 > JACQYG01 > JACQYG01. The sequence goes on along the minus strand of JBFMCB010000001.1, from coordinate 62,875 downwards.
TTCCTCGAGGTTCTCGATGGGCAAGAGCTCCCCGGCTGGCCTCAAGGAGCGGAAGAAGATGTTGGTCGGAGAGGCGACGATGTGCCAGAGCTTAGTGTAGGGCAGGCTGGCGATGAAGACCAGGGCCATGGTGGAGTGGACGAACCAGGTTCCCACATAGTAGGGCCGGATGGTCTCCTTAGTGACGCCCCAGAAGGGCTGAGCCAGAAGATAGCCCACCGGAGACCAGATGGCCACCTCCGGCTGCTTAAAGGCCGCGAGGCGCATGGCCTCCAGGAGAAAGCCCATGAGCCCGATGGCGAAGAGCATCCCGAGCTGATAGGCATCCTGCCAGAGGTTATCCAACCTCGAAGGGCGGAGGACGTAGCGCCGGTAAGCCGCCAGGAGCACGCCAACGATGAGCAAGGCGCCTAAGATGTCCAAAGTAAGCTTGAAAACCAGGTAGAATCCATCGGTTAGAAACTGGGTCCGGAATATCAGGTGGGCCACGTCATAGTCCAGGGTGACCGTGGCCGTGCCCAGGAAGAGGACCACCATGCCCCAGAAGATAAAGAGGTGCATTATCCCCGGATACCTCTCCCTGAGCAGGCGCAACTGTGCGATGGCGTAGAGCAGAAAGGCCTTCACCCGCTTCTTTACTAGTAAAGAACCCCCGATGTCCCGGAGTTTAACTCCGGGACATCGGGGGGTTTTCTGGCCCTGGCGCCAGAGGGAGACCCGCCGGTAGACGCCGTAGCTGAGAATGAGCAGGGCGGCTATGGACAGGAGGTAATGGACGGCCTGAGCCCACACCGGTACGTTCCAGAAGGTGTCGCGGAAGATCGACCCCATGAAAGCCCCCTATGGGACGAGGATGACCCCGATGTCCCGGAGTTCAACTCCGGGACATCGGGGCGGCGGCCTAAGCCCCTTTGCGCTTCCTGATCTCCTTCGCCAGGAGCGGGACGATCTGGTGGAGATCGCCCACCACACCCAGGTCGGCGAAGCTGAAAATCGGCGCATCAGGGTCTTTGTTAATGGCGATGATGATGTCGCTGGTCTGCATGCCCACCTTATGCTGGATGGCCCCGGAGATGCCACAGGCGATGTAGACCTTGGGCTTGACGGTCTTGCCCGTTTGTCCTACCTGATGGGGGTAGCTGATCCAGCCAGCATCCACGGCCGCACGGGAGGCCCCTACCGCTGCCTCAAACGCCTGGGCCAGCTCCTCCACCAGCTTGAAGTTCTCCGGCGCCCCCAGCCCCCGGCCCCCGGAGACGATGACGTTCGCCTCCTCCAGGCTGACCCGGGCCTCCGGTTGGGCCACCGCACCGGTGATCCTGGCTTGGGGCGCTGCGGTGTAAACTGGCTTTACCTCCTCTATCTTCAGTGGCTGGGGCCTCTCCTCGGCGGCAAAGGCCTTGGCCCGGGCGATGATGAAGGCGGTGTTGGCATCGGTAAAGGTGCTGGTCACCAGCAGGCTGCCTCCGAAGGCCGGGTTGACCACGTGTAGCTCGTTACCGTTTACTTGTATGGCAATAGCGTCGGCGATCACACCCAGCCCCAGGCGGGCTGAAACCCTGGCCGCGATGTCCTTGCTGGAGTTAGTGGCGCCGAATAATACGGCCCGGGGCGACTTCTCTTTGATCAGGCCGGAGAGCGCGTCGGCGTGGGGGGTGGTCAGGACATTGCCGAACCGTTCATCCTCAGCCACGTAGACCACACTGGCCCCGTGCTGCGCCAGCTTCTCCGCGGCGGTCCTGGCCCCGGTTCCCAGGACCACAGCAGCGGCACTGCCGCCCATGGCCTCGGCCAGCTCCCGGGCCTTGGTCATGAGCTCCAGGGCAATCTTCTTGGGCTCCTTGCCGCTCAGCTCGGCATAGACCCATATGACATTCGCCGTGCCCAAGGCAGTCCTCCTTAAAGTAAATTGAGCGTCTCTACAGCACCCTGGCTTGGACCAGGAAATCGGCGATCCTGGTCGCTGCCGTTTGGCTATCCTCCTGGATGAGCTGGCCTTTCGCCCGGGGCGCCGGCCGGGAGTAACCCAGCACCTTCGTCTTGGCGCCCAGCACTCCCACCATGTCTTGGCTGATCCCCAGGTCATCCAGGGACCAGATTTGCAGTTCCTTGCGTCTGGCCTGCATGATCCCTTTGAGAGATGGATAGCGGGGTTCATTGATGCCTTTGATCACGCTGATCACCACCGGCAGCGGTGCCTCCACCACGTCGTAGCCGGCATCGCTCTGTCGCTGGATGGTGGCCTTTCCATCGGAGATCTCCACCTTGTTGGCCCAGGTCAGTTGGGGCAGGCCCAGAAACTCGGCCACTCCCCCCGGCACCTGAGCGGTGCCGGAGTCGGTGGTCTGCATGCCGCAGAGGATCACGTCATAGCTCATCCTCTTCAAGGCCTGGGCCAGTACGTAGGAAGTGGCCCAGGCGTCGGAGCCCGCTAACGCTGGATCGGTCACCAACACGCCCCGATCGGCCCCCATGGCCAGTCCTTTTCGTAGGGTCTCCTGGGCCGATTCCGTGCCCATGCAGAGCAGCGCCACCTCACCGCCGTGGGCCTCCTGGAGGCGCAGGCCTTCCTCAATGGCATACTCGTCGAAGGGATTGATGATGTTGTCCACGCTGGCCCGGTCCAGCCGTAGATTGGCGTCCAGCCGCTTCTCGGCCGTGGTATCGGGGACCTGTTTGACGCAAACGACGATGTTCAATTCACACCTCCGCGATGATGATTAGTTTGCCTCGTCCGTGGTGATTTCTTTACTAGCAAAGAAATCTCTTAATAGCTGGCCAACAAGGCCCGGGCAATGACCAGGCGCTGGATCTGATTGGTGCCCTCGTAGATCTGCGTTATCTTGGCATCTCGCATCATGCGCTCCAGGGGGTATTCTTTCATGTAACCATAGCCCCCCAACACCTGCAGGGCATCGGTGGTGACCCGCATGGCGACGTCCCCGGCGAAGCACTTGGCCATGGCCGAGGACATGGTGATTCCCTTCTCTCCGGCGTCCACCCTGGCCGCGGCCTCGTATACCAGGCACCTGGCCGCCTCCACCTGCATGGCCATGTCCGCCAGCATGAACTGGATGGCCTGCAGGTTGGCAATGGGAGCGCCGAACTGAACCCGTTCCTTGGCATACCTGGCGGCGTAGTCCAGAGCACCCTGGGCGATGCCCACGGCCTGGGCACCCACGCCCGGGCGTGATTTGTCCAGAGTCATCATGGCGATCTTAAAGCCATCGCCCTCGTTGCCCAGCAAGTTACCCACCGGAACTATGCAGTTGTCGAAGACCAGTTCACCGGTCTGGGAGCCTCGGATGCCCATTTTGTGCTCGATCTTGCCCAGGCGAAAGCCGGGCGAATCGGCGTCCACGATGAAGGCGCTGATGCCTTTCACTCCCTTGTGGGGATCGGTCATGGCGAAGACGGAGTAGACCTGGGCGATGCCGGCGTTGGTAATGAAGCACTTGCTGCCGTTCAGGACGTAATGGTCTCCCTCAAGGACCGCCCTGGTCTTCATGGCCGCTGCATCGGAGCCCGCGCCGGGCTCGGTCAGGGCAAAGGCAGCAAGCCAATCCCCGGAGGCCAGCTTGGGGAAATACCTCTGTTTCTGGGTCTCTGTCCCGGCGATCAGGATCGGAAAGGAGCCCAGGGCCTGGACGAGGACGATGAGCGACGAAGAGGCGCAAACCTTGGCGATCTCCTCCACTACCAAACAAAAAGTAAATAGGTCCGATCCGGTGCCGCCGTACTTCTCGGGAAAGGGCAATGCCAGGAGGTCCTGTCGCGCCAGGAGCTCTTTCATGTCCCAGGGATACTCGCCCTTGTCGTCAATCTCCGCCGCCCGGGGCGCGATCTTCTCCTGAGCCAGCTCGCGAACGACAGCCTGGAGCATCCTTTGCGCATCGGCTAGCCGGTACACCCTTGTCCCTCCTTAGGTGTTTTTGGTTTTCGAAATCTGGGCGCGGAGCCCTGAGACGAGGGAAAGATGGTGCGGAAAAGGAAGAGGGGTTAGCCTATCCAGGCATCAGCCGTTCGAAAGCAACTTGCTTCATTCCAGGTTATTTTTCCTTTTTCTGGCCTCAGGATGCTTGTCCCGGCTTTGGAATGCCAAAACTGCCTGTGAAATGACGAAGCTTGTGAAAATATACGCACACGATACTAGCACAATGATCCAAAGAAGTCAACGGCTCTGGCTTTCTTCATCTAGTAAAGAAATATAGCCTGAGCCCCCGGCCACTGGGAGCAGGATCAACACCTCGTCTCCCTCTTGAACCGGCACCTTGGCCCTCTCGGAAAAACTCGCGATTTGGCCGTTCAGGAAAAGCGTGTAATAGAACTCCCGCCTCTCACCGCTGCCGTGGAGCTCGCTTTCCAGATTGGGGTAGGTGGCCACCAGGGCCTCTAGCACGTCAGCTAGAGTGTTGTCCTTGTCCGGAAGGGCCAGCGTTATCATCTTCTGGCCCACGGCTTTCCACAGAGGTTCCCCCATTCGCACCTTGATTCTCATGCTCGGCCACCTCTTACGAACTCGCCGATGAGGATTTTCCCTTGAATCGCCGCCGAGTCTCGGGCCGCCGAATCCAGGCCGACGCAGAGGCCCTTGTACAGGTTCAGCATGTCCGTGGGAGAGGCCGCACTGTTGCGCCGGCCGTAGTGGGTGGGACAGGAGGAGAGCACTTCCACAAAGGCAAAACCCCGGTGCTGCAGCGCATTCTTCAAGACCTTGACCAGGTGCACCACGTGATAAACCGTACTGCGGGCTACGTACGTGGCACCGGCGGCCTCTACCAGGCGGCAGAGGTCGAAGGCCCGGTCGGGGTTGCCTGCCTCGGTGGTGGCGGTTATCGCCCCGGGTGGGGTCGTCGCCGCTACCTGTCCCCCGGTCATGCCATAGATCATGTTATTGGCGCATATCACCGTGAGGTCGGTGTTGCGCCTGGCAGCATGGATCAGGTGGTTACCGCCGATGGAGGCAATGTCACCGTCGCCTCCGACGACCACCACCTTCAACCGGGGATTGAATAGCTTAGCTCCGGTGGCAAAGGCGATGGGCCGGCCGTGAGTGGTATGCAGGGTGTCGGCGGCGTAGTGAGGGCTGGGTATCCACCCGGCGCAGCCGATGCCGGAGACGAAGAGCACCTCACTCATGTCCCAGTTCAAAGAGTTAATGGCCCGGATCAAGGCCGCCATGAGCGTGCCGTGGCCGCATCCGCTGCAAAACGGCGTCGGAAAGGATTCGGTTCGGAAATAGCCGTACAACTGTCTGCTCATCTATGTTTCCACCAGCCTCTTGATCTCAGATAAGATCCTCAGGGGACAGATCACCTCCCCGTTGGTTTGAGCGTACAGGTGCACTCGATTGGCATTGCCCGCCATTGCCCGCTGCACTTCCCGGACCACCTGGCCCTGGTTCATCTCCGGGATCAGTATGTTGCGTGCCTTCTCCCCGTGGTGCAGGACCGCCTCCTCGGCAAAGGGGAAAAACGTAATCAACCTCAAGAGCCCCGCCCTTATGCCAGCCTGTCGGGCCAGCTTGACCGCGTGGCGGGCGCTGCGGGCGGTGAAGCCGTAGGCGACCACGAGCACATCCAGATCTTCATCGGCCATGTAGGGCTCGGTGGCAATGATCTCGCCCTGATGGGCCCGTATCTTCTGCACCAACCGCCGAGTGAGCCTGTCCTGAACTGCCGAATCGCTGACCTTGCGGTAGCCCCAGGGGTCGTGGGTGGAACCGGTGACCAGGAGCCTCTCGCCCTGGCCGAAGGCCGGCATGGGCGGCACACCATCATCGGCCTCGCTGCCAAAAGGGGCCAGGCCCGCGCTTCGCTCGCGCTCGTAGACCTGGATCTCCGCCGGAGTCACCACATTTTCTCGCATGTGGCCCACCGCTTCGTCAGCCAGGACGAAGACCGGCACCCGGAATCGTTCGGCCAGATTGAAGGCACGAACTGTCAGGTCGAACATCTCCTGGGCCGACCATGGGGAGAGGGCGATGATCTCGAAATCCCCGTGGGTCCCCCAACGGGCCTCCATCACGTCGCCAGAGGCAGGGCGGGTGGCCTGCCCTGTGCTGGGGCCGGCCCTTTGAACGTCCACCACCACGCAGGGGGTCTCGGTCATAATGGCATATCCGATGTTCTCCAGCATCAGGGTGAAGCCCGGGCCCGAGGTGGCAGTCATGGCCTTGGCCCCGGCCCAGGAGGCCCCGATGACCGAGGCCATGGACGCGATCTCGTCCTCCATCTGAATGAAGACGCCTTCGCCCATCTCGTGGAAGCGACGGGCCATCCGCTGCATGATCTCGCTGGCCGGGGTAATGGGATAGCCGGCATAGAACCGGCAGCCCGCCGCGATGGCCCCCTCAGCGCAGGCCTCATCGCCCTGCCATAGGTGTCTTCCCGGGGGCAACGGCGCCCTCGCTGTGCTCCAACCCATGGGCCTGCTCCATAATCAGTGATCAAAAATCGCCATGGCTGTTTCTCCTTGGCTTAAGACGCCAGGGCCGGACCCGGCAGAGATGCTTCGACGGCATCGCCTTCGGCCCTGGCGATTCTGATCTCACCGAAGACGCAGTGCTGATAGGCAAAGGCCCGCCCTTGTTTCAGGAGCTCCAACAAAGCCAAAAAGGTCACGATGACCTCCAGCTTGGATGCGGCGGCAGAAAGCAAGCTAGAGAAGGCGACCTCTCCCTGCCCGTCCAGCAGGCTTTCGATGAGTCCCATCTTGTCGTCGATGGAGAAGATCTCGGGAAGCACCAGGCGGCCCGGTTCCTGGCCAGGCATCGTCGCCAGGGCCCGCCTGACGGCCTGGGCCAGGTCGGCCAGGGTCACCCCCTCCAGACGCAGCTCACCGACGACCTTAGGGGGCGGCGCGATCCGGACGTAGCTACGTTCTCCCCGTTCCTCCCAGGCCCTGAGATGCGCCGCCGCTTCTTTGAACCGTTTGTACTCCAAAAGCTGGCGAGCCAGCTCCTCTCCAGGATCGCCCTCCTCCTCGGCCGTCTCCTGTGGGGGGCGGGGCAAGAGCGCCCAGGATTTCAAGAGGAGCAGTTTGGCGGCAACCACCAGGAACCCGGACAGCACCTCCGGATCGTGCTCTGGCATTCGGCCGATGTACTCCACGTACTGGTCAGCTACCTGGGCCAGGGAGATTGTAGTTATGTCTAACTTCCGCTGCTCGACCAGCTGGAGCAACAGATCCAGAGGCCCCTGGAACACCATCAGGTTCACCTGATATGGGCCGGCCCCGGCGGGCAGGCTGACCGCTTCCACCATCTAATCCCCGAACAACGAAGGCTGACCAGGCCTAAAACCCCAACATTATACCATAGTTGTGAGCCGCCTGCTCCGCCATCCTGAACACTACTTTGGCCCCCAGCTTCACCCCTAATTCCACCCCCGTCTGTCGCACCCGGGCCTTGAGCAGCACGTTCATGTGGTTGGGGAAGTGAGTCTCATCGAACCCTGCCACCTTGCCCAGTTCCTGGCCGTCTACTGTCACCCGGTCTCCGACCAGGATCAGCCCGCCATGCTCCACTTCGAAGAAGCCAACGTAGGCCACCCGATCCACCACGCTACCCGGCGCCGCCTCGGCCTGGTCGGTCAGCACCAGCTCGTGAATCTGGCCTCGAGGCACGGCCCGGGAGAGGTGGGTGGCCAACTCCATGCCCCGGTTCTCCGACTGGGCCTCCAGCAGGCACACGACTCGGCCCTCCACGTCGTCCTTGGCGGCGTAGGGGTACTTGTCCAGTATCCCCCCAAGATGTGGTTCCTTGGGCATCTTACCTCCTATCGTTCGTCCTTCACCCTTTCCGGCACATTCAGTGCCACTAGGGAGGCTACCAGGGCTAGTCCCACCACCAGCCCGAAATCCAGGTGGAAGGCACCGACCAGGTCCAGGCTGGCGCTGAAGCTCCCCAGGATCATGCCGAACACCGTCGCCCCCAGGGTCCCTCCCACGAAGCGGAACATATTGAACAGCCCCAGGGCCAACCCTAACCGCTCCTGAGCCACTGCATGGGTCACCGCCGCCGCCGTAGGCGATTGGATCATGCCCATGCCCACACCCATCAGCATGAGTGCAGCCGCCACGTACCAGGCCGGTGTGCCCGCCCCCAGGGGAAGCAGCCCTAACCCCGCCAGGGCCACAAGCCCCATCCCGCTGATGCAGGACAGCCGACAGCCGTAGCTATCGGTCAGGCGGCCGGCCAGAGGTGCCACCAGGGCCATGGCGATAGGCAAAGGAAAGACCAATAGTCCTGCCTGGCCGCTGGTGTAGCCCTGGATGCGAATGAGAAAGAGAGGCATGATCAGAGCCAGGCCGAACTGGCAGAAGAGTTGCAACGATACCACGACCGTGGCCGCAGTGTAGGGGCGGTTGCCAAAAAGGCTCAGCTCGACGAAGGCCGACCTGACGGTCCTCTCGGCGATCAGGAAAGCCCCCATCAGGCCGATGAAGATCGCCCACAAGGCGATGCCCGTCGGCGAAGCCCAACCCGCTTTGCGCCCTTGGGTCAGGTTGAACATGAGGGTCAGGGTGGCCAGGGTGAGGGTGATGGCCCCGATGTAGTCGAAGCTGCCGCCACCGCGCCTGGCATCGGGCGGCACCAGACGCCAGATGAATATCGCCCCCACGACACAGAGCGGGACATTGACGTAAAACATCGCCGGCCAGCCCAGATACTGTGTCAGGAAGCCGCTCAGGGGCGGGCCGATGGCGTGGGCCGAGCTATTAACCAGGGCCCACACCCCCATGGCCCGGCCCCGCTCCTGGGGCGGGAAAACGTAGGCAACGATGGCCATGACCGAGGGCAAGGTGGGAGCGTTGGCCAATCCTTGCAGAGCGCGAAAGGCGATGAGGGCGGGAAAAGTGGGGGCCAGGGCAGCCAGGAGGGCGGCGAAGGCGAAGACGCTCATGCCGACCAGGTAGATGCGCTTGTAGCCATACATGTCGCCCAGGCGGCCGAAGACGGGCAGGGGCACGGCGAAGAGCAGGATATAGACCGTCACCACCCACGTGGCCTGGCCGATGTCCACAGAGAAGTGGTCCATGATGGCCGGCAGGGCCACGTTGGCCATGCTGTTGCCCAGGGTGCCGGTCAGGGTGCCGATGAGGACGGTGGCCAGGATCAGCCAGCGGCGGGGATGAGGACCTGGCCGGAGGTCAGACACCGACACCATACTCCGCCTTTACCCCCAGGCTCTCCAGCAACTGGTCAAGCTGACGCAGCTTGTCGCCACCCAGCTCCACCAGCGGGCGGCGCACCGGGCCGCCGGGCAGGCCCATCAGCCGCAGGGCCGCCTTCACGGCGATGGGATTGGACAGGCTGTACAAGGCCGAGAGCAAAGGCACGAACCTGAAATAGAGCCCTCTCGTCCGCCCTACGTCGTCCCACGACCGCCACGGCTGGGACATCTCGGCCATCTCCCGGGGGATGACGTTGCCGGCGATGTTGGCCGTGCCGTGACCGCCCATAGCCAGGGTAGGGATGATCAACCCATAGCCGGGGTAATCGCAGCAAAGAAGATGCAGCCGGCCGTTGGTGCCCCTGAGCACCTCCACCAGTTGGCCGATGTTGCCCGTAGCCTCTTTGTCGGCTACGATGTTGGGCAGCTCGGCCAACCTGATGATGGTGGCCGGGTCAATGTTCACCCCCACGCGGGAGGGGTTGTTGTAGATAGCGATGGGGATGCTCACCGCCTCGGCCACGGCCTTGAAGTGGGCGTAGAGGCCCTCCTGGGGCGGCTGGCTGTAGGCTGGGACGACCAGGAGCAGCCCGTCGGCCCCGGCTCGCTCGGCGTAGCGGCTTAGGGCGATGGTCTCGCCGGTGCTGCCGCAGGTGGTGCCGGCGAAGACGGGGATCTTGCCTTTGGCGTAGGCACACACCCGGTCGAGGATCTCCCGCCGCTCGTCCAAAGCGAGCAGCGTCGGCTCGCCGGTGGAGCCCATGAGGAGCAGGCCGGCGGTGCCGTTCCCGACCTGGAAGTCTATCAAGCGTTCGAAGCCGGCAAAGTCCACCTCGCTGGCTTCGGTGAAGGGGGTGACCAGGGCCACCCAGGAGCCAGTTGGTCGCAATGTGAGACCTCCTTAGAATTATAGAGAACCCGGCCAGTCCCCCCGCCGGACCCGCGCCTGGGCCGGCCGCACCAGAAGGACAGGAACGTTGGCTCCCCGCAGCACCCGCTCGGCCGTAGCCCCCATGTTCCAGGGACCCAGGCCGCTTTCTCCATGGGTGGAGAGGAGGATTACATCCACACCCGCCTGCTCAGCGTAGGCGATGATCTCCTCGGCCGGCCGGCCGAAGAGGACATCCACCTTCACCTGGATGCCCTGATCCCGCAGCCGCTTCTCGGCCCGGGCCAGGGAAACCTTCGCCTTCGCCTTCAGGCTGATCATCTCCTGGTCTTTGTAGATGGGATGCCGGGCCATCTCCACATCCTCCCGGGCGCGGGGGACGGCCACGGGAAGATCGGCCGAAAAGGGGCGAAACTTGGCCGCGGAACGTCCCCGGGGACTTGGAACCACCTGTACCAGGATGACCTCTGACCCCAGACAGGTCGCCAGTCCCTCCACCACCGGCAGTGCCGCCTCGGCCAGCTCTGAGCCATCCAATGGAACCATTATCTTCTTGAACATCTTCCTCCCTGTGATTCGTTTACTCCACCGTCCTGATCTGACGATACCGCTGACTGGGATCGGAATATGTCCTGAGCCAACTGGCCACCAGGTTCACCCCGAAGACGGTGATGGCGATGGCCAGGCCGGGAAAAGTCACCAGCCACCAACCACGGGTGATATACTGATGCCCGTCGGCGATCATCAAGCCCCACGAGGCGGCTGGCGGCTGCACCCCCAGCCCCAGGAAGCTCAGCGAGGCCTCGGCCAGGATGATGCGCGCCAGTTCCAGGGTGCCCAGGGTCAGTAAGGGCGACAGCAGGTTGGGCAGAGCATGGCGGAAGATGATGCGCCGGTCGCAGCAGCCGATGGCCCGAGCTGCCTCAATGAAGGGTGTCTCGCGCAAAGAAAGCATGATGCCCCGCGTGATGCGGGCGTAGACCATCCAGCCGTTGATGGACAGGACGATGATGATGTTGCGCACACTGGGCCCGATCATGGTAATGATGGTCAGGGCCAAAAGCAGGCCGGGGAAGGCGGTCTGGACGTCGGTCAGGCGCATGAGAACGTCATCGGCACGGCCGCCGAAGTAGCCGGAGACGAGGCCGAGAAGAATGCCAAAGCTGCCGGCGATGGCCACCACGCTCAGGCCAACGGTGAGGGACACGCGGCCGCCGTAGATGATGCGGCTCAACACGTCTCTCCCCAACTGGTCTGTGCCCAGCCAGTACCCGGCCTCTCCCTTGGCGGCCCAGGCCGGCGGCGTCAGTCGCCTGGCGATGTTCTGCTTGGTGGGGTCATAGGGCGCGACCAGGGGTGCAGCCACCGCCGCGAAAACCACGGTGAGGACGATGAGAACACCCAACAGAGCCACCCGATCCCGGATCAGATCCTGAATCAGCTTCCAGAGGTTGCGCCAGTAGACAAACCGTTCTTCCTCGATGGCCCTCACTCGCGGCAGGACCGCCGCACTGGCCGGTGAACTTTTCATGGCCGTTACTCTCCTCACTCAAAGCGAACCCTCGGGTCCAGCGCCGCGTAGACGAAATCAATGACGATGTTGAGCACCACCACGATCAGAGCCACTACGAAGACGTCAGCCTGGATGAGCGGGAGATCGTGGCGCTCGATGGCCTGCATGGCCAGCAATCCGAAGCCCGGCCAGGCGAAGACCTTCTCCACAATGATGGTGTAGCCGGCCAGCATACGGGTCAGTTCCCAGGCCGCCAGGGTGACGATGGGAATGGCGGCGTTCTTCAAAGCGTGGCGGACGATGATATAGCCCTCGGCCAGTCCCTTAGCCCGAGCCGTGGTCATGTATTGGCGGTGCAGCTCGTCCAGCATGCTGGAGCGCACGATCTGGGTGATGCGGCCCATGGGCAGGGCGGCCAGGGTCACCGCCGGTAGCACCAGGTGCTTCCAGGTACCGTAACCGGAGGTGTAGAACCAACCCAGGTCCACGGCGAAGAACATGATGAGCATGATACCCAGCCAGAAGACAGGGATGCAGACCCCCAGGAGCGATCCCATGACGCATAGACGATCGAGGAGCGAGCGGAGTCTCAAGCTGGCCAGGATACCCAAAGGGATGGAGCCGAGAACGGCGAGGGCGATGGCCACAAAGGATAGCAGGAAGGATGCCGGCAACCTATCTATGACCAGAGCCAGGGCCGGCGTGCGCTGCCACAGGGAGTCACCGAAGTCTCCCCGCGCTGCCTTGACGGCGAAGCGCCAGAATTGCACGTACAGCGGGTCATCGAAGCCCCAGGCGTGGCGCATGGTCAGGTACTCCTCCTGGCTGGCCTCGAGGGGAAGCATGATGCGCACTGGGTCACCGATGGCATGGGTGACGATGAAGACGATCAACGAGACGCCCACCACCACCAGGACCGACCAGATGAGACGTCTGATCAGATAGTTGGTCATCGTCATCCCCCAATTTGCTGATGGCGCTCAGGCGAGGATCGAACCCTCGCCTGAGCGCTGCGTGCCGTTTGGTGCCGATCTGGAAACTGGTCGAGGCCGAGGGCTCACCGCCCGGGTCTTCGGACAGGCCCTTACTGACTGACCGTCATTTCCTTGACCAACACGCGGCCGTCAAGCCGTGGCGTCCACTCCAGACGCTTGGACAGCCCATAGATGTTCTCCAGGTTGAGCAGGAAGATGCAGGCTGCCTCCTCGTTGATGATCTTGACCGCCTTGCGGTACATGTCCTCCCGCTTGGCCGGATCGGTCTCCGTTGCCGCCGCCTCGACGAGCTTGTCCACCTCAGGATTGGCATAGGCGGCCTGGCTGCCCTTGCTGGTGAAGAGCCCGGAAAGGGTGCGGCTGGCATCTAGAAGCTCGTTGTCGTGGGAAGAGAACTGGAGATCGGGAGCCTTCTCCGCGCCGGCGAAGAGCAGATCTAGCCAGGCCTTCCATTCCACGATCTTGACGTTGACCTTGAGCCCGGCCTCGGTGAGCTGCCCGGCCACGGCCTCGATCAGCTCCTTGTCCTTGAGCCAGCGGCCGCTCTCGCCAATGAGATCCACCGACATCCCCACCGCTCCAGCCTCCTTGAGCAGCGCCTTGGCCTTGGTCAGGTCATAGGGGAAAGCCTTGACCCCCGGGTTGTAGCCGAAGTGCCCTTTGGTCAGCAGTTGCCCATCGGCAGGCACGGCGAAGCCACCATAGAGACTCTTGGCCAGGGCCTCTTTGTCAACGGCGTGGTTCAGTGCCTGGCGCACCTTCAGGTCTGCCAGTTTACCCTTCCTGGTGTTGATGCGGATCCAGGGAAACTCCAATCCAGGCATGTGGGCTGCTTTGGGCACATCCTTGACGTACTCGGGGATGAGGCCCCTCACCAGGTCCACCTCGCCGGCCTTCAACGCCGCCAGCCGTGTGGCTTCCTCCGGGATGGGGCGTATGATCACCCTATTGATCTTGGGTGCTCCACCCCAGTAGGCCGGGTTGGCCTCCAGGGTGACGTGATCGCCCTTCTTCCACTCCACGAACTTGTAGGGCCCGGTCCCGACGGGGTAGTTGGGAAACTCGGCCGCCTTCTCCGTGGCATACTTTGGCGGCACGATCTTCAGCCAGGTCAGGCGGACCGGCAGGATGGGCAGCGGGCCGCTGGTGATGATGTCCACCGTGTAGTCGTCCACCGCCTTGGCGTCGGTGATGCCTTCCACGTAGGATAGTTGCTGCGACTTGAAGGCCGGATCAAGAATCCGCTTGACGCTGAAGACGACGGCTGCGGCGTTGAGCTCTTCCCCGTTGTGGAACTTGATCCCCTTCTTCAAAGTCAGGCGCCAGGTGGTGGCGTCGACCTGCTTGTAGGACTCGGCCAGGCCGGGCGCAATGGCCATGGTCTTAGGATCGCGGAAGAGCAACATCTCATAGACGTTGTCGTTCACTGCCCGCTCGTTCCCGTCATCAGCGTACTGGGGGTCGAGGGTGGACGGGTCGCCGCCGATGGCGATGACCACCTGCACTGGTTTGGGCGTGGGAGTTGGAGGCACCGGTGTGGCCGCGGGTGGTACGGGCGTGGGGGGCACCGGCGTGGGCGTTGGCCCGCAGGCGGACAGCAACAGCGAAGCCAGAACCACCATGGTCAGTAGCCAATAGAACCTTGCTTTCATCTGTTTCTCTCCTCTTCATGAACCGAGATACATGGAGGTTAGCAATGGGCTCTTGTCATATCTCACCTCCTTGCTTCCCCGGAAAGATCCACCCGATCGCAGAGACGGTTATACCACGTGATGGGCGAAGAAGTTCTCGAAGCCTGCTGCCCGCACGCGTTGGCGGATGGCGTTTGCGTCTGTGGTGTAGAGCCCCAGTTCCTTCATGCGCTCGAAGTACACCGAACCGGAGAAGGTGTACTTCTGCATCAGCCCCTCCTCGGTCTGCATCTGCTCTCGCACGAAGGCGATGGCATCGCCGATGGCCGTGCTGCGCGGCAGCTCCAGCAGGGGCCTGCCCAGGGCGTGGCGCACGGCGTTGTGGCCGGCCAGGACGCCGGTACAAATGGCCTCGGTGTGGCCCACCAGCAGCCCTGCTTTCTCGCCAGCGCAGAACAGGTTTTCCAGGCCTTCGACCTTGAGGGTGTTGTCTCGCGGCGACATGGCCAGGTAGCGAATTGAATTACCGATGCCGCCGGCGTAGGGATCTTCGTAGCGGGCGTTCTCCAGGCCGGGGATGCGTCGCAGGTCGGCTAGAGGATAGAAGGGCGTCATCAGCTTGACGTGGCCGGTGTCGAGCAGCACCACATTCTCGGCGAACTCCTTGAGAGCGTATTGCTGGCAGCACTTGACGGCCAACAGTCCCTTTTCTTTCTCTGCCAGTTCCTTGGGCACCGGGATCACCGCCACGCCGGTGCGATCGAGTTCTCGGACGATGTTTCTATCCACCGATTCCCGGTTCAGTTTGCACGAGCCGCTCATGGCTCCGAAGCCCCCGCCGGGCCGCCGTCCCATCACCTCCTTCACCCCAGCCCGGGCGGCGATGCTGACGCGGCCGCCGAAGCTGGGGCAGCGGGTGATGCACATGGCACAGCCGTTGCCATACTTGCGGCAGTTGCCCTGGGGCCCCATGGTGCCGGTGGTTTCCACGAACACGTCGCCTTCGATGGCATCCCCGTTCTCTGCCGCGACAGCCGCGATAGCGCCGTCATCCCTGGTCACCTCGGTCACCCGGGCCATCAGCCAGATCTCCGTCCCCTTTTCTTGCAGGTAGCGGCGGACGATGGCTTCCATGGTGGCCACATCGTACAGATTGGCGTGTTTGTGGCCAGGAAACTCGATGTTCGTATGCCGGGCGTTCTGGTCGGTCAGCCTGAACAGGTCACCGCCGCCCATAGCGATCATCTCTTCGGCGGCGGTGAAGCGACCGTTGTTGCGCATGATGCCACCCACCTGGCCCGAGCCCAACAGGGTGTCGGCCCTCTCCAGCAAGATCACCTCGGCCCCGGCCTGTTTGGCCGACATGGCCGCCGCACAGCCGGCCCATCCACCACCGATGACCACAACCCTTGGCATCGCTTTCTCCCTGGGCGGAGACCAGACACCGCCATTATGCCAATTCAGCTTTTTCTTGCTTTCTGCCCTTGGCTGCTTCAACCCACTTTGTCACCGGTGGCAGTTCGGTCTCTTCCGACTCGGTGATCACGTCGATGAAGGTGGCCACATCGCTGGCCAGGGCTTGCCGGATGGCCGGCTCCAGGTGGCCTGGTTGCTCGACCCGCAGGCCATTCAGCCCGAAGCCCCGCGCAATGGCGGCGTGGTCGGTATCGGCGGAGAAATCCACGGAGAAATACCTGCCCTGGTGGTACAGTTCTTGCAAGGCTTTGATCCAGCCAAAGCAAGCGTTGTTGAACTGGATGATGGTCGCCGGCAGCTTCAGGCGGGCGATGGTCTCCAGCTCGCCGGCGGACATGCCGAAGCTGCCATCACCCATAAGACCGACTACGATGGCCTTCGGCTGGGCCAGCTTGGCTCCCACCACACCGGGCAGGGCGTAACCCAGTCCCCCGTAGCCACGCGGGATGATGACCTGGCGCCCAGCCCGGCTGACAAAGTAAGCGGCGACGAAGGGGGTGGGTGTGCCGGCATCGGCGACGATGATGCTGTCCCTGGGCAGGGCGTCGACCAACCCCTTGATCACCCGCAGCGGCTTGATGGGCACGCTGTCGGAGGTCATCTTTTCCTGGGCCTCGGACCACCAGCGGCGACTCAGCTTCTCGATCTCATCCCGCCGGGCCTGACCGAGGGCCGAACTACCGCCGGCCCTGACCTGCACCGCTTCCAGTAGGTCAGCCAGGGCCAGCCGGGCATCGCCGACCAGGCCCACCGCGCTGGGGTAGTTGTTCCCAATCTCGCCCGGGTCCACGTCCAGGTGGATGATGGTCTTGCCCGCCTCCGGGGCCGGCAGGGTCCAGTTGACCGTAGTCACCGAGTCCGTCTTGCAACCCACGTACAGGATGAGGTCAGCCTCCTGCACCAGGCAATTAGCGTAGTCCCGCCCCCCGTTGCCTCCCACTACACCAATGCTGAGCGGATGATCCTCGGCTATGTCGCCCTTGCCGGTGATGGTGGTGCCCACGGGAATGGACAAGGCCTCAGCCAGGGCGGTCAATTCGGCCCAGGCCTGGGAGCTGACCACTCCCCCGCCAGCGACGATGATCGGGCGCTCGGCCTGGAGCAGGAGTTCCGCCGCCTGCCGCACAACCGTGCCATTGGGGCGGATGCGGTAAGCGGGATAGACAGTGCAGTTATCATCGCCGTGCAGGGCAGGATGGGCCAGCTCTTCATCCAGTACATCATTGGGCAAGGTGATCTGCACCGCCCCAGGACGACCAGTCGTGGCCAGGCGGAAGGCACGGCGCATGATGTCCGGGATCAGATCGGCTTTCTTGACTAGAGCGCGCCACTTAGTAATGGGAGAGAAAAGCGCCTCCTGGTTCAGAGCGGTGAGCACGTTCTTGCCTTCGTTGGAGAGAGGGATGTCGGTAGTAAGGGCGATGACCGGAATCGAGGAAGCATGGGCCTCGGCCACCCCGGGGGCGAGGTAGGTAGCCCCGGCCCCGCTGGGAGCCTCGCACACGCCAGGACGGTAGCTCACCCGCGCATAGACATCGGCCATAAAGGAAGCCGAGCGCTCGTCGCGGGTCAGCACATGGGTGACCTCACCCCGGGCCCGATACAGGGCATCATAGAGGGGCATGCTGGTGTCGCCGGGCAAGCCGAAGATATACCTCACCTGGTGCGCCTTGAGCATCTCCACGACAGCCTGGCTGCCTCTCATTGTTCCTTCTCCTCAGACAGATCTTGCAGCACACTGTGAAGGTGATCGCGCATGGCCTGCTCGGCCAGGGCGGGGTCGCGTTGCCGCAGCGCTTCCAACACCCGACGATGCTCCTGGACCGATTTCTCCAAGCGACCGCTGATCTGGTCAGAGACCAGACGGAAACGCTGCAGGTGGTCATCCAGATTGTGGAGGATGGGTATCAGACGCTGGTTGTCCGTCTTCTGGATGACCAGGTTGTGGAACTGTTTTCCCAGTTGGGAGCAGAGTTCCCGGTTTCCTTGAGCCAGGGCAGCCTCTGCGGTGCCGATCAGCCGCTCCCCCTCGTCCCATTCCTCAGGGGTAAGAAGGGGGGCGGCCAGGCGGGCGGCCAAGCCCTCCAAAACAGCCCGGAGTTGGAAGACTTCCTTCACGTCCTTCAAGGTCACCTCGGTAACGTAGGTCCCCTTGAACAGGACCCGGGTGACGAATCCCCCTCGCTCCAGCTGCTGTAGTGCGTCTCGCACCGGCGTCTTGCTAATGCCCAATTGCTCAGCCAACTCGGTTTCCACCAGCGGTTCGCCTGGCTTGAGTTGGAGGGAGAGTATGGCATCTTTGATGGCGGCGTAGGCTTTGTCCTTAAGCGAGAGTGGCCCTTCAACCCTGGCCAACTGAAAAGGGGATTCCATTGGCAACTCCTGTATATCATATATCGTATACAATATTCATTATACCATAGAGGGAACTTTTGTCAACAGCCTGCGGGCATAGATGCAGCAGTTTGTGTTATAATGGTTATGGAGTGATCTCATCTCCTAATCAGGCTCTAAGGCGTGCGGGCGGCGGAACCGACATGCGTCTCATACTGACCCATCCTAATACCGACTTCGATGGCCTGGCCTCCATGCTGGCGGCGGCCAAGCTCTACCCCGGCGCCATCCCGGTATTGGTGGGCGCCGTCAATCGCAACCTCCGTGACTTTCTGGCCCTGTACGGGGGCGATCTGCCCTTCAGAAAGCTCGACGAGCTGCCTGATAAGGACGTAGATTCTGTGATCCTGGTGGACACCCAGTACTTGCCCGCGGTGGAGGGGTTTCAGAGCGGGATCCATCGGCCCGGGCTGCCGGTGGAGATAATCGACCACCACCCCCTGGACCGGGAGCTACCGGAAGGCATGTCATACACCACTGAAGAGGTCGCCTCCACCACGGCCATTCTGGTCAGGCAACTCATGGAGAAGAAGGTCCCGCTGTCCCCGGCCGAGGCCACCCTGCTATTGCTGGGCATTTACGAGGACACGGGCTCCCTCACCTACATCAATACCACCTCCCAGGACGTCCGGTGCGCAGCCTGGCTCCTGACCCATGAGGCCAGCCTGCAAGTGCTGAACAGCTTCCTGAACCGGCCCCTGACCGGCAAACAGCGATTGCTCTACGACCAACTGGCCAGGGAGGCCAAGATCGAGGACATCCAGGGACACCACGTGCTCATCGCCGCTGCCCAGTCCCCCGAATACGTGGAGGAGGTCTCCACCGTGGCCCACCGCTTAAACGAGCTCTACGACGCCGAGGCCTCCTTCGTCCTGGTTCAGATGGGCCACCACCTGCAGATCGTCGCCCGCAGCAAGAGCGACTACGTCGACGTGGCGGCCATATTGCGCCCGTGGGGAGGCGGCGGCCACAATCGCGCCGCGGCGGCGCTGTTGAAGGACCGAGAGCTGTCTTTGGTCGCCGAAAGCCTGCGGCAGGGCCTTCGCTCCCAGATTAAGCCTGCCGCCACGGCCTCCACCATCATGACCCGCCAGGCTCGAAGTGTTTCCCCGGATACTACCATTAGCGAGGCCGCATCTCTCTTGGTGCGATACGGCCACGAAGGCCTGCCGGTGGTGCAGGACGGGAGGTTGATGGGCATCGTCACCCGCCGGGACCTGGACCGGGCCATACACCACCGGCTGGGCAACGCGGCGGTGCGGATGTACATGACCGTGAACGTGCCGGCCATCAGCCCCGACCTCCCGGTGCCCAGGATCATGCAGTTGATGATGGAGCACGATGCGGGGCAGTTGCCGGTGGTGGAAAACGGGCAACTGGTGGGCATAGTGACCCGCACCGACGTCATCGCACATTGGGGCGGGCTACCCCCGGGCAGGTCCAAGGGTTACCCCAATCTGGCGGCGCAACTGGACCAGGCCCTCCAACCATCGTTGCGGAAGCTCCTGCAAGGGGCCAGCCATGCTGCCAGGCATATGGGATCTTCCCTATACCTGGTAGGGGGCATAGTGCGAGACCTGCTCCTGGGCATACCGAACTTCGACCTGGACCTGGTGGTCGAGGGAGACGCCATCGCCTTGGCCCGTATGCTGGCGGCCGAGCTGGGCGGCCGGGTCAAGGCTCACGAGCGCTTCGGCACAGCCAAATGGTTAGTGCCCGAAGCCCTGGTGGCTCCCGGGGAGGTGCTGTCCCTGGCCCCCAGCCATCCCCGGGAGAAGATAGGCGACGTGAGCGAGCGCCGCCTGGCCTCCAGCCATGCCGCCCTGGCCATCGATTTCGTGACCGCCCGCACCGAGTTTTACGAACACCCTGCGGCCCTGCCGGAGGTGGAAGCCGGCTCTCTCAAGCAGGATCTATATCGCAGGGATTTCACCATAAACACCATGGCCATCTGCCTGGATCGCGAGCGCTATGGCGAGCTGGTGGACTTCTACGGCGGCAAGAAGGACCTTGATCGCAAACTGATCCGTGTCCTTCATAGCCTGAGCTTCGTGGAGGATGCCACCCGGATACTCCGGGCGGTGCGATTGGAGCAAAGGCTTGGCTTCAGGATCGAGAAACGAACGGAGGAGCTAATGGTTGACGCCCGGGACCTCCTGGAACGGGTCTCCGGGGAGAGACTGCGGCATGAACTATATCTATCGCTGCAGGAAGAAGAGCCGGAGAAGATACTCCGCCGACTGGATCAGTGCGGCCTCTTGGCTTACCTGCATCGAGAGCTGCGCTATACTGACTGGCTGGGCTCGCACTGTGCTCAGGCCCGAGAGAAGATAGCGGAATGGAACGAACGATTCCCGCGCGCAGCCCTGGCGCCACAGCGCTCCTTGCCTAGAGTCTACCTGGCGCTACTGGTATACCCGATGAGAGAGGACCAGGTCGTAGACTTCACCGGTCGGCTGAAGATAACCGGTGAGAATAGTCGGCTGCTGCGCGAGCTGGGACAATTTTCTAGCAAGGCCAGGATAACGCTACAGCCAGGGCCGTCGCCGACAGCGATCTACGCGCTCTACCAGAAATCGCCAGCCGAACTGCTCTACGTGTTATGGTTCACCGATGAGGTTCCCGGGAAACCGGAGGAACCGCTACCGTTTGCGGTCTCAGAATCGGTGGAGCTATTTCTCCACAAGCTCAAGTGGCTCAAGGTCCAGGTTAATGGTGAAACCTTGAAAAGCTTTGGCCTCCGGCCCGGGCCCGTGTATCGTCGCCTCTTAAACGATCTTTATCAGGCTAAACTGAACGGGAAGGTGGAATCACTGGAGGACGAGATGGCCTTCGTCAGAGCCTGGCTGGCGGCAGCGCCCCTGGCGGATCGCCAGCCGGCGTAGCCGATGGCCCACCTTCTACCACCGGAAGCTCTTTGCGATCTGAGCCAGCACCTTCCCATTCTGGCCGATCAGGCTCAGAAGGTAGGTCCCGCTGTCAGGGGCTTCGGCGGGCAGCGCTATCTCCCAGGCCAGAGGCAACGCTGGGCTCAGGGCTACCTGGCGCCGGATTATCTCCTGGGTGTTAGCTGAAAGCACGACTGTTGCCGCCTCTGCGGCGGTAACAAAGGCGCCGACCCAGACCCTTTTGCCGGGCAGCAGTGCCAGCTTCACCGCCGCCTCGGAGGTGGCGTAGTCGAAGCCACCGATCTGCCAGATCGGATACCAGTATTCGGTCCAGCTAAAGGCCTCCCCTGGCCCCAGCGTCGCCTCGTCCCAGAAGGTCGGAGCCACGCCGCCGTGGAGCTCAAAATAGCTCGAGCCATCGTCGGTCCAAAGCTTGGGGTCCAGGCCCTTTCCCGCGAACAGCTTGAGACCTCGGGCCGACTGGGCCGGGAAAACTCGCACCATGCCCTGCTGGCTCCGGTGGTCATAAGCCCCAGCGTAGCCTTGCCGGGTCTGGGGCCAGGCGAAGAAGCCCAGCCAGGAGCGCCCCCAGTTTCGGTACCAACCGTAGTCCACCCCGTTGAAGGTCGGAAACGACATCAACTGGCGCTCACCCGGCAAGGACCTATCGCCGCTGGAGTGGATCACCACCTGCTCGCTGGGGAAAATGAACTCCGTGTCCTCGCCCACCCGATTCGCCCCGCCCAGGGCCAGCATGGCATTGAGCCAGAACTTGAATTGGAGCCTTTGGCCAGTGGGGTTTTCCAGACGCGGCGTCACCTGGAGGTAACCCCTATTGGCCGGAAGGGAAATGGTCACACTGGCCCGCAGCCGCCCACCCTCGGCGGTGTCTCGGACCGTGACCGTGGCCTCGCGGGGAGAGCCGCCCAGCGTGTAACTCCAGGGCATGGCCGATTCGTAGCCGTGCTCCTCCACCGGCAGGCACCACTCCATCCCGCCGGCGGCGAGCCACCAGCCTTGCTGCGCCGGTCCCCAGCGGGTGGGCTTCAGCACCGGATTACGATAGAATTGGTCGGCCCCGGTGGGTTTGAAGATCAAAGAGTATATCCGCCCTCCCAGCTCCGGCAGGATGGTCAGGCGCAGGTATTCGTTCTCCAAAACCAGGGCAGTGAAGCTCTTCGTCTGGGGGAAAGGCTGCGCCGCATGGTAGGCATCCCAGTCCAAGGTCTTATAGACCACGTTCTTGGCCTCATCTCGAGCATCGTGCAGGTACCTCTGATAGGGATAGGCGGGGATCGACAGGGTGGAAACAGTCATCTTGGTGGTCTTTCCCGGCGGAGAAGGGGTGGGGGTCAGCGCCGGAGAGGGGGAAGCCCTCGCCACCGCAGTCGCCGTCGGCTCTAGAAACCTGGTTTCTGTGGCTGAGGTAGTCACGGGCGGCGTGGTGGGCGGCGCTGTCGGTGTGGTTAGCCCGGTCGGCCTGACCCAAGCGGTTGGTGAGGGGGCGACCAGGGTCCGGGCCCTCGGGGTGCACCCATCAGCCACCAAGATGGACACCGCCGCTGTGGCCAGCATCAGGGCCACCAACACCCTGGCGCCACCCTGTCCTATTTTCTCGCCAACCAATCCAACCCACCCTGAGAAACGAAAAATTCAAATTCCGGCAAAGTCTCGAAGACGCGGGTGGAAAAGAAATTGATCACCCAGTTCGTGGTCATGGGGGTGATAGTGTAGATAGGCACGCCTGCACGATAGGCCTCCCAGATCTCAATGGCCGTGCCCATGCTGGCACTGGGCAGGTAGGCGATGAGGGCGTCAGCAGCCTTCGCTTCCTGAACCAGGGTGAGAAACGTCTCCTTCCCCAGGTCCGGGGCATAGTCTACGCTATCGGGATGAAGGTCCATGGGGCAGACGACTTCGACCGCGGGACAGTGAGCCCGCAGGATAGCCTTGATCGCGTGGCGGTAACCCTGGTCGTTGAGCTCCCGGCCCAGATTAGAGCCTTGAATTATGCCGGATAGGAAGATTTTCACTGTGTCACCATTTCGGCCTAGGGTCGTACCAAAAATCACATTTCCATTCGGCCGGATACTGTGCTAAAATACGGCCTAGATTATACCGTCTTGCCTTTCCGGTGACAAGCGCTTTTCAATAGCCGGCCAGATTGTTCGGCGGGCTGGCCTACAGCACGTTTCTTTACTAGTAGAGAAAATGTCCACCCTCTTTGTGGTCGGCACACCTATCGGCAACCTAGAGGACATCACCCTGCGGGCCCTCCGGGTGCTCCGGGAGGTGAGGCTTATCGCCGCCGAGGATACCAGGAGGACCAGGCTCCTACTGTCCCGGCACGGGATTGCCACAGCGGTCACCAGTTACCACGAACACAACAAGCTGAGCAAGCTGAGCCAGATCCTGTCTGTGCTCCAAGACGGCATGGACGTGGCCCTGGTGTCGGATGCGGGAATGCCAGGCATTTCCGACCCCGGTTTTGAGCTGGTTTCTGCGGTCATTGCCCGGGGCATACCGGTGGTCCCGGTCCCCGGGCCCTCGGCCCTGATCAGCGCCCTGGCTGTATCCGGTCTGCCCACGGACCAATTCGTCTACCTTGGCTACCTCCCTCGCCAGGCTAGGAAAAGGGAGGGGTTCCTGAAATCAGTTGCCCACGAGAAGAGGACCCTGGTGGTGTTTGAGGCACCCCACCGTCTTGAGTCCAGCTTGCAGGCGATGCGGGAGGCCTGGGGCAACCGGAGGATCGTGGTTGCTCGAGAGCTCACCAAGGTTTACGAGGAGATCCGGCGTAGCACCATCTCCGAAGAAGTGGCCCACTTTGCCACGACCAGGCCCCGGGGAGAGTTCACGCTGGTGATCGAAGGGGCCCGAGAGGAGGACTCGGTGACCACCACCGACCAGGAACTCCAGGAGCGCCTGGCCCACCTGCAGGCCTCGGGCCTGGACCGCAAGACGGCCACCGCCCAGGTAGCCCGGGAATCGGGGCGATCCAAGAGAGATGTATACCGGGTCTGGTCAAGCCGGAGAGAGAAACACCCGGAGAAGCGGCCGCCAGGCGGTTAGAGTTTTTTACTGGTTTGTGATAGAATATGCGCCATCTGGGGCAAGGGTTTCATGACCATGCCTGGAGTTGTTCAGGAGTTGAACTCCTGAACCTAACTGGAGTTGAAATGCCAGAGCATATACTGGTCTGCGTGGCCTGGCCCTACGCCGCTGGGTACCTTCATGCCGGCGGCATCGCCGGCGCGTACCTTCCGGCCGACGTCTTTGGCCGCTATCACCGGGCCAAGGGCAACCTGGTGCTCATGGTCTCCGGCAGCGACCAACACGGCACGCCGATCACCGTGACCGCCGAGCAGGAAGGCAGGTCACCCAAAGAGGTGGCCGAGTTCTACCACGAGAGCTTCCTGGAATCCTGGCAGAAACTGGGGATCAGCTATGACCTGTTCACCAAGACTGAAACCGAAAACCATAAGCAAGTCGCCCACGACATCTTCCTGACACTCTTGAACAAGGGCTACATTCACAAAGAGGTGATGCAATCTCTCTACTGCGAGCGTTGTCACCGTTACCTGCCCGATCGCTACGTGGAAGGGAAGTGTCCCTATTGCGGGGCTCCAGGCGCTCGCGGCGATCAGTGCGATGTTTGCGGCAAGCCGCTCAACTCCATAGATCTCCTGGAGCCTCATTGCCGCTTCTGCGGCCACACCCCCGAGATCCGCGACACCGAGCATTTCTTCCTGGATCTGGGGGCCTTCGAGGCTAGGCTGCGCGCCTGGGTGGATCGGCAGGCCCACTGGCGGCCCAACGTGCGTGCTTTCACGCTCAACATATTGAATTCCGGGCTCCGCAGCCGACCCATAACCCGGGACATCGATTGGGGCATTTCTGTGCCGCTTCCCGGTTTCGAGAGCAAGCGCATCTACGTTTGGTTCGAGGCGGTGATCGGCTACCTGTCGGCCAGCATCGAGTGGGCCCAGCGCCAAGGGCAGCCGGAGAAATGGCGGGAGTGGTGGCAGCAAGAGGCAAAGACCTACTATTTCATCGGCAAAGATAACATTTTCTTCCACACCGTAATCTGGCCAGCCATGCTCATGGGGCATGGGGATTACAATCTGCCGTACGACGTGCCAGCTAACGAGTTTTTGAACCTGGAGGGACAGAAGATCTCCAAGAGCCGACATTGGGGGGTTTGGATCCCTGATTATCTGTCCCGGTACGAACCCGATCCGCTGCGCTACTATCTGGCGGCAAATGCCCCGGAGACCAGCGACTCCGACTTCACCTGGCGGGAATTCGTCCGGCGCAACAACGACGAACTGGTGGCCACCTACGGCAACCTGGTTCACCGGGTCCTGACCTTCACCTATCGGAATTTCGATCGCCAGGTCCCTAAGCCAGCCAATCTGGAGGAGGCGGATAAGGCCATGCTGGACCGGGCCCGGGCCACTCTCACGGTAGTGGATGGACTCCTGGCCGGCTGCCAGTTCAAGGCCGCCCTCCGCGAGATCATGGGGCTGGCCCAGGAGGCCAACCGCTACCTGGACGCCAGGGCTCCCTGGAAACAGATCAAGGCCGATCGTCCTGCCGCTGCCACGAGCCTGTTCGTGGCCCTCCAGGTGATCAACGCGCTGAAGCTCCTGTTCTACCCCTTTCTGCCCTTCAGCTCTCAGAGGCTCCAGGGTTATCTGGGGTACAACGAACCGATCGGCCCAGGGGACTGGCGGTGGAGTGAATTGCCCGCGGGGCAGGTCTTGCGCGACCCCACACCGCTGTTCAAGAAGCTAGACGAGACCCTGGCCGAAGAGGAGGTGGCCAGGCTGGGGAAGTAACCGCCGGCCACTTTGGCCAGAAACCAGGTTTCTATCTAGGCACGGGAACAGCGGGCCTGGCTTGTGATGTCTCAACTGATAGATACACATGCTCACCTAGATTCAGATGAGTACGCCCATGACCTGGAAAGTGTGATCGAGAGAGCCGGCCAGGCTGGTATCCAGGGCATAGTCACCGTGGGGGTAGACTTGCCCACCAGCCGAAAAGCCATCGGCATCGCCGAAAGGTTTGCGAGCGTTCGTGCCGCAGTGGGGGTGCACCCTCACGAGGCCAAGTCCATGAACTGGGCGGCCATCGCCAGCCTGCGAGAGCTGTGCCGCCATCCCAGGGTGGTGGCAGTGGGAGAGATCGGCCTGGACTTTTATCGGAACCTCTCTCCCCGCAAAGCCCAGCTCGCGGCTTTCCGGCAGCAGTTGGAACTGGCAAGCCAGATGGGGCTGCCGGTGATCATCCACGACCGCGCCGCCCACTCAGATGTTATGTCTACGTTCGCCGAGTGGCTGCCCCAGTCGCAGGCTAACACCAGAGGCCCGGCCAAACCTGTAGGGGTCCTGCACTGTTTCTCCGGGGACCTGGCCATGGCCCAGCGAGTGGTGGAAATGGGGTTTTTCATCTCGCTGGCGGGCCCGGTGACCTTCGCCAATGCCCGGGCGACTAAAGACATGGCGCAGAAGATCCCCCTGGATAGGCTGCTGCTAGAGACCGATTGCCCATTCCTGGCCCCGGAGCCCCACCGGGGCCAGCGCAATGAACCGGCCTATGTCCGTTACGTGGCCGACCAGGTGGCAGAGCTGCGCAACTTAAGCCCGGCGATCGTGCGCAAACAAACCACCATAAATGCCAAGCTCCTCTTCGACTTCAACCATAGCTGAGGAAAGGCCGAATTTGAAGACGCTAACCATCTTGGGCGCCGTTACTGAGGACCTGCAACGCGTGGAGCAACGCCTGCACCAGATCGCGCAGGTGGAATTTCCTATCCTGGCGACCATGCTGGCCGACCTGTTCCGAAGCGGCGGCAAAAGGCTCCGTCCGGCCCTGGTGCTATTGGCCGGCCACTTTGGCACCTATGACCGCTCCCGCCTGATACCTCTGGCCGCGGCGGTGGAAACCCTGCATACGGCTACCCTGGTGCACGACGACCTGATCGATAATTCTCTCCTGCGCCGCGGCAACCCCACCATGAACACCAGATGGCACGGCGGGGTGGTGGTCCTGGTGGGTGACTACCTCTTCGCCAAGGCCGCCGAGCTGGCTGCAGAGTCGGAATCCACCGAGGTGGCCTCTCTATTCGCCCAGACCCTGGGCGTGATCTGCCGCGGTGAACTGAGGCAGGCCTTCAGCATTGGAAATAGCCAACCGACGATCTCCGAATACCTGGAGCGGATATTCAGCAAGACCGCCTCTCTTTTCGCCTCCTCCAGCAAGTCCGGCGCGGTTCTGGCCGGGGCAACCCCGGCGCACTGCCAGGCCCTGCACGATTACGGCTTGCATCTTGGTATGGCCTTTCAAATCGTCGATGACATACTGGATTTCACTGGGACGGAAGGGGAACTGGGCAAGCCCGTGGGGAGTGATCTGCGCCAGGGCACCATCACCCTGCCGACCATTCACTATCTTCGGGCCAACCCAGGGGACAACCCCGTGTCGCACTACCTGGCGAACACTAGTGATGCGAAAGGCCGGGATGATGCCCTGCAGACCGCCGTCCAATGTATAATCGGCTCCAAGGCCATTGAACTATCCTATGATAATGCCAGGGAATTCATTTCCAGAGCCAAGGAAGCCGCCCTGGCTCTGCCCGACACTGGATATCGCCACACCCTTTTGGAGCTGGCCGACTACGTCATCGAGCGGCGGGTCTAAGGCCCTGAGAATGGTCGATCTCTCCGTAGCCATCGTCAGTTGGAACGTGGCCCCTCTGCTGGACAGATGCCTACGATCCATCTACGCCAGCCTCTCCCAAAAGGTCGAAAAACTCGGGACATCTCCTCTGGAGTCACCAAGGGGCCAGAGGCCCCTTGGGGTGTCTTCCACCGCTTGTCGACCTTTGACTATCGAGGTCATCGTCGTCGATAACGCCTCCACTGACGGCAGCGCTCAACTGGTGAGGGAAAGCCATCCGCAGGTGCAACTGATCGCCAACCCCACCAACGCTGGCTTTGCCCGGGCCAACAACCAGGCCATCGCCAAGAGCCAGGGACGATTCATCCTTTTGCTCAACTCCGACACCGAGGTCCTGGGAGATGCTTTGGCGAGAATGGTTGGCTACATGGAGGCCCATCCTGAGGTGGGAGTTCTGGGCCCTCAGCTACTCAATGCCGATGGCTCTGTGCAGCCCTCCCGACGCCGATTTCCCACCCTGGCCACGGCCTTTGTAGAGAGCACCATCGTCCAGCCCTGGTGCTCGCAGCGCCGCCTCCTGAGCCGTTATTATGTCCGAGACGTGCCCGAGGACCTGCCCCAGGAAGTAGACTGGCTGGTCGGCGCTTGCCTGATGGTCAAACGGCAGGTGGTGGAAGAGGTTGGCTCCTTGGATGAGCACTTCTTTATGTACTCGGAAGAGATGGACTGGTGCTATCGGATCAAACGAAAAGGGTGGAAAGTGGTGTATCTCCCCACGGCTCAGGTGATCCACCACGAAGGCAAGAGCAGCGAGCAGGCCGTGGCCTCCCGGCATATCTACTTCAATTCCAGCAAGGTGCACTATTTCCGTAAGCACTTCGGCCGCTGGCAGGGTGAGGCGTTGCGAGCCTTCCTTCTCTGCACGTTTGTGATCCAGCTTCTGGTGGAATCGGCAAAATGGCTCCTGGGCCACAAGCGCCGGCTGCGGCGAGAGCGCATGGGCGCCTATCTGGCCGTGTTGCGTTCAGGGTTGAAGACACCATGAGCATGAGGGTCTGCTTCGTCACCGGCGAGTATCCGCCCATGCAGGGGGGTATGGGCGACTACACCAGGGAATTGAGCCGGACCCTAATGGAACAAGGCGTCCAGGTTGCCGTTGTAACCTCTGGCCGGGTTCAGGATAGCCAGCCGGCAGCGGTCGCCAGGATCAAGCCACTAGTCTACGCGCGGGTCTCGGTCTGGGACTGGCGAAGCTGGGGGTTGATTTATCAGATTGCGCGGGAGTGGGCCCCGCAAGTGTTGCACATCCAGTATCAGACCGCCGCCTACGGCATGCACCCGGCGATCAATTTCCTGCCCCGGTGGCTTTCTTTCCAGCGCGCCCCGTTTAAAGTGGCGGTTACTTTTCACGATCTCCTGGTGCCCTTTCTCTTCAAGGGGGCGGGCCCCATGAGGGAGTGGGTGAACCGGGAGTTGGCTCGAAGCGCCGACCTGGCCATCGTGACCAACCAGGGTGACTATGTTAAAGCGGCAGAGTATCATACGCGACATCCGGTCAGGCTGATCCCCATTGGCAGCAACATCAGGCCCTCACCTCCACCCGGCTACGACCGCGCCGCCTGGCGGGAGAAACTGGCGGTGACTGAGGGCGAGACGCTGATCTCATACTTTGGCTTCCTGAACTCGAGCAAAGGCGGCGAGGACCTGGTTAAGGCCATGGCGATCTTGCGCCAGAAGGGCCAGGCGGTCAAGTTAATCATGGTGGGCGGGCAGGTTGGGGACAGCGATCCAACCAACGTAGCTTATTTACAGAAAATAGAGGGCCTCATCGAGGCGTTGGGTTTGGGGGACTACGTGTGTTGGACGGGATACACCTCCCCAGAGGAGGTTACGGCGAACCTGTTAGCCTCGGACCTGTGCGTATTGCCTTATCGGGACGGTGCATCATTCAGGCGAGGGAGCCTGATGGCGGCCCTGGCTCACGGCCTGCCGGTCATCACTACGACGCCTCCAGGACCATGGCGTCCTTGTCCGGGCGGTCTCCCTGAACTCGTTCATGGCGAGAACGCCTTTCTGGTGCCGCCGGGCTCCCCGGGCCAGATCGCCGAGGCAGTGGAGGCATTGGTCGGCTCGGCAAGTCTATCCACCAGGCTCGGTTCAGGCGCCAGCCACCTGGCCAAAGCCTTCACCTGGGACAACATCGCCCGACTGTCGGTGAAAGCCTACGAAGCGATCATGGGCCAGACCGATCCAGGAGTGCCATGGCATTGAATGTCCTCTCCAATCGCAAGATCGCCGTGGCGGTCTGGATCGCTTCAGCGATTGCCCTGGGCCTGGGCCTGGGTGTCCTGGTGGCTTCCACCTCTCCCTGGTTCGTTTTCGCCGCCCTCTTGGCACTAATTGGGGGCCTGCTGGCGCTCACTAGCGCCCAGTGGGGCCTCTTCGGCTTCGTGGCTATTGCCTGTCTATTACCCTTCGCCGCGCTGCCAGTGAAGATCGGCTTCACACCCACTTTCCTGGACCTGACCATGCTGCTCTTCTTCGGGGTCTGGCTTCTGCGCCTGCTGGCGGAGCCGGAGGAGAAGCTGGCCAGCACTCCCTTGGACGTCCCGCTCATCGTCTTCCTGGGTCTGGCTTTTGTGTCTTTTGTACTGGGCTCCGCTTATTCGTTTTCCCAGGAGACGGTGCGCCACTTCGTCGAGATCGTGATGGCTGTTTCCTTGTACTTCGGCGTGGTGAACAATGTAAAGAACCAGGGGCAGTTGGAGCGCATCGTCCGCTTGGCCATACTCGGTGGCTTCGCGGCGGCGACCATTGGCATCGTCCTTTATTTCCTTCCTCGTACCACGGCCATCGCCTTGCTATCCAGCCTGCGGGTTTTTAACTATCCCAGCGGTTCAGTATTGAGATTCATCAACGACGACCCGAACCTGCCCATGCGGGCCATCTCCACATCCATTGACCCCAACGTCTTGGGCGGTTTACTGGTATTGGTGACTACCCTGGCCACGAGCCAGCTTCTATCCCCGAAGCCAGCCGTTAACCGTTGGCTCCTGGTCCCCATGGGAACGGCCATGGTGATCTGCCTGCTCCTCACCTATTCTCGCGGCTCCTGGGTAGGGCTGGCCGCGGCCCTCTTGTTCATCGCCACCGTGAAGTACCGGCGATTATGGCTGCTTCTCCTGATCTTTACGGCAATGCTGCTTCTCCTGCCCCAGGCGGACATCTTCGTTGGCCATCTCGTTTCCGGGGTCAAGTTCGAGGACCGGGCAGCGGCCATGCGCCTTGGGGAATATCGGGACGCGCTGACGTTGATCTCCAGGTATCCTTTATTTGGCATCGGCTTCGGCGAGGCTCCCTCTGTTGATGTGTATCGTGGGGTCTCCAATGTGTATCTTCTGATCGCCGAGGAGATGGGCCTCATCGGGCTGGGCGTTTTCCTCTCAGTGGTGGGCCTTTTCTTCGTCCATGTCTGGCGCTGCCTGGGCCAGGTGACGGATCAGGCTTTGCAAAACACCCTTTTGGGCCTCACCGCCGCCCTGGTGGGTGCCATGGTGGCAGGCATCTTCGACCACTACTTCTTCAATCTGCAATTTCCCCATACCGTCGGTATGTTCTGGCTTTATACGGGGCTGGCCGTGGCGATCACCAGATTCGGCCGAGCGCAACACGAGGCTACAGAAAACACGAACGTGCCATGAAAGTAGTTGTCCCTCACGGCTGGAATGTGTCTCCACGGGAGGCAATGAGCATCCAGGAGAGGCTACGCCACAAGGTCGTGGCGGTTAACGTGCTAGGGCCGGTGAGAACGGTGGCCGGGGTGGACATCGGCTTTCGGCATAACCTGGCCCGGGCAGCGGTGGTGGTGCTCTCTTATCCTGATTTGGCCATGGAGGAGAGGGCCACCGCTGAGCTGCCGGTCCAGTTCCCGTATGTGCCGGGGCTTTTGGCTTTCCGGGAGGCGCCGGCGA
Organism: Chloroflexota bacterium; assembly: GCA_040754915.1. Classification (GTDB taxonomy): domain Bacteria; phylum Chloroflexota; class DTOL01; order DTOL01; family JACQYG01; genus JACQYG01. Next base: position 31,258 of record JBFMCB010000001.1, on the reverse strand, counting down.
TATTGGCGGCATTTGAAAAGCTCGCGGTGATACCGGACCTGGTTATCTTCGACGGCCAGGGGCTGGCACACCCGCGGCGCCTGGGCATCGCTTCGCACGTGGGGGTCTTCCTGGACCTTCCGTCCATTGGATGTGCCAAGTCCCGCCTCTGTGGGGAGCACCAGGAACCGGGCAATGAGCCCGGCGCCTGGTCCTGGCTTTACGATCAAGGCGAGGTGATCGGCGCAGTGGTCCGCAGCAAAGCGGACGCCGACCCTCTCTTCGTCTCTATAGGCCATAAGATCGATCTTCCCACGGCCATTCACTACGTCCTATCCTGCTGCCGGAACAACCGCCTGCCGGAAACCACGCGCTTGGCGCACCTGGCGGCGGGCGAGGCCCGCGGCGAAGAGAAGCCAAGGCAGAGGTCGTTATTCGAACTATAGCAGATGGGACTCAAGAGTAAAGCCATTGAGATCAGGCGAGCTTAGACGAGCGGCACAACTGATCGCCGGGTCAAGTTATGCGGTGGCGCTCACCGGGGCCGGCATCTCCACCCCTTCGGGCATACCCGACTTTCGTTCGCCCCGTTCCGGGCTATGGGCCCATTACGACCCCATGGAAGTGGCCTCGTTGTATGCCTTCCAGCGCCAACCCCAGGCCTTTTACGATTGGCTCCGACCGCTGGCTGAGATGGCCTGGCGCGCCCACCCCAATCCCGCCCATCTGGCCCTGGCGGAATTGGAGGAGTCAGGCATGCTGCGGGGAGTAATCACTCAGAATATCGACGACCTGCACCAAAAGGCCGGTTCTAAAACGGTGCTGGAACTGCACGGCAATTTCCGCGAGGCCACTTGCTTGAGATGCTACTCCCTGGTGCCCGCCGCCAGCTTCCTGGCCGGTTTCCTGAGTGATGGGCAGGTCCCACGGTGCCATTGCGGCGCGGTTCTAAAGCCCAATGTGGTGCTTTTCGGGGAGATGTTGCCGGTAGGCCCCTTCTACCGGGCCCAGGAGATGGTAGAGCGTTGTGACCTGATGATCGTCGTCGGCTCCTCCCTGGAGGTAGCCCCGGCGGCGGACCTGCCCGGGGTTGCCCTGGCTCACGGTGCCAAGCTGGCCATTTTCAACCGGGGGCGGACCACCTACGATTCGCGGGCGACGGTGCTGGTCAAAGGCGACGTAAGCCGAACATTGCCTAAGGTGGCTCGGCTCTCCCAACAGCTTAAAGTCGCGATGGACCAGTCTGCTGGTTAGATAGCAGTACCTTGATGTTGTCCCTCTTCCTGGCCGCCTCGAACGCCTCCAGCCCACGCTCCAACGGATAAACGGCGCTGATCAGGGATTCCACATCTACGAGCCGGCGTTGCAAGAGCCGCAGCGCCGGGGCGAAGGGCCCACACCGGGACCCCAGTAGACTTACCTCATCCACCACCATCGGCGACAAAGCCAGTTCACTGGTGTCATGATAGGTGCTCTTCAAAACGATGGTTCCCCTGGGCTTCACCAGGCTCCGAGCGTGCAGGAAGCCCCCGGGGTGGCCGGTGCACTCCACCACCACGTCGGCCTTGCGCTCGTAAGCGTCGCCCTCGCCGTGCGTCTCGATGCCCCTTTCAGCCAGTATGGCCAGCTTGTTGGAATGCCGGCCCAGGGCTACCACCCGGGCTCCGGTGAGGGCCAGGACCTGCGCCACCAATAGTCCCAGTTTCCCATCTCCTATGACTACGACCTCAGAGGACGGCTTGACCCGGGTTTGCTCCAGTATCTCCAGGGCTGCTGCCAGCGGCTCGGTGAAAACCGCCTCCGAATCGGTAACCGAGGCGGGGACCCGGTGCAGGTTGCGTTCGGGCAGCACCAGGTACTCCGCCATGGCACCGTGGCGGCCATGGATTCCCAGGACCGTACGCCGAAGGCAGTGAGTGAACATGCCGTCAGCGCAGTACTCGCATTGCCCGCAATAGACGTTGATCTCGCCCACGACCCGGGCGCCTATTAACCCTTGGTCATCCGCCTCCTGCACCAGCCCCACGAATTCGTGCCCCAGCACCCCCCGAAACCCCAGGTAACCCTTGATGATCTCCAGGTCGGTATTGCAGATGCCCGCGAGCGAGACCCTCACCAGGGCCTCACCCGCCGGTCTTTCGGGCACGGGAACGTCGGCCAGGACCTCAAGCCTTTCCCCCAATGCAATGGCTCGCACTTTCTGCCTCCTTACTGGTCTAAGAGCGAAATGCCTTGACGATCGCGGGTGATTATATTATTATACCCCGCGATCATTGGCCCTTCCGCCCGGTTGGAAAGGAGCGTTTTGCCCAAGCACCATTTCCGATTGTTGCCAGGCCCGGCCAGCCTGGCGGTCGTCGGCTTGGCACTACTGCTGGTAGGCTCTCCAATGGCCTCACCCCCGCAATCAACTGCCGTCAAGCCCGAGCCGGAAATGGGCGATTCGATTTTGACTGTGGAGCCAACCGCCGAGCCGGTGTATCTACCGGACCGATGGCCCAGGGACCTCCGCCCCCGGAAAGAGGTGCCGGCTAATCCGTCAGCGGTGGTGCCGATCCTGATGTATCACCGTGTGGGCCACGTGCCCGCTGGCTCGGCTGACGCCATTCGGAAGGACCTGTCCGTCTCGCCGGAGGCCTTCGAGTCGCAGATGGCCTACCTGGCCGATAACGGTTTCCATTCGGTGACCCTACAAGACCTACTTGACTATCTGGAGCGGGGCCGCTCGCTCCCGCCAAAGCCGGTCATCCTGACCTTCGACGATGGCTACGACACAATGTATCACCGCGCCTGGCCCGTTCTAAAGAGGCATGGCCTGATAGGCGTCTTCTTCGTGATAACCGATTTCGTCGGGAAGGGCGAGTATCTTTCCTGGAAGCAAATCCAGGAGATGGCTCAGACGGGAATGGATTTCCAGTCTCACACCCGCAACCATCGGGACCTAACCAAAAGCTCCCGAGAGCAGATAACCTGGCAGTTGAAAGGCTCCCGGGAAATGCTGGAGGCTCAGCTCAAAAGGCCGGTGCGCTTTCTGTCATACCCAGCCGGCAAGTACAATCAGACGGTGATCGACGTTACCAGGGAGCAGGGCTACCAGGCGGCGGTGACCATCATCTACGGTGCCATCCATTCCGCTCTTGATCGGTATGAGTGGCAACGCCTCCGCATTCATGGGGGCGATTCACTGCCAACCTTTGTAAAGAAGTTGAACCTGGTATATCCGGGACCTCCTGCCAGTGCCGGTGAACCAGGGGCAGCCGGTGCCCCTCTTGGAAAATCGCCTCCTGGCAAGAACCCCAGGCCGCCTGGCTGGCGGGTAGGCCCTTGGGAATTGAGAATGCTCGAGGGTTCCTAGATTTACTGTACCTGGCCAGAGAGGGCTTCACTCATGCCGATTTACGAGTATCGCTGCCTCAATTGCCAGAAACGTTTCAGCCTGCTGATCCGGGGCTTCTCCTCCCCGCCGAGCCCTCATTGTCCATCCTGTGGCAGCGAGCGGGCTAACCGACTGATCTCGCGCTTCTCCGTGGTGCGCTCCGAGGAAAGCCAGTTGGAAGCCCTGGCGGACCCCAGCCAGCTTGGCGACCTGGACGAGAATGATCCCAGATCGGTGGCCCGGTGGGCCCGGAAGATGAGCAAACAGGTCGGTGAGGATCTGGGCCCCGAATTCGATGAAATGGTGGGCCGGCTGGAGGCCGGCGAAGACCCGGAGAGCGTCGAGCGAGCCATGGGCCTGGCTGAGCCAGATCTGGGGTCTCCGGAAGACCTCTGACCATCGCCTATGCCCAGGCAAACTGAGCGGTGAAATGGCGCAGGGCCGGTGGCTCCCGGGTGATCGTCACGCCACGGATCTGGGCCCTCCTCTCGTAGACCCGCGTGACGGTCTCGACCACGTAATCCAGATGGCTTTGAGTGTACACCCTCCGCGGAATGGCCAACCGTACCAGCTCCAGGGACGGGTAAATGGTCTCTCCCTTCTCGTCTTTCCTGGCAAACATCACCCCGCCGATCTCCACTGCTCGTACCCCTCCCTCCAGGTAAAGCTCCAACGACAGGGCCTGGGCCGGAAACTGGCTTTGTGGCAGGTGCGGTAGGAAGCGCCTGGCATCCAGGTAGACCGCATGGCCGCCAATGGGCTCAAGGATGGGCACCCCCGCCTCCAGCAGGCACTCTCCCAGGTAACGGGCCTGCCCAATGCGGTAGGCCAGGTAGCCCTCGTCCAATGCTTCCATTAAACCCCTGGCCATGGCCTCCAGGTCCCGGCCGGCCAGGCCCCCGTAGGTAGGATAACCCTCCACCAGGATCAGCCTTTGACACACCTTCTCGAACAGGGCGCCGTCGTTCATGGCCAGGAAGCCCCCGATGTTCGCCAGCCCATCTTTCTTAGCGCTCATGGTGCATCCGTCGGCGTAAGAGAATGTCTCCTGGGCGATCTGCAAGGGCGTCTTGTCGCCGTACCCAGGGGCTCTCTGCTTGATGAAATAGGCGTTTTCGGCGTGACGACAGGCGTCGATAAAGAAAGGGATCTTGTGCCGTTTGAGAATGGCACTCATGCCGGATATATTTTCCATAGAGACGGGCTGGCCCCCGCCGGAGTTGTTGGTGATGGTGAGCATGGCCAGGGGGATCTTGTCCGCGCCCCAGTGCTCGATGAAGTTCTCCAGCTTATCCAGGTCAATGTTGCCCTTAAAAGGCAAGGGGACCTGGGGGTCGTAGGCCTGGTCTATGACCAAGTCAACCGCCCTACCGCCCAGCGCCTCAATATTGGCCCGGGTGGTGTCGAAATGCATATTGGACGGAACGGCGTGCCCCGGCTTCACCAGAATAGAGAACAGGACATGCTCCGCCGCCCGGCCCTGGTGGGTGGGCACGAAATGCTGGAAGCCGAATATGGTCTTGATGGTCTCATCCAGATGGTAGAAGTTCTTGCAGCCAGCGTAGGACTCATCGCCCTGCATGATCCCCGCCCACTGGTAGTCGCTCATGGCTCCGGTGCCGCTGTCGGTGAGGAGGTCGACGTAGACATCCTCCGCCTTTAACCGGAAGAGGTTATAACCGGCCTCCATCAAAAGCCTCTCTCGCTCCTGGTGGCTGGTCAGCTTGATAGGCTCCACCATTTTGATGCGGAATGGCTCGACAAAGTAATTGCCCATAGCCTGTTTGACCTCCTCGTCAAAGCTTTTAGTCATTAGTTACAGCACCTGAGCAAACGCAGTGATCGGCCCATCAGGTGGATCCGCAGGGGACTTTGTACCGCCCCGCCCCCGCCGTCCACGGCGGCCACGTCCCGTAGTTTATCACCTTTTGTTGGTGGAAACAAGGAGTGATTTATTGCTCGCCATTTTGCCCTGTGCTATACTGGATTCACGGTCATGAAAAACGTCATCTCCTGCTCACGCCGAACCGACGTGCCGCGCTGGTATTCGCCCTGGCTGGCCCAGGCCCTGAGGCGAGGCCAGGTGACGGTGGCGTTGCCCTACGGCGGAGAACGCCGGGTGGACCTTTCACCATCTTCTGTGCACACCCTGGTGCTTTGGTCCAAGGACTACCGCCCTCTGCTGGACAACCTGGCCAGCGTGCGCGACGCGCTCCAGCCCTACGAGCAACTCTATGCCTTTATCACCATCACCGGCCTGGGGGGAGGCGAGATGGAGCCCCAGGCACCCAGGCCCTCCCAGGCTTTGAATCAGCTCCCTGAACTGATAGACCTGACCGGCAGCCCCGATCGCGTCAGCGTGCGCTTCGACCCCATAGTGATGTGGAAACAAGGCAACGTGGTGCGAAGCAACGTCGACCTGGCCAACGACATCTTCGCCTCCGCCGCAGCCTGTGGCGTCACCCGCTTCCGTTTTTCCTTCGCCACCATCTACCCGAAAATGCGGTCTCGGGGCGTGGAGTGGTATGATCCCCCATCGGGCGAGAGGCGAGAGATAGTCCGTCGCCTCCTGGAAATGGCAGCCCCGTTTAAAGTGGAGCTTTATATCTGCGCTCAAGAGGCGCTCGGCCTGGAGGACATCCACCAGGGGCGCTGTATCGATGGCCAGCTCCTGGCCAGCCTCCATCCTCGTGGCGAGCCGGCCTCGTTGCTTAAGGATAGAGGGCAGCGTAAGCTGTGCGGCTGTACCGAGAGCATCGACATCGGAGCCTACTCCCAGGTCTGTTGGCATTCCTGCCTGTATTGTTATGCCCACCCGGCCCGTTGGAGCCAGGAGTCGCAGCCAGGATCATCCAACCACCAATAGAATTCTGCAAAGGGGTGTTGGCATGAAGATCACCTTCTGGGGTGCTGCCCGAACAGTCACCGGCTCTATACACCTGCTGGAGACGGCGGACAAGCGCATCCTGCTGGATTGCGGGCTGTTTCAAGGACACCGGGCCGAGAGCATCGAGCGAAACACCCGCTTCCCCTTCCGACCTGACTCTATAGATCTCTTGATCCTCTCTCATGCCCACATCGATCACAGCGGCAACATCCCCAATCTGGTGAGCCAGGGGTTTGATAAAGACATCTTGTGTACCTCAGCCACCGCCGACCTGGCCACCGCCGTCTTGCGCGATAGCGGGCATATCCAGGAAGCTGACGCCGAGTACGTCAGCTTTCGAAGGAGCAAGGGCGGCCTGCCGCCGGTGGAGCCCTTATACACCGTTGCCGACGTGGAACGGGCGCTACCGCTGTTCAAAGGCGTGCCCTACGGCCAGTGGGTGAACCTGGGAAACGCAGGCCGCCTGACGTTCCTGGATGCCGGCCACATCCTGGGCTCGGCCATAGTTTTGCTGGAGCACACCCAGGATCGCAAGACGGTGAGACTGGCCTTCACCGGCGACCTTGGTCGTAAGAACCTGCCGATCATTCGCGACCCCGTGCCTTTGAAGGACGCGGACTATCTCATCATCGAGAGCACCTACGGGGACCGCCTTCATGGCTCCATCGAGGAGACCGCCGATGACCTCCAGAGGGTGATAAATGAGACCTTTGAGCGGAGGGGAAAGGTCCTGGTCCCGGCCTTCTCAGTGGGCCGTACCCAGGAAATCGTCTTAACCCTCCATTCGCTCCGGGAAGCCGGGAAGATGCCAGGCCTGCCGATCTACGTGGACAGCCCCCTGGCGCTGGAGGCCACGGAGGTCTTTCGCCGGCACCCCGAGTGCTTTGACCCGGAGACCGGCGGGTACATTGCCCGACACGAAGACCCCTTTGGCTTCAAAAAGCTCCATTACATCCGCGATTCCCAGGAGTCAAAATCCCTCAACAGCCTCAAAGAGCCCTGCATCATCATCTCCGGCTCAGGTATGTGTGAGGCCGGCCGGATCCGGCACCACCTGGTTCATAACGTCGGCGACCCACGGAACACGGTGCTGATCGTGAGCTTCCAGGCGGAGAACACCCTGGGCCGCCGCCTGATAGATGGGGAGAAGATCGTCCGCATCTTCGGCGAGGAGTATGAGGTCAGAGCCAGGGTGGAGGCGATCAATGGCTTCAGCGCTCACGCCGATCGGAACGATTTGCTGGGGTGGATCTCGCGGACCAAAGACAGCCTGAAAGGCGTCTACGTGGTCCACGGTGAAGAGGGGCCAGCCCGGGCCCTGGCCCAGGGAATACAGGAACTGGGGGTGCGTAATATCCTGGTGCCCGAGCGCGGAGAGACAGTGAGCCTGTAAACCGAATGAGCATCACTGGCCCGGCTGAACCGAAGGCTCGCCAGGTGGAACTCGGAGCTGCTCGGTGCCGAATTTGCTCAACACGGCAGCACCCAGGCCCGGTGTGATGAAGATCAGCCACAACAGCCAGCCCACGCAGTTCACGATGGGCACCAGGCTCACCAGCGAAAGCACCAGCGAAATCGCCAGGACACCCACCATAGCCGCTACCGGCACAGTGAAGCCGGAGACTTTGAACGCCACCAATATACTCTCTCCGGCCATGGCCCCCACCGCAGTGATGCCGAGCAACCCAGCGATGACCACCACTGCCCACATCGCCAGTGCGCCCAGTCCCAATAAACAAATGGTCAAGAGCATCACCGGTATAGTCAGGACCATGGCCAGGAAGATGGTAGCGAAGCCAACGAGCGCGCTGGGCACGGCCTGAGCAACCGCGGTGTCCTTCACCACCTGGACCTGCCCTGGGAATAGGGCCGCCACCAAGAAAGCCAGGGCCGCCAACACCAGGGCGGAGAGAATGCCCTTGATCAAGCCCAACATGAAGCCAATCACTGCCTCCCAACCTCGATAGACCGCCATAGTCGACAGCGTGGTGAATGGAAGCTCGAGCTTGATCTGAGGCACTGTTGGTAGCGGTGTGGGCCAGACCCGGGTCACAGACTCCGGGGGCCATGCCGTGCTTCCCCGGACTTTTGCCCCCTCTTCCCTTGTCACCTCCCCACCGAAAGCCACCAGGTCTTGGTGCAGAACGGCAGTGGGTTGGAGGTGCACGTTTCCGCCAAAAGCCACCACATCACCGTATACCTCGCCGGAGATCGAGACGTTTCCGCCAAAGGCCACCACATCTCGCAAGACCTTGCCCTGAACGTTGACCATGCCGCCAAAGGCCACCACGCTGCCATTAACCACCTCGTTGGCTGTCACATTCACGTCGCGGCCGAAAGCTACCACGTCTCCGGTCTGGGAAAACAACACCCTGTCCCCCTCCTGAGGGGCACAGCCAGCCAGAAGAAGCGCTAAGAGCACGAGCAAAAACACGGTTCTCTTCATTGCCTGGACCTCCTATAGAATCGCTGGCTAGGCCACGCGCCGCCAAGTAGAGTATTTTGTCACGAGCCTCAACCAGATTACCAAAACCAGTACGGACAACCCGGATAGACTGACCAGGCCAGCCACTGTAGTGGGCGCAAGCAACTTTGAAAGCAGTGACCGACCGGTCAGCGTGAGTGCATCGACTACCGAAAGGGCCACCCCCGCCGACTTCAAGGCACAGAGCCCCAGGTACCATACCGTGTCCATCTGCCAGTAAACGCTGATGGCAGCGAAAATGACCCACGCGGCAAAAGAAACCACGGCCAGGGCACTGGCACCGAGGATGGCCCAGCCAGGCGCCCTGACTGCGGGCACGGGAAAAACCTGGTACCGGGAGATCCGCCGCATGACCTCTGGCACGAAATCACCGGGTGCAGTGGCTAAGGGCACTTCACGCAAACGCCGGTCAATATGCTGCCAGTTCTGCCAATGCGCCCAACAGGTGCTGCAACGGGTCAGGTGGCCCTCTAAGGCCGCGCTGTCCTCCGAGCATAGGAGGCCATCCAGTCGCAGTGACATGAGTTTGCTAACATCCCGACAAGACACCGTCTCCCTCTTCCTTCCGGTTGACCGTCTGGACCAGCCCTTGTGCCACGGCAGGGGTAGCCCGACCGCCCCGCATTTTATCGGCTAGCATCTCTCTGGCCCGGTGCAAGCGGGTCTTAAGGGCGCTTTCCGATAGCCTGGTTACGGCCATGATCTCCTCATACGATAGGTCTTGCCAGTAGCGAAGGATCAGTACCAGGCGATAGCTTTCCGGCAGCAACATCAGTGCCCGCTGCAAGTCGCGGCCCTCCTCGTTGTGCAAGGCACGAGCCTCTGGATCCAGGGCGTCAAAGTCCTGCCGATCCCTTCCCACCAGGCTTTCCAGGGTGGACCACGAGAATCGCCGCCGTCGTAATTGGTCGATGCAATAGTGAGCGGCTATCGAGAACAGCCAGGTGGAGAACCTTTTCGCTGGATCGTAGGTCTTTAGTTGCAAATAGGCACGTAAGAAGGCCTCCTGGGCAGCGTCTTCGGCCTCCGCCGCGTTGCCTAACATGCGATAGCTTAGGTTGTAGACTGGGGTCTGATAGGCTTCCACCAATGCCGCAAAGGCTTGCTGATCACCGGCCAACGCCCTGGTGACCAGGGCTCCCTCATTCATATGTCCCCTCGCATTTGCCTATACGTATTATACCGCAAATGGTTGCAAGGAGAAGCAGGCTGCAAGCCACAATTGGGGCCAAGGCCTTCGGCCCGCTGCAGTTAGGTTTAAACCGGGTGCAGATACAGGAGAGTTATCCATGCGCCGCGGTGCACCACGACGCATGAAAATGATGGTTATTTTCAGAGGATACGCAAAGTTCGCAAAACCTTTCCAAAATGACTGGAGTACAGGCTTCAGCCTGTCAATGCCTGCCCGATTGCTGGCAACGTCAGCCGGTTATTGATTACCTGGAGGGCGATGATTTCTGACACGGGCAGCCTAAAGGCTGCACTCCGACTGCTAATGTTATTTTCAGAGGAGGGCAAGATGGACATCGTATAAGGGCCCTTGCTTCTCGGGCTTTTTTTGCTATACTGGTGCCATGAACAAGTCCCTCTCTCTCGTCTACGTCTTTCTCCTGGTTATCGGCTCAGCTCTGTCTGCACCGTGCATCCAGGCCTCCGAGGCCAGGACCAGCTACGACCTTCAGGTCTCGCTGGACTATGCCACGGCCTCGTTTCAGGTCGTGGAGAAAATCACCTACTACAACCGTACCGGGCAGAGCCTTTCCTCCTTGGTTTTCAACGTCACTCCCGCTTACTACCAGGCCTTCCGTCTCCAAAGGATTTCCATCGAAGGCAAGGATATCCCCTACAAGTTGCAGGGCGTAGTGTTGGAAGCCACCTTACCTGAGCCCTTGCAAACGGAGGCCCAGGTCACGGTGGAGATGGCTTTCACCTTGGTCGTGCCACCGCACCAGGGGCGCTTTGGCGTTGGCAACGGCATCATTGCCCTGGGAAACTGGTATCCGGTCCTGGCCGTCTTCAACGGTGACTGGGATCGCCATCAGTACGTGGAAATTGGCGACGCCTTCTACACCGAGGTGGTGGACTACCGGGTGACCTTGTGGTCTTCAGAGCCGGTAACAGTGGCCCACAGCGGCACCCAGGTCAGCCATGATGGTAACCAGTGGGTCTTCCTTGCAGAAAAGGTCCGCGACTTTGCCCTGGCGATCAGCAAGCACTATCAATCTGCATCGCAGCAGGTCGATGGGACTATCGTGACCTCTTACTTTTTGCCCGAGCACCGGGCTGGCGGCGAGCTGGCACTCCGGGCGGCCGCCGAGAGCCTGCGCTGGTTCGGTTCCACCCTGGGGCGATACCCATACCCGAGTCTGGGGGTGGCTGAGATCTATGCCCCCACCTGGATCGGCTCCGGGCAGGAATATCCCAACCTGGTCTTCGTCGCCAGCGGTCCCTACGCCAATCCTGGGGGGATGGGTGACTACCTGAGCTACCTGGTAGCTCATGAGATCGGCCATCAATGGTTTTACGGCCTGGTGGGAAACGATCAGGTCAACGACCCTTGGCTCGACGAAGCTCTCACCACCCATACGACCCTTGCCTTTTTCAAGCAAGATTATCCCACGGCCTTCCCCAGCCTTTGGAGCTCCCGGGTTAACGACGGATACGAGAAATATCACCTGGAGAAAGGCGATAGGCCAGTCAATACTTCGATCTATGACTACGATGATGAGCTCTACTATTTCGCCATGGTCTACCGCCGAGGGGCCTTGTTCCTGGAGGAGCTACGTGATAGCCTGGGCGACGAAGCATATTTCAGGCTGCTACGCGATTATGTCAACGACTTCTCCTATGACATCGCCACCCCCCAGAGTTTCTTCGCTCAGGCACAAAGGCAGAGCGAGGTGGACTTGAGGCCGCTCTTCACCAGATACTTTACTTATCCCTGGCTTAAGGGGCTGTCCTGGCCCGCAGCTACGCCCTCGGCAGCAGCCACGGCGACCGTGTTACCAGCCCTGGCCGCCACCAAACCAGCCACCGGGATACCTACGTTAGCGGCCACGCCGGGCGAACGTGATCCCACTACTGAGGTGCTCCTGTATGCAATGCTCATTGGCCTGGTTTTATCGGCCTCCCTGGTTTGGTTCTGGTTGTTGAAAAGCCCCAGCCATGGGAGAAAGAGAAGGTGACAGGAAACACGAAAAGAAAGCGGGGAAGGATTTCCACCATCCTTCCCCGCTTCGCTCTCACTCTGTTCCCAACTATCACTTGGGCGCCTTGATCTCCCCTATCTAGCCGGTCCTAGAGATGCGGCCGAGAACCCCACGTGATGTCCCGGAGTTGAACTCCGGGACATCAGAGCTCGCAAGGATCTTTCTTCTATCTCTGCGCTCGTCCCGGAGTTGCACTCCGGGACACAGGCAGCGGGCTCTGCGGTAAAAACGGCTTTTCGGCTGCACTTCTAGAGATCTCCAGCCCGGCATGGAAGTGCCGCCTCATAACCAACAAGCGGTGAAGGGGGTTGGTATTTATCGTCGCCGGGATATTGGACTATTCCCTGAAGCGCGGGTGAGGGCAAGGGCACGAGGGTGAACTTAACAATGTATTGAGGACGATGAATAGCCGCCATTGACGCAGTAGGGCAGGGTTCCCCCTGCCCTACTTGTTTTCGCTTCTGACTACGGGGCGAAAGGCACCGCACCTTCCGGAGCCTTGACCGAAAGCGTTGGGTTGTTGAAGTCCCACATGCGCGTCTTGATCTTCATGGAGCCCTTCGCGGTGGGGTCCTTGGCGTCGTGTCCGGCGATTTCCATCGCGACTTGGTGGACATAGCCATCGGCGCAGAGCCACGATTTGACCTCGGCCTTGTCAAGGGCACTAAATTCACCTTTCGCTTCCGGGCTGACGAGGAAGCCGGTCAGCGCCGTGATGGACTTCATGTCCCACGCCCAGACCTGGCACGCCTGGCCATCCAACGTCTCCGTGCCAACTTGCTTAGACCCTTTCAGGTCTTGACCGGCCATGTTAAACATGTCGTCGGGTTCGACCGGCGGCTTGGACTGCGAAGTATCCGGCATGATGTACCACTTGTTCGGATCGGTCATGCCGAACATCTGCATGCCCTTCATGTACGACTTGCCGCCAACCTGGACCATCTCGATCTTCGCGCCACCCAAAAGCTCGTTCAGCAAACCGCCGGTGAAGGTTTGCTGAGAATCTTTGTCAACGACTATGCCTTCCATCACGATGAACGGTTGTTCCTTGAACTGTCCCTTTTCAGTCGCTCCAATGATAAACGACATAGCCATCCGGTACTTGGTGGCCGTCTTGGCCTTATTCAGGGCCTCTGTCCAAAGGTCACCGAATAGCTTAGGTGCCGGCGTAGGCGTCGGCGGCACAGGGGTGGCTGCAGACGGCAGCGTGGGCTTGGCGGCCGATGGGGTAGCGGTGGGTGCTGTCGGCGCCGCCCCGAAGGAGCACGCCAGGAGCGACAGCGCTACTATAAGGGTCACGATAGTACCTAGAACAACTTTCCTTCGATTATCCAACAGCATTGTACCCTCCAGTCTGGCTTTCTCTAAAAACTTCGAATGGTCAAAGCTGGCGTCCTGGCTATGTGTTCCCTTTCTATCTTTGCGGCTAAGCCCTCCTTTCGTAGACACTGCTCCTCAGAGCCTCGATGAAAAGTCTCACGGCCCCGCTATATTTTCAGACGCCTGGCCCAACCTAGTGCCAGACTATTGGAGCATGGGAGATCGGCGAATCAAAGGCGGCTAAGCACAGAGGCTGCGTTGCGAGGGGCAGCGCTGTCCCGACGTCTGTGCTCGATACCGCGCTACCATAGCGCGGATCGAGGCCTGGGAATACTGGACTCGATGTATCCATTATAGCAGATTTGTCAAGACCGCTGGAACGCGGCGAGCCGCCCCCCCGCTTCACTGGCGGCCAGACCGGTCAGGCGGAGGAGCTTGCGGCGCCCGGCGTGTCCGGCTACGATCTCCAATTGGTCCTTCGCCACGCCTAGACTATCAGCAAGAAAACTGACCAGGGCCTCGTTGGCACGGCCCTCCACCGGTGGGGCTTTTAGGCGGATTCTCCAAGCGCCATCAGCTTTCAGGCCGACGATCTCGTCGCGACCGGATCGAGGGATGACCTTGACTGTGAGCGTGCACGTGAGGGCTGTGCCGTCCCTTCTGTCAACTACGTTCATCGGCTCAGGCTGAGATAAACGCGTACTCGCGTTCCTTACGCTCAGTCTGACCTCAGGAAGGCATCGATGGATGCCGCCGCCCGCTTGCCCGCGCCCATGGCGCTGATGACCGTGGCGGCGCCGGTCACCACGTCGCCCCCGGCCCAAACCCGAGGTTTGGTGGTGGCGCCGGTGATCTCATCGGCCACCACTGTACCGTGCCTGGTGGTCTCCAGGCCCTTGGTGGTCCGGGGCACCAAGGGGTTGGGGCTGGTGCCGATGGCGATGACCACCACATCGCACTCCAGCACGAACTCTGAGCCCGGTTTGGGAATGGGCCGTCTCCGGCCGCTGGAATCGGGCTCTCCCAGTTCCATCTCCAAACACTCCATGCCGGTCACCCAGCCGTTCTCGTTGGAATGGATGCGCACGGGATTGGTTAGCAGTTTGAAGACAATGCCTTCCTCCTCGGCATTCTCCACCTCTTCGCGGCGGGCCGGCATCTCGGCCCGGGACCGCCGATAGACGATGGTCACCTGGTCTGCTCCCAGGCGCAGAGCGCAGCGGGCGGCATCCATGGCCACGTTGCCACCGCCCACCACCGCGACCTTCTTCCCAACCTTGATGGGGGTGTCGTACTCCGGGAAGAGGTATGCCTTCATCAGGTTGGTCCTGGTCAAAAACTCGTTAGCCGAGTAGACGCCGTTGGCGTTCTCGCCAGGGATCCCCAGGAATTGAGGGAGGCCGGCCCCTGTGCCCAGGAATACTGCATGGAAGCCGTCGGCCAGGAGTTCGTCCACCGTGTTTATCCTCCCGATCACCGAATCCACGACGATGTCCACCCCCAGCTTACGTACGTAGTCCAGTTCGACCTGGACGATGCGCTTGGGCAACCTGAACTCCGGGATGCCATACATGAGCACCCCGCCGGGCACGTGCAGGGCCTCGAAGACGGTGACCCGGTGTCCCAGGCGGGCCAGGTCTGCCGCCGCAGTGACGCCGGCCGGGCCAGACCCCACCACTGCTACTCGTTTGCCGGTGGAGGGCGGGGCCTCCGGCTCCTTGACCCCGTTAGCCAGCTCCCAATCGGCCACAAAACGTTCCAGCCGGCCGATGGCCACCGGCGCACCTTTCTTATTCAGGACGCACAGCTCCTCACACTGGGTCTCCTGGGGACAAACCCGGCCGCAGATGCCTGGCAGGTTATTTTTGCTCTTCAGGGCCGCCACCGCGGCCAGCATGTCAGCCTCTCTGAGGAGCTTGATAAAGCTCGGGATCTCCACTTCCACCGGGCACCCCTGACGGCAGAAAGGCTTCTTGCACTGCAGGCAGCGCGCCGCCTCGGCCATGGCCATCTCCCAGGTATAGCCTAGGGCTACCTCTTCGAAATTGCGCGCCCGTACCTGGGGCTTCTGATGGGGCATTGGCTGCCGTTCAAGATTGACTGGCATTGATTCATCCTTTCCTACACGCGCACCGCGGTAGCAATTTTGTCTGGTCGATGGGCTGCGACACGCCGTTCCTCCTCACGGCACGATTGGCACTTCTCCTGGAATAGCTCCAGGGCACGCTTCTCTTCGTCGTGATAGATGCGTTGCCGGGCCATCAAGAGTTCCCAATCCACCAGATGGCCGTCGAAATCCGGCCCGTCCACACAAGCGAACTTGGTTTGGCCGCCAACGCTAATGCGACAGGCGCCGCACATGCCGGTGCCATCCACCATGATCGAGTTGATGCTGACGATGGTCTTGACGCCAAAGGGCTCTGTGGTCTTGGCCACGAACTTCATCATGATCGAGGGCCCAATGGCAATGACACGATCTATCGCTCTGCCGATCTCCAGGAGCTCCTTCAGCGGTTGGGTCACGAGCGCCTTGCGGCCGTAGGAACCATCGTCGGTGGTGACAATGACCTCATCGCTCACCGCGCGAACTCTATCTTCCCAGAAGATCAGGTTTTGACAACGAGCGCCGATGATCGAGATGACGTGATTGCCGTTGGCCTTCATGGCCCGTGCCACCGGGTATGCCACGGCGATGCCCACGCCCCCGCCGACGACCACCACGTCTCCGAAGTGCTCCGCCTCGCTGGGCAGCCCCAGGGGGCCAATGAAGTCCAGCACCGAATCGCCGGCCCCAAGCCGGCCGAGCTTCCGGGTGGTAACGCCCACCTCCTGGGAAACGATCGTCACCGTGCCTTGCGTTTCGTCCCAGTCGGCGATGGTGAGAGGCACCCTTTCGCCATACTCGTCCACCCTTATCACGACGAACTGGCCGGCCCGGGCCTTTCTGGCCACCGCTGGCGCGGCAATGACGAACTGTTCCAAACCCGGCGCTAGGTCTTCTCTGGCCACGATCTTGAACACCTAAAACCTCCTCCTGTTTACTAAGTTGTTAATTATAGCACAATCTGCCGGAAAATGTTAGCAACATAATATATACCGAAACATCTAATATCAGGTTTCAGGACCCGTGCTGGGCCGGCAGAGGCCGCCCCACCAGAGAGACCTTCTCCTTGGTAAGGGAGCGGGCCTCGGCCAGGGCTGGGGAAACCACCATCGGAAAACGGTTGTGCAGGGGCGATATCCTGGCCCCCCAGTACGTAGACCAGTAGATCATCCAGGAAAAAGGCCGGGCGAAGCTGCTCATGGAGGCGGCCTTTCTCAGCTCCAGGAGCCCGTGGTCCTCCCACCCACCGAAGAGGCCATTGAAGAAACAGAAGAAAGGTAAAGAGGGCAGGATGGCGATGAAGAAGAGGAGCATGCTCGCGACGATGTCGCTACGCCAGAGCAGGTCCCCCAAGGACCGCAGGGCCAGGTACGTAACCGCCGCTGCCAGGAGCGGAGCCACGAAAGACTGCCACCAGTAGATCCGGGGCCTGATGATGAGCTTCCAGTTCACCAGCCAGGCGACCACATCCTTCGTCGGCAGGGCGATCAAATAGGCCAGGATGAGACCCCAGAGCTGAAGTGTGGGGACGAACACAAACATGAGGACGATGCGCAGGGTCTGTTCCATGATCAGGAGAAGTGCCATGAGGTAAGGCTTGCCCGTGCCTTCCTGGACCCGGTCGGCAAACCAGGCCGGGTACTGCACTGCCCCCCAGACGATCAATACCCCCACGATCTCCGCGGCCCTGGCCCACTCGCTACCGAGGGAGCCCAAGATGAAACGGTCGCAGACCGCCAGGAGAGCGCCGCCGATCCAGCCACTGAACCAACCCCCGTACTTGAAGCCCTGGGCTACGTAGTAGGCCGTCAACTCCTGGCGCTTGTGGCTGAAGGATTCAGAGATGCCCGGCATCATCCCCTGGTAGAGCCCGCCCAACGCGGCGAAAGCCAGGATGAGCCCAAAGGCCACGTTCCAGTTCCCCATCACCTCGGAGTAATTCACCAGGTAACGTTCCATCAAGACTATCTGGACGGCCCAGCCCAGGGAGCCGAATATCCCGGCCACGGTTACCGCGAACCCGAACCTCAGGGCCCTTTTCAGCGTCTCCCAGTCGAAGTGGGCCAGGAAGATCACGCTGGCACCGTAGCCGAGGCGCCTGTACAGCCAAAAACCCACCAGGAAGACGCTCACCTCGATCAGGTACAGGCTCAAACCCACGCCGAAGACCCCGCCCATGGCCTCCCCAAAGACCGGGTTGCCCATACCCCAGCGGACCATAAACCACACGGTAGCGGTCTGGACAACTACGGGGGCCAAGGTCGCCAGGATGTTCAAGATCTGATCGTAGTCCAGCCGTTGGAAGGCCCGCAATACGTACTGGTAAACCCGCAAGAAACCAGGAAACTGGATGATGGCGTGAATCACAAAGTAGTAGGAAAGATAGGCGTAGGCGGTGTTGGGCACTACGAAGGCGGCCAGAAGGGCCACCCAACTTAACTGGATGGTACCGGTGATGGCCTGCCACCAGACGAAGAGCTGGACGTACTTGATGCCGCGCTCGGGCTGATCCACACGGTATTCGGCGAAGTACTTGATCAGCGCGATGCTGGTGCCCCAATCAAACAGCACCCAGAAGAGCTCGAAAAAGCGGGGGACGGCCCAGGTGATGCCGATGGCCTGGGCCGAGGGCAAAAGAAACCGGGGTAAGACGATGCTCTGATAGACCATCAGCGGGATGAACAGCACAAGCCCCATGGCCAGCAGGAGCAAAAAGCCGGCCAGGGGACGGTGGAAGCCTATCTCCTCCCACTCGGCCGTCTCCGCTTGTTGGTATCCCTCACCGTTGACCACGATCTGTTGCAGCTTCTCCGGGTGTCTCAGACTATACCGACGAACGACAATGAAAACGCCCACCGTAGTACTGATCATTAGAACCAGTGTGAAAACCAGAAATAGCTTTTCGTTGGAATGGGGGACCGGCGAAACCGGGTAATCGGCAAAGGACATGGCCTCGTCACCAGCGGCCCGGGCGGTGAGGTGATACACCAGGTAGTTAAAATACGGCCACTGCTGCAGGTGTACGTTGGCCCTCTCGGAGAGCCAGGGGGTGAGCAGGTAGACGGTCCCTTTTCCCACGACGAAACGCATGATCACCGGCTCCGCGTCGGTCACCTTGTAGGTTTGCACCAGGGCCTGCGGCTGCAGCTCTCGAAACCTCGGTACGGACCTCTCGCGGACCTGGGGGGCCGAGTTCCAGGTGATCTGGCTCAGGAGCGCATCGGCCAAGGCCTTGTTGGCCACAATGCTTTCCACCTGAGAGCGCGGCTCCAGGGACACAGGGGTTCCCAGCAACGCCTCCAGCATGGACGAGGTGATCTGGTTTCCCAGGAAGATCACCATCCCTGTGCCAGCCTGGACGGTTGTGTTCAGCCTCCGTGCCTGGGCCTCCTCCAGCAGGTCGTTGTCGATCACCACCGCCCTGACATCAGAGGGCTGGGAAACCAGGCTGACCTCTGGAGATATGGAGAGGGCCCTTCTTACACTGCCTTCCCTGCCCAGGAAGAATACCGGGATCCTGGCACTACCTGAGGCCAATGAAGGAGCAATGGCCAGGGAGTTGCGAGGGTTAGACCACAAGAGGAGGGAAAGCGCCAGTGGCAGGACGAGGATACCCAGGTAGGAGGCCTTCTTCATGGATATTCTCTATCTCAACCGGGTGAACGCCGACCTGAGCACGGCCAGGCACCGGACTATTTAGAGGGAGACTCTGCCACCCGCCACGGATGGGTGTACACGCTCATGCGGTGCCCCCGGAGATAGCCGATGGTAGTGCAATTGAGCCGCTCGGCCATCTGCAGGGCCAATGATGTGGGGGACGATAGAGAAACCAGCACCGGCATCCCGACCCGGGCGGCCTTCATCACCATTTCGTGGCTGGCGCGGCCAGTGATAAGCATGATCTTGTCTTGGAGCCCCACCCCCTGAATGATGCACTCGCCGATGGCCTTATCCGCAGCATTGTGGCGGCCGATGTCCTCCTTAACCACCACCAGGCGACCCTCGGAGTCGAAGACCGCTGCGGCGTGTACGCCTCCCGCCGCCCGGTAGGAGCGTTGGGACGCGGCCATCGTCTTGGGCAAGGCCCACAGCACATCAGGGGAAACATGGAGGTCACTGCTCACTGCCGGGATGTCCGCCGCAACTTCAGTCACCTCGATCCCACCGCACCCCGATCGAATCAGCCTCAGGAGCTTTGCCGCCGGATCAGGCGCGGTCCGGTCGGCCACGATGCGCACGCGGTTCGCGGAGTCCTCACCGGGCACGCTCTCGCCCTCCGTGGCACTGCCGCAATGAAAGACCAGTCGAATGTCCGCGTAGTGGGCGATCAATCCCTCAGTGATACAAAATCCGATGGCCAGCGCCTTTTCATCTCCCGGAAGACGCATCAGAACCGCTACGGGCTCTCCATTGAGCTGTATCTCCAGCGGCTCTTCGGCCACGACGCTTCCGTGAACAGTTGAAGCCTGCCCCGCGATGATTCTGGTCAGGCGCCATGGAACAAACGGACTCAGGCTCATCCGTGCCTACCTCCGATGAAGCCAATCCCGGGTGCTATACCGGCATTGGACCAGTTCATCGGCCAGCTTCAATTCATCGGGCTGAAGGTCTCCCGGGAACAGACTCACGCCCAGGGCTTCCTGGAAACCTGCCACCAGGGCTGCCTCGACCTCGGCCACGCCCACCGGCCGTCCCAGTATCTCATTGAGGGAGGTGGCGCGCTGGCGTAGTATCTCCAAACTGGCACGCTCCTGGGCTGGATAGTTGAACAGCTCGAGTAATCGAGCGGCAGCAAAGTCCAGAGGGATGGAGCCATGTTGTAAGATTACGCCGTTGCGGCGCATCTGGGCGCTGCCGACGATCTTCTTGCCTGCCGCCACGAGTTCATGGTCTGACGGGGTTTCGAAGCAGAGGGACCCGCCTCCACTATTGGAGGGGTTAGGCTGGGCCAGCCCCAGCTCAACTAAGATTCCCAGCCTGCGGAGCCCGGCAACGAGCCCCGCGCTGATCTTGCGATAGGACTCCACCACTGAGCCTGCGACCTGAGGCTCGCTCTCGGCTACCACGAGGCTATAGGTCAGCTCACGATCGTGCAAGATAGCCTTCCCACCGGTGGGTCGCCGCACTACGTCGACACCTCGTCGAGCACAGGCCTCCAGGTTCACCCGGCCTATCTCCTGAAAATATCCCAGAGAAAGACAGGGAGGCTGCCAGCGATAGAGCCGAAAGGTAAATGGCGCCCGGCCCTCCGCTACCAGCAGGGATAGCGCCTCGTCAACCGCCATATTCCAGGCACCCTGCCGGGGGGCGGTGCGCAGCAAACGCCACTGTGGGAGGTTGATTGACAATGGCTCCTCTGCCATGAGAAGAAGATTCACCAGCCAGGGTCCGGCGGAGATTGTACCCTATTTTGGATCAAAAGTCTACGCCGGTGCAAGACCGGTTGCCTCTCCAGTTCTATAGTGCAAGGGGCCCTGGCCCAGACGGGGAAGCTACGGCAGGCAAAGGTCATGCCCGCCTTGGGCGTGAGGCAGCCCTCAAAGCGTCGGGCCCGGGCGCTGGCGGGCAACAGCCGGATGCTTGGCGACCACAGCTACGAGTTATTGGAAACGCAGCCTTTAGATATGTTTCGCCAGAGGTATCAAATCGAGAGCATAACGCTAGCGGTAGGGCGGCAGGTGTTCACGGAACTCATAACGGTGAGGTGACCACGCTCCCTATTCGATGAGCTCCATTTCCTCTGTCCGGGTGGCTGATCCTTGCCCGGTGGAGGTGTCTCCCTTTTCTCCTGGCCGGGAGGCGATTTTCGCTTCTCTATGGCCTCCCGGGCCTTGGCCTGGCCACGCCGGGAGGCCTCCAGGGCTTCGTTGATGGCGGGCCGCTCCTCCTCGGGCACCTGCTGCCGCACCCGGTCCAAAGCACCCTCATGCCGTCTTACCTGAGCATCAAACCGCAGGAGTAGTTCCAGGGCCTTCCCGTTCCCCTCCGGGCCGCTTTCAATTGACTTCTGCACCTGCGTCACGTCCTTCGCATACTGGACCGCCAGTTGGGCTGCCTCCCGACCCTTGCCCTTGGCCGCCAGGGCCTGCATCTCCCTCACGCGCTCATCGGCAAACCCCATGAGCAGCGTGGCCCTGGTCCCCTCGGTGACTGCCAGCCTGAGCTGTACCCGCTCCATGACCAGCTTAGTCCCGTAAAGGGGGCTATCCGGCAGGCTCTCCCTGGCCGCCAATACCACGCCGCCGCCGAAGAGGGCCGCACACATCATGGCGATCATGGCCCGAGCCAACCACGTCACCGCCCAGGAGCGCCGCCGGGCCAGCCACGGGAACCACCGCATGGCACCGCCTGGGGAGGAACGTGCCGTCTCCCAGGCCTGAATCCGGTTCAAGAGCCTGACGCTGGCCCCACTTCGGAACCCGGGCGAGGGCTCAGGATGCGGCACCTGATGCACCATAGTGGCCGTGTGCACCAGCGGAGCCAGTTCGTCGGCCAGTTCAGGATAGCGAGCCAGGCACTCCTCCACCGAGCGGCCTTTGTCTTGAATCTCGATCAGGCAGTCCCACAATGCGCGTTCGATTGCTTTCATCTATTCGCCCATGCTTTGACGCGCGCTAACTCTCAGCCATGGCCTTTCGCAAATTGGCCAAAGCCCGGTGCTGGATCACCCGGAGAGCGCCTTCGGATTTGCCCATGATCGAGGCGATCTCCTGGTAGCTCAAGTCCTCCACAAAACGCAGGATGAGGACCTGCTGCTGCTCCGGCGAAAGGCTAAGGAGCACCTGCCGCAGCTCCTGAGCCTCCAGTGTCTTGTAGGCCTGGCCCTCCGGACCAGGCGTAGGCGCGGATTGAACATCATTTAAGGACAGCGTTTCCCTTCGACCTCGCCAGCGGTCAACTACCAGATTGTGGGCCAGACGCAACAGCCAGGCCCTGAAAGGGGTCCCCCGCCACTGGAAGCGATCGATGGATTCCCAGGCTTTCAGGAAAACCTGCTCCGTCAGGTCCTCGGCCTCCGCTGTATCCCCGGTCTTATAGTAAACGTAGCGGAATACCTCGTCCAAATGCAGCTCGTAGAGCCGGGCAAAGGCTTCCGCCTCGCGCCGCACGGCCCGGCGCACCAGCTCAACTTCCTCCGGCATGCCCTCTACCTTTGAGGTGAAGGGGCAGCCTTCACCCATTATAACGAAAGTGCCTAGCAGAACGTTACAGCTTCCGGTTGTCGCTATTTGATGACCAGGCCAGGGCATAGAAAGCGGCCACGACCGGCGGAACAACGACAGCAGCGGCCGCCGAAGCGAACAAGAGTGAGAGCGCCGTCGGCCACAACCATAACACCCAGGCGTCCGGGATGTACCAGGTCAGCCTCAGACCGTCGTGCCAGTATAAGAGCAGCAGCGGCACCAGTTCCAGGTAGATCAGCCAGGCAGAGAGGAGCAGCCCCAGGCGAAAAAACTCTCCCGGTTCGACCCTTTCTCTGAACAGGTAGAACCCCAGGGCCAGCGATGGCAGGATCAGTGACCAAGAAGACACGCCCAGCATACGCTCCAGGGCGGCCGTTGGCCAGCCTCCCGGCTGCCAGTAAACAGAAGAGCCCGGTTGGATTGCCAGAAAGCCAGCCGTGATTGCCGCGCCAAACCCAGCCAAGGCCACCGCAAACCTGCCTGGCGACGAGTCCAGCCAAAGAGCGAAGGGGGGAAAGAGACGAAGGGCGCGTATCGGCCGGTATCGATTCAACACGACCGCCAGTACACCGAGCATGGCTAGCACGAGTGGCACCAGCGCCAGAGCCACGAGTGGTGTCCTCCTCCAACGGTCTTTCTGCAATTTAGCTGCCTTGGCCTTAGCAATGGCCAAGTCAGCTTGTGCCATGGCGTTGGTGGCCAGACGGTAAGCACCGGTCAGATTTCCAACGTTCAGCGCACTCCTGGACATGGCCAGATCGTTTACCACATGCTCCTCCGACGTTCCCATCTTCAGGCTAAAAAGGTATGCATCTGCCAGTGCCACCCGTTGGGCAGCAAAGGCCAACTGTTTCACCGCTTTGCTGCGTTCGTCCAACGCCAGCAAGTGCCACGGAACCGAGCCGGTAGCACCTTCCGGCACTGGCGTCCCCAGCAAGGCAATGACCGCAGCCGCCACATCCTCCAGCCTCATGTCGGGATGTTCCCCGACTCGAACCTTCTCGCCCGCCAGGAATAGCCTGCCCTCTTGGTTCCGCCATCCAGGTTGTATCATTGGTGGAATAGTTATCACCACTAAAACAGCGTTCGCCGGATCCAACGCGTCATACAAGGCTCGAAGATAAGCACCCACGCTCTCAGCCGGGCCGACATTGGATGCCGGCGACGAGCTAACGCCATACGATGCAGGATAGGGCAATGCAGTTAAGAGGAGGTTGGGTTTCAGGTCGGTCAGGGCAGCAAGCCCGGCCCGCGTGAAAGCGTCCAGGGGGCTCGAGGCGGCTATGGTATTTCTAGCCGTCACGTCCTCCGCAGGAAGGAAAGCGGCCCACTCCGGAGGCCCCACGAACGCAGTCAGGTAACCGGCACTCTTGGCGGCCTTCAAGATAGTGGTTGGCTGGAACCTTTCCTCAGACCGAGCCCGGCCCGGGCCACCCGGGAGGCTATAACCAAAGGGCCCCGGGAGCCCGCTCTTCAGAACGCCTTTCCAATTGCCGGCACCGCCAAACTCGACCGTAGCACCGGTGACCAGAGGAAGCCAGGGAGGAAAATAGCCTGCGCCGTACCGATAACTCAGGCGACAAGCACCACCCTTCGCTGGCCAGTCGGGCAAGAAGCCTGCAGCCTCAGCTACCTTGGGTTCGTATCCGTCCAACACCACCAGTACCACCTGTTGAACGGCGGGGGTGGTAGCCCCTTGCAAGGAGGGCCGACTGCGCAGAGGAGGCCGGTAGTCGCCCACCGACTCCAGCCAACGCCAGGCCCACGCGGCTGAAGATAGGGCCACTGCCAGAAAGGTGAGTTCGCACGCTATGACCCAGATGTACTTGCGGATCAGCACCGAAGCGCCCGCTTGACGCTCAAAGCGTTTCGGTCACGTCCCATTTGAGCTCACCGGCCTCCTTGGTGATCACGTCGATCACAATGCGGTGGGCGCCGGGTGGGAGCTGAGGGCCCCTCACGGCCATGGTAAGCTGGGAGTTGAGGGCAAAAGAGAAGGGCTGCTCCTTGCCGATCTGATTGGCGGCCCTTCGCTCCTCGCTTTGTATTATGTAAAGACTCTCCGCCTGGTAGGCCTGGTCGTCCACCACTAATGGAAGGACGCCGGTAATAGTGCCGGGGGCCAGGACGTTCTTCAACTGAAACTCAAAGCCCTCCAGATTGTTCTTCAGGCTGCCCTTCACGAACAGCTTTTTTAACATGAAAGCGGGAACTGCTGGCATTTTTACCTCCATTCTCTACATTTTGTGGGGTGGCGCAACATCCACCAGGAGCTTCAAGGCGACGATCGCCCAGGTTGGTGCGAGCTATACCTTGACCACCAGGCCCCGAGGAATCAGCGAAAACGTGGCCGGCGCCTGGCCCAAAAGCTCTCCATCGGCCTGGATTATCATCCGTTCCCGGGTCTCTATCCTAATCTCTCGAGCGCGAAAGGATTCCACTTTGGGATGCGTCAGATGAGTGCCTTTGTAGACGCGAGGGACGGCCTGTAGGAATTCCAGGCGGCCGGTGTCGCCGATGACCACTACATCTAAGAACCCATCCGATGGATCAGCATTAGGCGCGATGAACATGCCGCCGCCGAAATAGCGGCCATTACAAACAATCAAGCTGTTGGCTCGGCGCGTTGACTTTTGACCATCATGGATTATTTCAATCATCTTGTTTTTGTAGGCGATCAGCGTGACCACCAGGCATGACAAATAGGGAATAGTGCCACCCAAGGCCTTCGAGCTGCGATTGACTCGCTCGGCGACCTCGCCGTCAAATCCCGACCCTGCCACATTCACGTAATAGCGGTGCACTGGGCCGGCCGCGTTGGAGTAACCGATCACGCCGAGGTCAATGGTCCTGGTGGTTTCGCCCACCAGGTGCTGACACGCTTGTTCGTAGTCACGCGGGATGCCGAATGTTCGCCCAAAATCCGCGCCGGTGCCCGTGGGTATCATCCCCAATACAATCCCGGTTGGTATCTCCCCCTGGCTTCCCACCAGGCCGTTTGTTACCTCATTGACCGTGCCATCTCCTCCTACCGCCACCACCAGTTGGCAGCCATCTTCAACTGCTCGTCGCGCCAGTTCCACGGCATGGCCGGGCCGTTCGGTGAAGCAGTGGTCGAACCACAGGCCTTGTCTTTCCAGGAGCGCTCTGATGCGAGGCCATTTCTTTGCCGTGGCACCATTGGCCGAAACCGGGTTCACGATCAGGCGGCACTTGCCGATTTGGGCCATCTCTCAGCCTCCCAGGTCGCCGAATTCATAGAGTATGGCCGCCGTGGCCGCCAGCCCAGCCGTCTCTGCCCGAAGGATCCTGGGCCCCAAAGTCACAGGAACTATACCGTAGCGCTGAGCCCAACTAACCTCCTCCGGGGAAAAGCCCCCCTCCGGCCCGATGAACAGGCTCACAGAAAAGGGCCTGGGCCGTAGGCCGGGCCTGGAGACGCTACCCTCTCCTTCCCTGGCCTGTTTGCTAGCCGAGACCGCCCTTTCGCCAATGATCCCCTTAAGGCTTTGAACCCTTTCTCCCTCCCACGGGATGAGCGATAATCCCCTGCCGGCGTTCTGCTCGCAAGCCTGCCGGAAAAGGATCGCCGGTCTTAAGGCCGGAAACTTGGCGCGGCCGCACTGTTCTGCCGCCTCCAGGATGATGCGCTGGTAGCGGGCCAGCTTGGCCGACGCCTGGCTCATGGTTGCCACCACGCAGCGGTCGCAGATCAATGGAACGAATTCGATGACGCCCAATTCCGTGCCCTTTTGCAGCACGTACTCAAAATGGTCGCCCTTGAGCAAGGCTTGGTACAGGGTGATCTTGGTGCGAGGCTCCTGGGTGGCCAGGGATTTGCCCCGAATAATCCCCGTCGCCTGGAGGGAAGCCACGCGGACCAGCTCAACCCGATATTCCCAGCCGGAGTTGTCCAGCAGCACTATCTGCTCACCCGGTCGCAGGCGCAAGACGTCGGCGATTCGATGCGCCAAGCCGCCCGCAATGTCAATGGGATCGCCGCGGAGCCACTCCGCCGGCACGAAAAACCGGTGCGTCATCGGCTACTGACCAGGGTAACCCAGTCGCCTTGGTGAAGCGATTCGCTTATCGCGAAGCCCGCCTCTTGGAGGGCCCGGCAAACCTCCTGCTCTCTCTCGGCGATGATGCCAGAGGCCAGGAGCATCCCTTCCCTCGCCAGCACGGCAGCGAGACCGGGCGCCATCTCCACGATAACCCCGGCGATGATGTTGGCGACTACCAGGTCAAATGGAGGAAGGGCAGTGGGGCCCAGGATGCTAGGGTCCGGCGTTATTTGCCCGCTTGAGCTGATGGTGCCCTGGACCACCTGAACGATGCCCTGGAGCCGATTGAGCTCCACGTTACTTCGGGCTGCCGAGGCCGCCACGGGGTCGATGTCCAGGGCGAGTACGCCGCGGGCTCCCAACCGGGCGGCAGCTATGGCCAGGATGCCGGAGCCCGTGCCCAGGTCCAACACCTTGGCCCCGGCGGTTACGCGTTTCTCCAGCTCCACCAGGCACATGGTGGTGGTGGGGTGAAGGCCGGTGCCGAAGGCCATGCCCGGGTCCAGATAGATCAACAGCTCTCCCACGCCGGGGTTATACCTTCGCCAAACGGGGACAATGACCAGGCTTCTCCCCAGGTGAAGCACTTGATAGTGCTCTTTCCAGGCGTGGGCCCAATCGTCCTCGGCCACTCGCCGGGTGCGCAGCCGGGAGATCGGGCGCACGAAACTCAAATGATCGGTGGCGGTTTTCAGTTGGCGGAGTTTCGTTCTTTCCTTCCCGTCGGCCGGAATGTATCCCCTCACCGCTACCGGTTGCGCCGGGTCCACCACCACGCCTCCCTCGGCCAGGGGCTGGACCGTGGGCTCAATGGCTACGCCTCCATGGCAAAAATCGCGAAAGAGCCCGGCCAAGGCCTCCACTGCCTCTGCATCGGCGGACACCGCCACCTCAACCCATACCACGGCTATACACCGAAGGCATCCTTGACCTTGTCGAAGAATCCCCGTTCGTCCTGGGGGAGGACCTCCTGACCAAAGGTCTTTGCCAGCTCCGCAAATAGCCTTCTCTGCTCCTCGGTCAGTTCAGTGGGGGTTACTACCTGAACGTGGACCTGCTGGTCGCCTCGTCGGCTGGAATGAACGTAGGGAACGCCTTTTTCCCGCAGGAGGAACACCATGCCGTGTTGCGTCCCCGGGGGAATGCTGAGCTTGACTGGCCCATCCACCGTGGGCACCGCCACCTCATCGCCCAAGGCCGCTTGAGCGAAATTCAGCCTGAGATCGTAGAGGATATCATTGCCCTCGCGCCGAAACAAGCGGTGCTTCTTGATGGACAAGACCACATAGAGGTTGCCCGGCGGGCCACCCCATGTCCCGGGCTCGCCCTCACCGGTCAATCGCATCTGATTGCCATTGTCCACACCGGCCGGGACCGTGACGCGTATCTTCTTGGTCACCCGCACCTGTCGCCGGCCCCTACATTCGGGACAAGGGCTGGTTATCACCTTCCCCTCGCCCTGGCACCGGTCACACAGGGCCACGTTGACGAACTGGCCGAAGATCGATCGTTGAACCCGGCGCACCTCGCCGGTGCCGTTGCATAGCGGGCAGCGCGCGGGTTGGGTTCCGGGCTCGCTGCCGGAGCCCCGGCAGGTGCCGCAGGTCTGCCATCGCGGCACCTCAATGTCTTTCTCACAGCCAAAGACCGCTTCCTCGAAGGTTATAGTCAGGTTGTAGCGCAGGTCGGCGCCCCGCTGCGGACCCCGGCGCGCGGTGGCGCCCGCCATGCCGCCGAAGAAGCTTTCAAAGATGTCCGTGATGTCCCCGAAGGGGCTATAGGCACCGCCACCCAGCCTGCCTTCAAGGCCAGCGTGTCCAAAGCGGTCATAGGTGGAGCGCTTGTCGGGGTCGCTCAGGACCTCGTAGGCCTCGTTGATCTCTTTGAAGCGGTCCTCAGCATCTGAGGCCTTGCTTACGTCTGGGTGATATTGCCGGGCCAGGCGTCGGAAGGCCTTCTTGACGTCATCCTCGCTGGCGCCCCTGCTCACCCCCAGGATTTCATAGTAATCTCGTTTGTATGCCATCAAAGCCCAGCCTTCTCAAGATCAAAGCGCCGGCTGCGGCGCAGGCTACAGTTTACCCCAATACCTATTCTCAGTCAAGGGTGTTGGGCAAAAAACGAACGGGGCCAGGAGCGCATATGCCCTGACCCCGTCTGAAGCCTCTGATCTAAACCTCCCTGAATTCGCCTTCCACGGTGCCCTCCTCGCTGGGTCCAGGACCGGGCGCACCCCCCGGCGGCGGACCCCCGGGCCCGGCCTGGCCCGGCTGGCCGTATACCGCAGCGCCGATCTTCTGCATGGCCTCGGAGAGCTCCTGCATGGTCCTTTGGATGTACTGGCTGTCAGTCCCCTGGAGGGCAGACCGCACCGCGGCGATCTTGCCCTCGATCTGGCTCTTGAGCTCCGAGGGCACCTTGTCGCCATGTTCCCGTAGGGTGCGTTCCGCCGAATAGGCCAGGGAATCGGCCTGGTTGCGGATCTCGATGGACTCGCGCTTCTTGGCGTCCTCAGCCGCGTGCATCTCGGCCTCTTTCACCATGCGCTCCACCTCGTCCTTGGCCAGGCCGCTGGAAGCCGTGATGGTGATGCGCTGTTCCCGGCCGGTGCCCTTGTCCTTGGCCGACACGTTCAGGATGCCATTGGCGTCGATGTCGAAGGTCACCTCGATCTGCGGCACCCCTCGGGGGGCCGGCAGGAGACCATCCAAGATAAAGCGGCCCAGGGTACGGTTCTCCCCCGCCAGCGGCCGCTCCCCCTGAACCACGTGTATCTCCACGCTAGGCTGGTTGTCCGAGGCGGTGGAGAAGATCTGGCTTTTGGCAGTGGGAATGGTGGTGTTTCGCGAGATGAGCGGCGTGGCCACGCCGCCCAAGGTCTCGATGGACAGGGTGAGCGGAGTGATATCCAGGAGCAAGACGTCCTTCACCTCACCGCCCAGCACACCAGCTTGGATGGCAGCACCCACTGCCACCACCTCGTCAGGGTTGACCCCTTTGTGAGGTTCCTTGCCAAAAAGCCGCTTCACCAACTCTTGCACCGCTGGCATGCGGGTCTGGCCGCCCACCAGCACCACCTCGTCGATGTCCCTGGCGGTGACGGCGGCGTCTTCCATGGCCTGGCCGCAGGGGCCGGCCGTCTTTTCGACCAGCTCCTGCACCAACTGCTCCAGCTTGGAGCGGGTTAGCGTGATGTTCAGGTGCTTGGGGCCACTGGCATCGGCGGTTATGAAAGGCAGATTGACCTCGGTCTGCATCACCGTGGAGAGCTCGCATTTGGCCTTCTCCGCCGCCTCTTTCAATCTCTGAAGGGCCATGCGGTCCTGGCGCAGGTCAATGCCCTGCTCTCGCTTGAACTCGTTGCAAAGCCAATCGATAATGCGCTGATCGAAGTCGTCCCCGCCCAGGTGGGTATCCCCGTTGGTCGATTTCACCTCGAAGACGCCCTCGCCCAGCTCCAAGATCGAGATATCGAACGTCCCCCCGCCCAGGTCGTAGACGGCGATTCGCTCATCTTTCTTTTTGTCCAGGCCGTAGGCCAGCGAAGAGGCGGTAGGCTCATTGATGATCCGCAGCACCTCCAGCCCGGCGATCTTTCCGGCGTCCTTAGTGGCCTGTCGCTGGCTGTCATTAAAATAGGCCGGGACAGTGATCACCGCCTGGGTGATCCTCTCGCCCAGGTAGGCCTCCGCATCCTGCTTCATCTTCTGCAGGATCATCGCCGAGATCTCCGGTGGCGAATACTGTCGATCGCCCATCCACACGCGAACATCGCCGTTGGGGGCCTCGCTCAGCTTATATGGCACCAACTTCTTGTCATATTGCACCGAAGGCTCATTGTATTTTCGCCCCATGAAACGCTTGATGGAGAAGATGGTATTCTCCGGGTTGGTGATCGCCTGCCGTTTAGCCACCTGGCCCACCAGGCGTTCCCCAGTCTTGGTCACGGCCACCACCGAGGGGGTTATGCGTCCCCCCTCGGCATTCGGGATGACCACCGGTTCCCCGCCCTCCATGACCGCCATGCAGGAGTTAGTGGTTCCCAGGTCTATTCCCAATATCTTGCCCATGATTTTAATCCTCCTCGAATTGCGAAATGCGAGACGATTGCCGACTATTGCTCAGCCCTGCGCTCGCCCTGGTCGGCAGTGTTTTCGCGTTTTTTGCCCACCTTGGCCAACGTGGGCCTGATCACTCTATCTTGAAACTTGTAGCCTTTTTGCAGTTCTGCCACCACCTTGCCATCGTGCTCGTCGGAGCCTTCCTCGTGAATTATCGCTTCATGCAGTTGGGGGTCAAAGTCTGCGCCTAAGGCTTCAATGGGCGTCAATCCCTCCTGTTCCAGGACAGCCCGCATCTTACGCACGATCAGCGCAATGCCCTCGATCCAGGTGAGCCCAAGCAGTTCTCTGGGAACCGTGGCAAAGGCCCGTTCGAAATCGTCCAACACCGACAACAGCTTCATCACTAAGGTGGCATTGGCGAATTTTACCAGGTCGTTTCTTTCCTGTTCGGCACGACGGCGATAGTTGATGAAATCCGCCTGGGCCCGCTGCCAACCGGCTAGGAAGTTTGCCGACTTGGTCTTTTCCTCCTCCAGATCCTTCTTCAGGGCCTCCAGCTCGGAGGGCACCTCGGCGACCCCCGCTA